>JBBSJW010000065.1:0-16373 GCA_038256885.1 Propionibacteriales bacterium
CAGCGTGTGGTCGGGTGGCTCGTTCATCTACGTGCCCAAGGGCGTCCACGTGGACATCCCGCTGCAGGCCTACTTCCGCATCAACACCGAGAACATGGGCCAGTTCGAGCGCACGCTGATCATCGCTGATGAGGGTTCGTACGTTCACTATGTCGAGGGCTGCACCGCGCCGATCTACTCGAGCGACTCGCTGCACTCGGCCGTCGTCGAGATCGTCGTCAAGAAGGGCGCCCGCGTCCGCTACACGACGATCCAGAACTGGTCCAACAACGTCTACAACCTCGTCACCAAGCGCGCTGTCTGCGAAGAGGGCGCGACGATGGAATGGGTCGACGGCAACATCGGCTCCAAGGTCACGATGAAGTACCCCGCGGTCTACCTCATGGGCGAGCACGCCCGTGGCGAGACCCTGTCGATCGCGTTCGCAGGCGAGGGTCAGCACCAGGACGCCGGCGCCAAGATGGTGCACGCTGCCCCCAACACGTCCAGCTCGATCCTGAGCAAGTCGGTTGCACGCGGCGGCGGACGTACGTCCTACCGCGGACTCCTGCAGGTGCTCGAGGGCGCTGAAGGCTCGGCCAGCACGGTCAAGTGCGACGCGCTCCTGGTCGACCAGATCAGCCGCTCGGACACCTATCCGTACGTCGACGTCCGCGAGGACGACGTGACGCTCGGCCACGAGGCCACTGTGTCCAAGCTCAGCGACGACCAGCTCTTCTACTTCATGTCACGCGGTATGGAGGAGGACGAGGCCATGGCGATGATCGTCCGTGGATTCGTCGAGCCCATCGCTCGCGAGCTCCCCATGGAGTACGCGCTTGAGCTGAACCGTCTCATCGAACTTCAAATGGAGGGTGCAGTCGGTTGAGCATCGCCGAAGCCCTGGAGCTGTCTCCAGTCGAATCACATCTTCACCCGGAGGGATCATTCGATCTCGCCGACCACGCTGTGCCCACGGGCATGGAGGAGATCTGGCGGTTCACCCCGCTCAAGCGTCTCCGTGGCCTGCACCAGGACACCCCGCTCGACGGCGAGGACTTCAAGGTCGAGGTCGACGCAGCTGAAGGCGTGAGTGCCGTATCGGTGCCTGCCGCCGACTCGGCTCGCGGCGTCTCGGGCTACGTCCCGGTCGACCGTGTCTCGGCTCGCGCCTGGGATGCGACGAAGTCCGTCTTCGAGGTCACTATCCCGGCCAACACCGAGATTGCCGACCCGACCACTATCCGGTTGCACGGTGGAGGCCTCGAGAAGGCCGCTGCAGGACACCTGCTCGTACGCGCTGGCGCGTTCAGCAAGTCGGTTGTCGTCGTCGACTACGACGGATCCGCGACCTGGGCCGAGAACATCGAGGTTGTCCTCGAGGACGGCGCTCAGCTGACGTTCGTGACGGTCCAGGACTGGAACGACGACAGTGTTCACGTCGTCACCCAGCACGCTCGGGTTGGCCGCGATGCCTCGCTGCGCCACATCGCCGTCTCGCTCGGCGGCGACGTCGTACGCGCCAGCACCTCTGCCGACTACATCGGCACCGGCGGCAGCGTCGAGATGCTCGGCGTCTACTTCGCCGACGAGGGCCAGCACATTGAGCACCGCTTGTTCGTCGATCACACGGCACCGCGCACCAAGAGCAACGTCGAGTACAAAGGCGCGCTCCAGGGCAAGGACGCTCACACCGTCTGGATCGGCAACGTCCTCATCCGCAAGGAAGCCGAAGGCATCCTCACGTACGAGAGCAACGACAACCTCGTCCTGACGGACGGCGCCAAGGCTGACTCAGTGCCGAACCTCGAGATCGAGACCGGTGACATCGAAGGCGCAGGACACGCGTCGACGACTGGCCGCTTCGACGACGAGCACCTGTTCTACCTGCAGAGCCGTGGCATCGAAGAGGAAGAAGCACGCCGACTCGTCGTGCACGGCTTCTTCAACGACATCATTCGTCGCATCGGTGTTCCGGCCCTCCAGGAGCGCCTCGTGGCCTCCATCGAAGAGGAGCTGGCCGCGCACGTAGGACGGCTCGCGTGAGTTATGTCCACGCCGCGCAGCTCGCCGACGTCCCGAGCGGAGGTGTCCTCGCCGTCGAGATCGACGGTCAAGAGGTCGCCCTCGTACGTGACGGCGACGACGTCTATGCGCTGCGTGACGAGTGCTCGCACGCGTCCATCCCACTGTCAGAGGGAGACGTCGAGGGCTGCGAGATCGAGTGCTGGTTGCACGGATCGCGCTTCGACGTACGTACTGGCAAGCCCGTCAACTTTCCGGCCACCGAGGCCGTACCGACCTACCCCACACAGATCGAGGGAGACGCCGTTCTGGTTGATCTCTCCGGCACCCCCACAGCACAGGAGCTGAACGCACATGGCAACGCTTGAGATCAAGGACCTTCACGTCTCGGTCAACACCGAGGAAGGCGAAAAGGAGATCCTCAAAGGCGTCGATCTCACCGTCAAGTCCGGAGAGGTCCACGCAATCATGGGCCCCAACGGTTCGGGCAAGTCGACTCTTGCCTACTCGATCGCGGGTCACCCCAAGTACACCGTCACCAAGGGCAGCGTCACGCTCGACGGCGTCGACATCCTGTCGATGAAGGTCGATGAGCGCGCTCGTGCGGGTCTCTTCCTCGCGATGCAGTACCCCGTCGAGGTTCCCGGCGTCTCCGTCGCCAACTTCCTCCGCACGGCGAAGACTGCGATCGACGGCGAGGCCCCCAAGCTGCGTACGTGGATCAAGGACGTCAACGAGGCGCTCGAGCGTGTCACGCTCGACAAGGAGTTCGCTCAGCGCAACGTCAACGAGGGATTCTCCGGTGGCGAGAAGAAGCGCCACGAGATCGCTCAGCTCGAGCTGCTCAACCCGAAGTTCGCCGTGCTCGACGAGACCGACTCAGGCCTCGACATCGACGCGCTGCGGGTCGTGTCGGACGGCGTCAACCGCTACAGCTCGCAGGGCGATCGCGGCCTACTGCTGATCACGCACTACACGCGCATCCTCCAGTACATCAAGCCTGACTACGTGCACGTGTTCGTCGCCGGCAAGGTCGCCGAGCAGGGTGGGCGCGAGCTCGCTGACCAGCTCGAGGCCAACGGCTACGACAAGTACGTCAAGGCGGCTGCTTCAGCGTGACCCTCGTCGAGAGCACGACCCACGACACTTCGCCTTTTGACGTGGCCAGGATCAGGGCTGATTTCCCGATCCTGAGCCGCCGCCTGGCCGGAGACCTGCCGTTGGTCTATCTCGACAGCGCCAACTCCTCGCAGAAGCCCGAGAGCGTCATCCGCGCGATCGACGATCACTACCGGCTGCACAACGCCAACGTCGCCCGGGCGATGCACCAGCTCGGTGCTGAGGCGAGTGCGGCGTTCGAGCTGGGTCGCGACAAGGTTGCCGCTTTCATCGCTGCACCCAACCGTGACGAGGTCGTGTTCACCAAGAACGCGTCCGAGGCGCTCAACCTGGTGGCACGCGTGCTCGGCGACTCCGGTCGCATCGGCCAGGATCATGAGATCGTCATCAGCGAGATGGAGCACCACTCCAACATCGTTCCGTGGCAGCAGCTGTCGCAGCGCACTGGCGCGGGCCTCCGCTGGTTCGGTGTCACGGACGAGGGCCGCCTCGACCTGGACAACATCGCCCAGCTGATCACCGAGCAGACTGCTGTCGTATCGGTCACGTGGGTGTCCAACATGCTCGGCACGATCAACCCGCTCGACGTCATCATCGAGAAGGCGCACTCTGTTGGCGCCCTCGTGGTGGTCGACGCGTCGCAGGCCGTGCCGCAGCTCCCCGTCGATGTCGCGGCCTTGGGCGCCGACTTCGTTGCCTTCACGGGTCACAAGATGGTCGGTCCGACCGGAATCGGCGTCCTGTGGGGCCGCTACGACCTGCTCGCCGAGCTGCCGCCTTTCCTCGGCGGTGGCGAGATGATCGAGACCGTCACGATGGTGGCATCGACCTACGCTCCGCCGCCCGCACGCTTCGAGGCAGGCACGCCGCCGATCGCCGAGGCAGTCGGTCTCGGCGCAGCCGCTGACTACCTCACCTCGATCGGCATGGAGAACGTCGCGGCGCACGAGCAGGAGATCACTGCGTACGCGCTCGGTGCGCTCCAGGAGATCGACGGCCTCAAGGTCGTCGGCCCAAAAACCGCCGAGCAGCGCGGGGGAGCGGTGAGCTTCACGCTCGGCGACATCCACCCGCACGACGTGTCACAGCTGCTCGACTCCAAGGGTGTTGCCGTACGCGCTGGTCACCACTGCGCCAAGCCGGCTCACCTGCGCTTCGGTGTGCAGTCCACGACTCGTGCTTCGTTCTACCTCTACACGACGACTCAGGAAATTGATGCGCTTGTCGAGGCGTTGCACCATACGAAGAAGTACTTCTCATGACTGAGGCCATGAACGTCGATTCGCTGTACCAGGAGATCATCCTGGACCACTACAAGCACCCGCATGGCAAAGGACTCCGCGAGCCCTTTGAGGCCGAGGTGCACCACGTCAACCCCACCTGCGGTGACGAGATCACGCTGCGCGTGCACCTTGATGGTGAGACCGTCGCCGACGTCTCTTATGACTCGGTCGGCTGCTCCATCAGCCAGGCGTCCGCCTCGGTGCTCAACGAGCTGATCATCGGCAAGACCGTCACCGAAGGCATGGCCGTGCTCGACACGTTCACCGAGCTCATGCAAGGCAAGGGCAAGGTCGAGCCTGACGAGGACATCCTCGAGGACGGCATTGCCTTCGCCGGTGTCGCGCAGTTCCCGGCACGCGTCAAGTGCGCGTTGCTGTCATGGATGGCCTGGAAAGACGCCGTCGCCCAAGCTCTTGTCACACGCGATCCTCAACACCACACGTCAACCCCGGGAGATCCCGCATGACCACTGATCACAGCGACCTGCCCGACGTCGACACCCAGCCCGTGGGCGGTACGACCACAGTCGAGGACGTCATGGAGGCGATGAAGGATGTCGTTGACCCGGAGCTCGGCATCAACGTTGTCGACCTCGGCCTCGTCTACGGCGCCGACGTCGACGAGCACTCCAACACGGTGCTGTCCATGACGCTCACCTCGGCGGCCTGCCCGCTGACTGACGTCATCGAGGACCAGACACGTGCTGCCCTCGACGGCTTGGTCAACGACTTCCGGATCGAATGGGTCTGGATGCCGCCGTGGGGCCCGGACAAGATCACCGACGACGGCCGCGAGATGCTCCGCGCCCTCGGCTTCAATATCGGCTGAGTCGAGCGAGCCCTGCGAGCGAGCGCGAAGCCGGGTTGAGCGAGTCACGCCGAAGGCGTCAGGAACGTCGAAACCTGGTGAGCTGACATCCCAGCACAAGAACGCCGTCGCACGAGGTTTCGATACGCTCGTACCTCGCTACTCAACCACCGAGTGGTGCGTGTCGAGAGGCACACGCGCGAATGGTCAGGGAACCGCTGCAACGCCCGTAGAATGAACGTGTGAACTCGATCCAGCGGGAATGACATCGGCGCATGACACCGCCCATTCGCACACCCTGATCCGAAAGTCACACCATGCTCACCGTCTCCAATGTGGAGCTGCGCTTCGGCGCGCGCGTCCTGATGTCGGGCGTCTCGTTCCGCGTCGACAAGGGCGACAAGATCGGCCTCGTCGGACGCAACGGCGCCGGCAAGACCACCTTGACCCGCATGCTCTCCGGCGAAGGACAGCCCGCCGAGGGCTCGATCACCTCCACCGGCAAGGTCGGCTACCTCCCACAGGACCCGAAGTCAGGTGATCTCGCGACGACCGCCCGCGATCGCATCCTCGGGGCCCGCGGCCTCGACACCGCGCTGATCGCCATGCGCAAGGCCGAGCTCGACATGGGCTCACCCGACCCGGAGATCGCCGAGAAGGCGATGAAGGCCTACACCCGCGCCGACACGGCCTTCGGTGCCGGCGGTGGCTACGCAGCCGAGTCGGAAGCAGCGACGATCGCCCACAACCTCGGTCTGCCGGATCGTGTGCTCGAGCAGCCGCTGTCGACCCTCTCGGGTGGACAGCGTCGGCGCATCGAGCTTGCTCGCATCCTGTTCTCCGATGCAGACACCCTGCTCCTCGATGAGCCGACCAACCACCTGGACGCGGACTCCGTGGTGTGGCTGCGCGGATTCCTCAAGACCTTCAGTGGCGGCATCGTGGTCATCAGTCACGACGTCGAGTTGATCGAGGAGACCGTCAACAAGGTTCTGTACCTCGACGCCAACCGGGCCACGATCGACATCTACAACATGGGCTGGAAGTCGTACGTCAAGCAGCGCGAAGCCGATGAGCACCGTCGCAAGCGTGAGCGGGCCATCGCGGTCAAGAAGGCCGGCGAGCTGACCAGCCAGGCCAACAAGTTCCGCGCCAAGGCCTCCAAGGCAGCCACAGCACAGCAGATGCTCCGTCGCGCCGAGCAGATGGTTGCCGGTCTAGAGAACGAACGCGTGCACGACAAGGTCGCGAACATCAAGTTCCCGAAGCCTGCACCGTGCGGCAAGACACCGCTCATGGCTGAGGGCCTGTCGAAGTCGTACGGCTCGCTCGAGATCTTCACCGATGTCGACCTGGCGATCGACAAGGGTAGCCGCGTCGTCATCCTCGGACTCAACGGTGCCGGCAAGACGACGTTGCTCCGTATGCTTGCCGGAACGCTCGAGGCGGACACCGGAGAGATCATGCCCGGGCACGGCCTGAAGATCGGCTATTTCGCCCAGGAGCACGAAACGCTCGACACGTCGCGCACCGTCCTCGAGAACATGCAGTCGGCGGCACCGCAGCTGACCGACACCGAGGCTCGCAGCGTTTTGGGCTCGTTCCTGTTCAGCGGCGACGACACCTCCAAGCCGGCAGCTGTGCTGTCCGGTGGCGAGAAGACGCGTCTCGCGCTGGCCAGCCTGATCGTCTCGAGCGCCAATGTGCTGCTGCTCGACGAGCCGACCAACAACCTTGACCCGGCGTCACGCGAAGAGGTGCTGCGCGCCATCCGTACCTATGAGGGCGCCATTGTGCTCGTCTCGCACGACGAGGGCGCTGTGATGGCACTCGAACCCGACCGGGTACTGCTGCTGCCTGACGGCGACGAGGACCTCTGGTCCGACGACTACGCCGACCTCGTCAGTCTGGCTTAGCGAAACCGTCGATACGAGTCGGGTTGCGGCGCTCCTTGGCCTCGGCTCGCGCGAACCAGAAGTACCCCACGGTGGCCAGCAGGGCGAAGAACACCCACTGGAGTCCGTAGAAGAAGTGTGGCCCCTGGCCGAGCTCCGGCTTGGGCTCGAGGTCGAGCTCGTTCGTGGCAGCCGGGTCCTGAGTTCGAAGGTTGAGGTAGCCGTCGGCCAGGTCGTACGGGACGAACTTCGCCATGCCGATGCTGGAGATTGCCCGGATCTGGCCGTCGACCGGTCGGGTTGCGTCACTTCCGGCGCCATTGTTCTGCCGCAGCCAGCCCATGAGGCTGACCTCACCCGTCGGCGGGGCAGGAACGTCGGGATTGTCGACGGTGTTCTTGGTCTCGATCCAGCCCCGGTCGACCAGGACCGCTGTGCCGTCAGCGATTACCAGGGGAGTGACGACGTCGACTCCGGGTGCTCCATCGCGAGTCGTGAACTTCACGGTCACCTGATGCTCGAGGTCGTACGTGCCGGTGGCCGTCACGCGCGTCCACTCCGAGGAGTCGTCAACCTTCTCGTCCGGAGCAAGGGCGGAGGTGAGCTCGACCGGAGAGGCCTTGAAGTGCGCGGAGATGACCTTGTTCTGGGCGAGGCGATGATCAAGACGATCGAATTGCCACATACCGAGACGAACGCAGATCGCCGAGAGCAGGACGACGAATAGTGCGAAGCCGATCCAGCGACTGCTCAGCAGGAAGCGGAACACACCACGACGGTAGTTGAACGCGCCAATCGAGCCGCTGCTGGGTCGCTAGACCGCGAGAGTCTCGATCCAGAAGCCGCGCGCGTCGAGAAACTTGCGGAGCGTCTGCGAGTGCTCGTCACAGGCCAGCCAGATCTTGCGCCGATCAGGCGTGTGGATCTTGGGGTTGTTCCAGATCACCTGGTGCGTCGCATCGGCACCGCAACCTTTGGCCGAGCAGACCAGATCTTCAGTCATCGAGCTGTGTTGGCCGCGGGGCCTCGATCGCCTTCTCAGGACCGAACACCGAGGGTCCGGAACCTCGCTTGCGTACGCCGGCATTGGCCAGAATGACCGACGTGTAGGGCAGCAGGAGCGCACCGGCCAGCAGCACCCAGCGCAACCAGCCGTCGGCGATGATCGCGCCTATGAAGCACGCAGTGCGGATACCCATCGAGATGGCGTAACGCTTCTCGCGACTGCCGATGTCATCGCTGTGGGACGTGGCAGCGGTCGTGATCGAGTAGACCTGCTGCTTGCGGGGCTCCACGGGTTCGGGTGTCACACCTCCAGAGTACGTCGCGCCCCCACCGTGCATGATGTGACCATGAGCAACCGCACCTATCGCATCAGTGAAATCGTCGGCACGTCCACCGAAGGCGTCAGCGAGGCCGTCGACAACGGGATCGAGCGCGCTGGCAAGACCTTGCGTCATCTGGACTGGTTCGAGGTGACCAACATCCGCGGCCAGATCACCGACACCGAGGTCTCGCACTACCAAGTGACAATGAAGATCGGCTTCCGCCTCGAAGACGACGAATGAGCTGAGGCAGCCCGCGGCCGAACGACCAACGCGACCTAGTCGGCAGCGTCTGCGGCTTCTACCTCTTCGCGTGTGATGCCGAGCAGGTAGACGATCGCGTCGAGGTACGGCACGTTGACCGACGTACGCGCCTGGTCACGTACGACCGGCTTGGCGTTGAACGCAATGCCAAGGCCGGATGCAGCGAGCATGTCTAGGTCGTTGGCACCGTCGCCGATCGCGACCGTGTTGCGAACCGGTATGCGAGCTTCGTCCGCGAAACGTCTCAACGCCTCGGCTTTGCCGGCCCGGTCGACCACGTCGCCGAGGATTCGCCCAGTGAGCTTCCCGTCGACGACCTCGAGCTCATTCGCCGCAAAGTAGTCGACGCCGAGCTCTGCGGCGATCCGCTCGATGATCTGCGTGAACCCACCGCTGACCAGGGCGAAGCGGTAGCCGAGCCGCTTGAGCGTACGGATCATGGTGCGCGCGCCGGGCGCGTAGACGAGGGCGTTGTAGACCTCGGCGAGCGCGTTCTCATCGACTCCTTCGAGCAGCTTGACCCGCGCCGTGAGCGATTCGCTGAAGTCGAGCTCGCCGTTCATTGCCGACTCGGTGATCGCCGCGACCTCAGCCTCAAACCCGGCATGGGCGGCGATCATCTCGATCACCTCGCCCTGGATCAGGGTCGAGTCGACGTCCATGACCACCAGACGCTGTGCGTGGCGCTGGATGCCGTTCTCCTGCACCGCGATGTCGACTCCTTGCTCGAATGCGACGGCAGCGAGGTGGGCTTGCAGCTCGTCGGGGTCTGCACCGGAGACCTCCATGCGGATGGCCGTCACGGGATAGCGCGCCATTCGGACGATCCGGTCGATGTTGCCGCCGTCGTCCTTGATCTGTGCGGCCAGGGCGGCCACCGCACCGGGCTTGAGCGGAGCACCGAGGATGACGACCTGCGCACGGCCGACACGACGGGGTCGATTATCGCCAGTGCCGTACTCGACCGACACGTTGAGTCCGAAGGCCTCGCCCACGGCAAGGACCGTGCTCTCGAGCCCCTCACGGTCGTCCGGGACAGTCAGCAGCGCACTGAGAATCAGGCGACCTCGTACGACGAGCTGCTCGATGTCGATCACCTCGACAGCGAACGCGGAGAGGTCCTCGAACAGGCGCGTCGTGACGCCGCTCTGGTCGGCTCCGATGAGGGTGACCAGAACGGTCGGATCTGTCAGGTGCAGCGCGGGCACATGCTCGGTCATCGAGACCGAGGCTATCGCTCGCGGCCTCGGTCCTCGCGATAGGTTGACTGCACGGCGATCCATGGCGACCAGGAGTGTGCATGCCGGCTGCGTTCGAGCTGTCAAAGGTGACTGTGACGCGCCCGGGCAAGACGCTCCTCGACAAGGTCAGTTGGACCGTCAATGAAGGCGAGCGCTGGGTCATTCTCGGCCCCAACGGCGCAGGCAAGACGACGCTCATGCAGGTCGTCGGCGCGACCTTGCATCCGACCTCGGGCAAGGTTCGCGTGCTGGGTCAGAAGCTCGGTCGCGTCGACGTGTTCGAGCTGCGTACGCGGATCGGCCACACCAGCACCACCGTTGCCGACCAGATCCCGCCGGCCGAGTCGGTTCGCAACACCGTGCTCTCAGCCGCTCATGCCGTCACCGGCCGCTGGAACGAGAAGTACGACGAGGAAGACATCCGTCGCGCCATCCAGATCATGGGGGAGCTGGGCATCTCGGCGCTCGCCACCCGGACGTTCGGCACGCTTTCGGAGGGTGAGAGGAAGCGCGTACTGATCGCTCGGGCACTGATGACCGATCCTGAGCTACTTCTGCTGGATGAGCCGGCAGCGGGCCTCGACCTCGGTGCGCGCGAAGACCTGATCGCCAGCCTCGAGGTCCTGTCGGTGGCAGACGATGCTCCTGTCCTGGTCATGGTGTCCCACCACGTCGAGGAGATCCCCGCAGGCTTCACCCATGTGCTCATGCTTCGCGATGGAGTGGTGGTCGCTCAGGGTCCGCTCTCATCCACCCTGACCGCTAAGGCCCTGGGGAGTACGTTCGGACTACGACTCGAGCTCCAGAACAATGGTGGACGTTACAGCGCGCGGCGGGCAGCATACGGACATCGAGCGGACCACAGAGGAGACGCACCATGATCGACTGGATCAGGGAACACGCAGCCGCAACCTGGATCGGTATTGCCGTCGTGCTTGCCATCGTCGAGATGATGAGCCTCGATCTGGTGCTGCTGATGTTTGCTCTCGGTGCGCTGGCAGCGGCAGTCGCCGCAGGACTCGGTGCGCCGGTATGGGTCGCCGTGCTCACATTTGCGCTCGTTGCTCTGGGCTTGCTCTTCTTCGTACGCCCGCCGATGGTCGCCAGGCTGCACGCCGGACCGACCCTTTCGACCGGCCACCAAGGGCTCGTGGGTAGGTCTGCGGTGGTGTCAGAGCCGGTCGACCACCGAGGTGGTCGCATCAAGCTCTCCGGTGAGGTGTGGTCAGCTCGCGCTGAGACCGAGGGTGCCTCATTTGAAGCCGGTACCGAAGTAGTCGTCACACGGATCGATGGCGCCACTGCTGTCGTGACAATCAAGGAGTCCTGATGGATGCAGTACTAGTCGTCCTCGTCGCGCTCGCCGTATTGGCGGTCGTGGTCGTCTCGATGACGGTCAAGATCGTTCCTCAAGCGCGTGCCGGCATTGTCGAGCGCTTTGGCAAGTACCGCACGACGCTCCCGGCGGGCCTCAACATCGTGATGCCGTTCATCGACAAGGTGCGCTACATGATCGACCTGCGTGAGCAGGTCGTGTCGTTCCCGCCGCAGCCCGTCATCACCGAGGACAACCTCGTGGTCTCGATCGACACGGTCATCTACTTCCAGGTCACCGACCCGGTCGCTGCGACGTACGAGATCGCCAACTACATCCAGGCGATCGAACAGCTCACCATGACCACGCTCCGCAACATCACGGGTGGCATGACGCTCGAGCACGCATTGACCAGCCGCGACCAGATCAACGCAGGCCTGCGCGGCGAGCTCGACAGTGCGACGGGCAAGTGGGGCATTCGCGTCAACCGCGTTGAGCTCAAGGGCATCGACCCGCCGCCCACGATCATCGACGCCATGGAGAAGCAGATGCGCGCCGAGCGTGACAAGCGCGCCATGATACTCACCGCCGAGGGTGACCGTCAGTCCGCGATCCTCATGGCTGAGGGCCAGAAGCAGTCGGCGATCCTCACGGCTGAGGGCAACCGTCAGGCCGCGATCCTCACTGCTCAGGCAGACCGTCAGGCGCAGATCCTGCGCGCACAGGGAGAGGCCCAGGCCATCCAGACGGTCTTCCAGGCGATCCACGACGGCAACCCCGACCAGAAGCTGCTGTCCTACCAGTACCTCCAGATGCTCCCCAAGATCGCCGAGGGCGACAACGCGACGACGTGGATCATCCCGGCAGAGCTGACCAAGGCACTCGGCACGCTCGGCGGCACGGTCGGCAAGATTCCTGTCGACGGTGGCGGCAACAAGACGCGCATCGATTTCGATGCGCCGATCGTTGATGACGCACCTGTCGAGGGCGCCACTGCCGAAGCCGTTCAGCAGGCTCTCGATGCGGCCAAGGCGGCTGAGAGCGCCGCTCCGGCCCCGCCAGCTGCACCCGAGAAGTAGTACGACGACATACGGCGGTGACAGCGTTGGACAGGGTGCGTTTCTGGGGTCCCATTGCGGCAATGCTGTGCGTGGTGGGAATGATCATTGCTGTGGCGGTCTCGTTCGCGACGGCTGAGCCTGAAGTCTTTGAGGACTTCCTGCCGACGGCGGGTCCGGAGGATCCAGCCCCACTCGTCACGTCAGAGCCGGGACGCGCTGACTCCGAATGGGTTCTCACGGTGTCGGTGAGTGCGGGCATCCCGCCTATTGCGTTGCAGGCGTACGGTGACGCCACCCTTCAGATCGAGCAAGAGCAGCCCGGCTGCAATCTCGGCTGGACCAGCATCGCTGCGATTGGCTATGTCGAGACGGGGCACGGGACGCATGGCGGCGCACAGCTTCTGCCCGACGGACTTACGTCGGAGCGGATTCTCGGCCCCGCACTCAACGGCACGAGTGGAACAGACAAGGTGCCCGCGACCGCCAAGACGACAGAGTGGCACGGAGATCCGAAATGGGATCACGCCGTTGGGCCGATGCAGTTCATCCCGTCGTCGTGGCACACCTGGGGCGCCGATGGCGACGGTGATGGGATCGCTGACCCCAACGACATCGACGACGCGGCCCTCTCCACCGCGCGCTACCTGTGCGCATCAGGAGCGGACCTTCGGACGCCTGGTGGCTGGTCGCGAGCGATCTTCTCCTACAACCACTCCGACGACTATGTGCGCGGCATCTTGACGACTGCCAACGCGTACGCCGACAGGGCCGCCGCCTGAGTCAGTGCTGGAACGTGCCGTGGATGATGGCGCGACCCAGAGTCTTGAACGCGAGATTGAAGCCGACGACGGCGGGGGAGACGTTGCCGTCGACACCGAGGCTCTCCTCACCGACGGCGTGCACGACGAAGTAGTAGCGGTGCACTTGGTCGCCCTCCGGCGGAGCAGCGCCCATGTAGTTCTTGCCGCCTCCGTCGTTCCGTATGTGGAAGGCCGGGCCCGGGAGTGAGTCATCGGACGCTCCAGCGCCGGCCGCGAGCTCCGTGACGTCTGCCGGGATGTCGACTGCGACCCAGTGCCAGAAGCCCGACACGATCGGCGCGTCAGGATCGAAGCAGGTCACGACGTACGACTTGGTGCCCTCGGGAGCGCCGCTCCAGGAGAGCTGTGGCGACGTGTCGCCGAACTTGTTGACCTGGTCGTCCTTCAGCGGCTGACCGTCGGTGACGTCTGAGCTGGTCGCGCTGAATGCCGCAGCGGCGGGAAGCAGTGGGTAGGGATCGGGAGTGATGGGTCGATCGAGGCTCATGATCGTTAGGCTAGCCCGGTGGCCGAGATCGTACGACTGGACGATCTCGACGATCCACGTCTCCGCGACTACGTCGACCTCCGCGATGTGCAGCTTCGACTGCAGCTGGAGTCAGAGCGCGGCCTGTTCCTCGCCGAGGGCGAGAAGGTCGTCCGCCGAGCCATTGAGTCTGGGCACCACGCTCGGTCGTTCCTCATGTCGCCGAAGTGGATCGACGCCCTCAGCGACGTTCTCGAGCAGACCGAGGCTCCGTGCTTCGTGCTCGACGACGCATCGATCGAGAAGCTGACCGGATTTCACGTACATCGTGGCGCTCTTGCTGCTCTCGAGCGTCCTGAGCTGCCCACGCCCCAGGACGTGCTGGCCAAGGCCCGCCGCGTGGTGGTGGTTGAGGACCTCGCCGACCACACCAACGTCGGTGCGATCTTCCGGAGCGTTGCTGCGCTCGGTTTCGACGCCATCCTGTTGTCGCCTCGCTGCGCCGACCCGCTCTACCGACGAGCCATCAAGGTGTCGATGGGATCAGTATTCTGGCTGCCGTATGCGCGGGTCGACGACTGGTACGGCGCCCCTGACCTCCTGCGTGAAGCCGGGTTCACGACGTACGCCATGACACTCGCGGACGACTCCGTACCGCTTGATTCGGTGCCGCACGACGTCGAGCGACTGGCACTCATCGTGGGATCCGAAGGGCACGGCCTCAGCAGCCGGTGGGAGCAGGCAGCCGATCATCGAGTGACGATTCCGATGTCCGCTGACATCGACTCACTCAACGTCGCGTCATCGGTGGCAGTCGCCTGCTGGGCTATGAGACCGAAGGCGCCCCGCGCCTGAGCGTCGAAAGGGTTGAGCGTGCACGCCGAAGGCGTCAGGAAGGTCGAAACCTCGTGAGTCGAAGGGCTCGGGCGACTCAACGTTCCATCACTGGTTCATCGACCAGGATCGTGACGGGCCAGTCGTCGGGGTAGTTCTCAGCGAGCTCGTGATGCTGCTTGTGCAGCTTCTTGCGGGCACGTTCCGGTACTCGATCACCGAAGACCGTGCCGAACAGGTGGTCCGTCTCGTGCTGGAGGCAACGGGCCAACAGGCCACTGCCAATGAACTCGACTGGCTCTCCGTGCTCGTCGACTCCGGTGACTCGCGCCTGGTCGGGTCGCGCGCAGGAGGTGAAGGCACCCGGAAGCGAGAGACAGCCTTCGTCCTCGTCCTCGAGGTTGCGGTCCCTGCCCTCGGGAAGCATCAGGACCGGGTTGCACACCACACCGGTGACCGACACGTTGTCGTCGTCGGGGCAGTCGAACACGAACACCTTGCGGTCGACGCCGACTTGGTTGGCCGCCAGACCGACACCCCTGGCTGCGCGCATCGTCGCCACCATGTCCTTGACCAGAACGGCGAGCTCGTCGTCGAACGCGGTCACCTCCGCCAGCTCGCGGTGCATGACAGGTGTGCCCCATCGAGTGATGGGCCGCACGCTGCCGCCGTCGGGCAGAGGACGAGATTGGGACATGCGCACAAGGTTATCGACAGGGTTCGACGGCTGCTTGCTGGTCCCAGCAATGTGAGTTCGGATACCATGGGTATGCGAAGGTGCAACTCGCAGTTACAGTTTGACCCAGGTGGACAACAGACCGTGTCCAACCATCCCGCTCAAGGAGTTCCCGTGGCCAATCGCAGAGATCCCATGGGCATCGGCCTCGCCGTGCTCAACCGGATCGCCAGCTCGCCGATCGTCGACAAGCTCAAGCTTCGCGCGTCGACCGAGAAGGCCGTATATCGCGGCGCGAAGGGCGGGTTCCGGGTCGCTGGCGCGGCTGGCCGCACCTTCAAGCGCGTCAAGGGCTCCGGCAAGCCAACTCGCCTCGCCAAGACTGGCGACAGCGGCGTGTTCGACCTGACGCCCACAGAAGACCAGCAGATGATCGTCGGCGTCATCAAGGAGTTCGCCGCCGAGGTCCTCCGACCGGGCGCACTCGCTGCCGAGACGTCCAATGACACTCCTAAGGAAGTTCTCGCGCAGACCAGCGAGTTCGGCCTCACACTCCTCAACATCCCAGAGGCCCTCGGTGGCCTGTCAGAAGACCGCTCAGCGGTCACCGGCGTGCTCGTCGCTGAGGCGCTTGCTGAAGGCGACATGGGACAGGCCGTCGCATGCCTCGCTCCGGCCGCCGTTGCCACAGCCATCTCGCTCTGGGGTTCGGACGAGCAGCAGCAGACCTACCTCCCGGCCTTTGCCGGCGACGACATCCCGACCTCCGCACTGGCTGTGTCCGAGCCTCGTGCGCTGTTCGACCCGTTCGAGCTGCAGACCAAGGCAGAGCGGACCGCGGACGGGCTGCGTCTCAACGGCGTGAAGTCGGGTGTCGTACGCGGCGCCGAAGCTGAGCTGTTCGTCGTCGCAGCCGACCTCGACGGAAGTCCGACGCTGGTGCTCATCGAGTCGAGCACCAAGGGCGTCTCGATCGAGGCCGATCCCAGCATGGGTCTCCGCGCTGCCGGACTCAGCCGACTGGTGCTCGAGAACGTCGATGTTGAAGCGGGCGCTGTCCTGGGTGACGGATCCGTGGATGACTACCGCGAGTGCATTCGCCTCTCGCGACTCGCCTGGGCGGGACTCGCTCTGGGCACCTCCCGAGCAGTCCTCGACTACGTGTCCGAGTACGTCAAGACCCGCGACGCGTTCGGCGAGCCCATCTCGCACCGCCAGGCGGTCGCATTCATGGTCGCTGACATCGCGATCGAGCTCGAAG
>JBBSJW010000066.1:0-16236 GCA_038256885.1 Propionibacteriales bacterium
GACTACAAACAGTGCCGCGTCGTTGGTGGCTGCCTTTCCGGCCCCTCCCTCCTGATGCACTCCAAGTACGCCGCGTTCGAGAAGGCCATGGACTCGACCGGCGAAATGCGCGACAACGTCGTCTGGATCACCTCGTCGAACCTCAACGGCTCGAGCGGCTCCAAGAAGTCCAACATCAGCATCGCGATCTATGACGACCCGGCGGCCTTCACGGCGCTCAGCGAGGGCGTCTTCAAGCCATCGGTCGAAGTCGCCGGGACAGGTGGAAAGGACTACTGGGAAGCCATCAACGACAGCGCGATGTACACCGACGCGATCTCCGTCGTCAACGGCGTCATGAAGGGCATGCCGACCGAATCGGGCGTCACCTTGTTCCCATCGCCGCGCAAGAAGTACAACGCGGCAAGTGACGCGAACATCGGGTCGAGTGACGTGGAAGCCGCCTTCCTCAACGCCCAGGCCGCAAACCCTGCTGACAAGGTCGGCTGCAAGGTCTACGCGGTGCACTCGCTGTTCAACAGCACCCGCGACGGCATCCTGAACGGGCTCACCAAGCTCCATCAGCAAAAGTGCGACGTGAAGATCGTGCTGGGCGACAACGCGATCTCCGACATCGTCGACGGGTACTTCAACATGAGCGAGGACCTCCGCGAGGTCATCGGCCAGGTCGAGTTCGCCAACGTCCACGACAAGACGCTGAGCTACAAGTACGGCGGCACGGCCACGGCATTCGGCGGCGCCTCCAACTTCACCGGTCCCGGTTTGGAGTACGACGAGCTCGCCTTCAAGGCCGACAACGTCGGCGTGACGGATTCCGTCCAGGAGCACTCCGAGCGCGTCTACCAGCTCGCCAAGGGTCAGGTCACCTGGACCAAGCCGACCTCGGTCTACATCACGCCGACGACGGTCAAGGTCAAGCCCAGTGAGTCGGTCAAGGTCGCCACGCGTGTCTCGCCCTACAACGCTCTGGTCACCAACACGATCTTCACCTCGGATGACCCGAGCATTGCTTCAGTGGACTCAACTGGGCTCGTCAGGGGCGAGTCGGCTGGTACCACGTTGATCAGGGCGACCATCGAGTCTCCCGGCAACACCGACACCCCGGTCTACACCAAGACGGCGACGAAGTCCGTGACCGTCGACCCCGGGTCCGCGACGTCCGAGAGCGCGGGTGGCCGGGCCTACATCCCGCCGACGCTGTCGATGGATAACCTTCAGCGCCCGGGCGACAACACCGACATCGTGGTGACCTGGGGCTCCGGCGCTGACAAGTACGACGGCATCGTCAAGCTGCAGTATTACGCGAGCGGCTGGAAGACCTACAGCTCCTACGTCACAGTCAAGAACGGTGTCGGCAAGCTCTCTCGCACGATGTCGAGCAGCAAGACGTGGCGTGCCTACGGTGCTCGCCTCGACAAGATCAACGGCCAGGACGTACCCAACTCGACGACCAAGACCAAGTCCAAGTGGAGCATCAACACGGTGCGCACCAGGAGCCACAGCACTACACCACGGCTCTACGCGACCACGATGCAAAAGAGTGGCAGCAAAATCCCGTTCCTGATCTCGTGGAGCAAGAGCGGCACCTACCGCCTGCAGATGCGGTCGCCCGGCGGATCGTGGAAGACCCACTCAACGCACAGCATGGGAAGTGGCGAGGACTTCATCATCATCCCAGCGCTCAACACCAAGTACTGGCGAGTGGTCACCAGCTCAGGAGCCTCCAACAGCGTCAAGGTCGTGATGAAGTGACTTCGAGTCGCTCAGCACGACACATCCCGCCCCGCTAGGGGTTGCCGAACAACCCGAGAAGAAGGCCCGTGAAACGCATTCTGGTGCGATCCCCCAAGGATCCGTTCCACGTCATCAGTCCCGAGCACGCACTTGCGCTCTACCCGAAGGGTGTCTTCGGCCGCAACGTCGGCAACATGGTCTTCACGGAGGCGATGCACCGACTCATCACGGTGCCGGACGCCGACGTCGTCTCCGACTCCTTCCTGAGCGAGCGGATGCCGGACTCCCGAGCGCACGCCGCGCGGGTCAACGAAGAGTTCGACCAGTACGTCATTCCCCTCGCGAACGCTTTTCGGCACTCCTACCACCGCAACCTGCGGCAGATGACTCAGTTCATCGAGCACCTGAACATCCCGGTGGTCGTCGCCGGAGTTGGCGTGGCCGGGGGAGTGAACAGCCTCGACAACCCCTTCCCGGACAATCCGCCGGCTACGACCGCGACGATCAAACAGTTCCTGAGGGCTGTGCTTGATCGCTCGTCGACGATCGGCGTACGCGGTGAGACGACCCGCGAATACCTCGCAACTCTCGGATTCGGCGACGAGCACGTGGAGGTCGTCGGTTGCCCGTCCCTCTTCCGCCGCGGAGCCGATCTCAACATCCAGAAGAAGGCTGACCACCTCAGCGAGGACAGCCACTTCACGATGAACCTGTCACCGTACGTCCCGTTGATGGACGAGGTGTCGATACGTCACGCCGCTCGCTATCCCCACATGATCTACGTCCCGCAGGGCCACGACTCCCTGGAGATGTTGCTGTGGGGCGTCGACCGCCAGCCGCAGAAGCGGCCGGACCTGCCGGCGCACACGACGCACCCGCTCTACCGGTCCAACCGGATGCGCTTCTTCGTGGACCCGATGACGTGGAACGACTTCCTCGCCAAGCAGGAGTTCTCCTTCGGGACGCGTATCCATGGCAACATTGCCGCGATCAACGCGCGCACGCCCGCCCACGTGATCGCCCACGACGCCCGCACGCTCGAGCTGGCGCGCTACCACGAGATCCCGCACACGCTCGTACCCAACCTTTCGGACAACGTCGACGCGGCTGATCTGTTCGAGCAGACCGACTACACGGCGTTCAACGCCGGGCATTCTGAGCGATTCGCCAAGTTCGCGAGCTTCTTGGAGAAGAACAACATCGAGCACGTGTACGAGGACGGCAAGAGCAATCCTGCCTACGACGAACGTATGGCCGCGACGCCCTTCCCGGGACCGGTCGAGACGATGTTCGCGGACTCCGTTGAGTCCCGCACCGCGTTGATCGCGCGGGTCGGCGAGCTCTATCAGGCGTCGGGCCAGAAGATGCTCGAGCGCCGATACAAGCCGGACTACCCGTTCGCTCCGCAGCCGGAGGAGCTCAAGCGTCCAGCCTGGGAAGCGCGTGTCCCGCCGCGGCTGAAGCGGCTGGGCAAGCGGATCCTGCGCCGCGGCTGACTCCAAGCACTACGGCAGGTGGACCGTCATCTGCATCAGGTTGTGGTCCGAGGGGATCGTGCCCACGAACGCGCCAGTGGTGTCGAGCTTGAGCACCTGGCGCCACACGGCGACCCGGATGCTGGGTGACGTGTACATGTAGTCGATGTGCGTGCCGTTGGGGAACGACGACAGTAGTGCGAGACGCTCCAGCTTGTTGGCGCTGCTGTACTGCGCGTTGACGATGTGCTCGGCGATCGCGTCCTTGCCGGAGAACCAGTTGGCGACGGCGTTGTCGATCGGGTCGACGTAGCCGGCGCCGGTGAAGGTCAGGTACTGGCCGTTGTTGGGCTCAGCCGTCCGGCTGGTGTTCATGTCGCCGAGGATGATCGTCGGCCGCCCGCCGGCGTTGTCCTCCACCAGTTGGAGGATCTCCCGGGCTTGGCGGATGCGCACGGTGTTGAGCTCGGTGGTCGTGGAGCCTGGCTCAAGGTGTGTGGAGACGACGAAGAATGACTTGGCGCTGACCTTGTCCTTCAGGATGGCCCAGACCGCGTAGCGGTGGGCTGAGCCGTGCACGTAGAGCTTTTTGATGCCCGACTTCACGTTGGTCAAACGGGTGGTGTCGTAAGCGAGCTGCGTGCCGCTTGATGCCGCTCCGCTCGTGACGTACTTGTAGGGGCTGCCCATCAGGTCCATGAGGTCGGCGTACTGCTTCTTGCCGTTGACGCCGTACGTCGTGGGGATGGCTTCCTGGATTCCGATCACGTCGGGTGCGGTGGTGGTGATGTTGCTCGCGACCGCCTTGCGGCGGGCGGTCCAGTCAGCATCGGAGTACCGCTTGCGGATGTTGTACGTGGCGATCGACAGCTTGGGCGAGGGTGTGCTGGCCAGCGTGGTCCCCGTCTTGCCGGATTCCGCATACGGGCTCTGCGCCTTGCCGCTCGAGTCAACGACGCGCGGACGGTAGGTGTAGGTCTTGCCGGGCCTCAACCCTTTGAGAGTGACGCTGGGCCTGTCGGTGGTGACCTTGGACCACTCGAGAACCGACTTCGTGGGATTGGGCGTGTGGCGCAGGACGTACGAGTATCCGGGCCCTCGGTCGCTCCACGACACGTGCATCGTGCCGCTGCCGCCGGCAGTCGCCTTGATCTTGACAGGCTTGAGCTCGGGCAGCGCGGTCTTGGGGAGGGTGACGGAAATGGCCTCGCTGTAGCTGCTGAGGTTGTCGCGGTCGCTGGAGTCAGCTGCACGCTTGATGGCCTTGACCTGGAAGTAGTAAGTCTCGCCCGGTGTGAGGCGGGGAGCGCGCTGCGAAGGGCTGGCGTCGGTGCGCGTCCACTCGTAGTAGTTGTCCAGGACGTCCCAGGCTTCTGCCGAACTCATCGTCGAGCTCGTCGACATGCGTATGCGGTAGGCATCCTGGCCCGTGGAGCTCCAAGCGAGTGCGACGGCCTTCGAGGCGACGTCCACAGCCCGCAGTCCACTCGGTGGATCGATGGCCTGGGCCGGGGCCTCGGTGGCGACGACGATGCCAATCATGAGGGCAACCGAGCCAACGGCTGCGAGCCCTCGGGTGCGAAGTCGTGACAAGGGGGAAGATGTCATGTCGGGTGTCTCCTTGGCGCGGACCGAGTTCCGTGCCTCCCGCGTGTCAGTACGACCGGCCCTTCGGACGCGGGAGAACTTTGAAGTTACCATCTGTCACGCAGTTCACGTAAGTCCCACGCGCCTCTCCTGTCACACATTTGTGGGGTAGCGTCGTGCCGTGCTCCGCCCCCTGAGGCTGAAGATCCCAGCTTCGATCTCTCATCCGGTACGTCTGCTGCCATTGACCTTCTTCGCATTGATCGTTGTTGGCACAATCCTGCTGCTCCTGCCGGTCGCTCGATCAAGTGACGGATCCACGAGCTTCATGGCGGCGTTCTTCACGTCAACGTCGGCAGTGACCATCACCGGACTCGCGACGGTCGACACGTCGACCTACTGGTCGCCGGTCGGTCAGGGCATCATCCTTGCGCTCGTGGAGGTCGGTGGGCTTGGGATCATCGCCCTCGCCACGTTGCTCGGCCTGTTCATCGGCGGCCGACTCGGCTTACGTACGCGACTGGTCGCGCAGGCCGACATGCATGTCGTCAACATCGGTGAGATTCGTCCGCTGTTTCGTCGTGTTGCCGTCACGATGTTGTTCTTCCAGAGCATCACCGCGTTCGTGCTGACGCTGCGCTATCGCGGCGAATACTTCGACGACCTGCCGACGGCGATGTGGCACGGGGTGTTCGACGCCGTGATGGCGTTCAACAATGCGGGATTCTCGCTCAACAGCGACAGCCTGACGGGCTATGCCGGAGATGGGCTGATCATCATCCCGATCTCTATCGCAGTATTCATCGGTGCGGTGGGCTTCCCCGTGCTCGCGGAGCTGTTCCAGGGATGGCGCAACCCGGCGCGCTGGACGATCCACACGCGCCTCACCGTGTGGGGCTCGTTCGGGCTGCTTTTCGTCGGAGCAGCGGCATTCCTGCTGCTCGAGTGGAGCAACCCGGCGACGCTGGGTGGACACGGTCTTGGACACAAGCTGGTCACCGGTATCGAGGGCAGCGTCATGCCACGCTCGGGCGGGCTCAACAGCTTCGACTGGGGAGCCGTACGCCCCGAGACGCTCAACATCGGCGTCATCCTGATGTTCATTGGAGGTGGCAGCGCCAGTACGGCCGGCGGTATAAAGATCACCACCTTCCTGTTGCTTGCGTACGTGATCTGGGCTGAGCTGCGTGGAGACCCCGACATCACAGTGGGTTCCCGGTCGATCGGACCCGCCGTCGTGCGTACGGCGATCACGATCGCCCTGCTCGCGGTGATGTTGGTGACGGTCACGACGTTCCTCGTGATGTTGATGACCGACTTCGACTTCGACGAGGTGCTGTTCGAGTGCACGTCGGCGTTCGCGACCGTCGGACTCAGCACCGGAATCACGCCTCAGCTGCCCGCGAACGCGCAGATCGTCATCATCGTGCTGATGTTCCTCGGTCGTGTCGGTACGATCGCTGCGGCTGGAGCGCTCGTGCTCCGGCGTAGGATTCCGCGGTACCACCTTCCCGAGGAGCAACCGATCATTGGCTAGAGATCGCAAGACATCTCCCACGACCCCGGTCGTCGTGCTTGGCCTGGGTCGATTCGGCTATGCCGTGGCGAAGTCGCTTGTCGCGCTGGGCCACGAAGTGCTCGCCGTCGACGAGAAGGCTGACATAGTCCAGAAGTACGCCAGCGACTTCACCCATGTCGTCGCGGCGGACACGACCGACACCGAAGCCCTCCGGCAGATCGGTGCGGAGCAGTTCGAGGTCGCCGTGGTCGGGATCGGCACCGACATCGAGGCCAGCGTGCTGACGGTGCTCGGTCTGCTCGACCTCGGAGTCAAGGAGGTGTGGGCCAAGGCCATCAGCGGCAAGCACGCGGCGATCCTCGAGCGCGTCGGCGCCACGCATGTCATCCGACCTGAGTCGCAAATGGGCAAGCGCGTGGCTCATATGGTCACCGGCACGATGACCGACTTCATCGAATTCGACGAGGGTTTCGCCATCGCGCGTACGCGCGCTCCCAAGCGTGCCGAGGACAAGACGCTCAAGGATTCGGCACTGCGTGCGGAGTTCGGCGTCACGATCGTGGCGGTCAAGGTGCGCGGTCACGACTTCTCCTATGCGCAGGCTGACACGTTCGTGTCGCCCGGCGATGAGCTGATCGTCTCGGGGCCGACCGCCAAGGTCGAATCCTTCTGCGCGATGCAGTGATCTCGCGCGCGTAGTGCCCAGCGTTGACCGGTAACATTCGGGCAGTGAACACGCCCGAACCCAAGCCGTCCGCCTATCGCTACTCGAGCGACCTCGCAGGCGACATTGAGCGCCGCTGGCAGGACCGCTGGGAAGCCGAGGGCACGTTCGAGGCCCCGAACCCGACGGGTGATCTCGCGGATGAGGTGACCGGTGAGAAGTTCTTCATCATGGACATGTTCCCGTACCCCTCAGGGGCGGGACTCCACGTCGGCCATCCGCTGGGCTACATCGCGACTGACGTCATCGGTCGCTATCGCCGCATGCAGGGCGACAACGTGCTTCACGCGCTCGGCTACGACGCCTTCGGCCTGCCGGCCGAGATACACGCGGTGCAGACTGGTGAGCACCCGCGCACGAACACGGTCGCCAACATGGCCAACATGCGGCGCCAGCTGCGCCGCCTCGGCTTGGCTCATGACCCGCGTCGCTCGTTCGCAACGATCGACCCCGAGTTCATGCGATGGACACAGTGGATCTTCATCCAGATCTTCGAGTCCTGGTACGACACCGACGCCAACCGAGCTCGCCCGATCAGCGACCTGATCGAGAAGCTCGGCACCAGCGACCCCAACGTCATCGACCAGCATCGCCTCGCGTACATCGACGAATCACCGGTCAACTGGTGCCCGGCGCTCGGCACCGTGCTCTCGAACGAAGAGGTCACGCCTGAGGGACGCAGCGAGCGGGGCAACTTCCCGGTGTTCCCACGCAACCTGCGCCAGTGGAAGATGCGCATCACCGCGTACGCCGACCGGCTGATCGACGATCTCGATCGCATGGACTGGCCCGAGTCGGTCAAGCTCATGCAGCGCAACTGGATCGGTCGCTCTCATGGTGCCGAGGTCAGCTTCGCCGTCGACGGACTCGACGCTCCGATCGACGTCTTCACCACGCGACCAGACACGCTGTTCGGGGCCACGTACGTCGTAATGGCTCCCGAGCACGAGCTCGTCGCCGCTCTGACGGCGGCGTCGTGGCCCGAGGACACCGACGCGTCATGGACCGGCGGTGCGACAACACCTGCCGACGCGATCGCGGACTACCTCGCGACCGCTGGTGCCAAGAGCGATGTCGAGCGTCAAGAGAATCGCGAGAAGACCGGTGTGTTCACGGGCTCGTATGCGATCAACCCTGTGAATGGGACGTCGATCCCGGTGTTCATCGCCGACTACGTGCTCACGGGATACGGCACCGGCGCAATCATGGCCGTTCCAGGTCAGGACGACCGTGACTGGGAGTTCGCCGAGAAGTTCGGCCTGCCGATCATTCGTACTGTCCAGCCGTCCGAAGGATTCGACGGCGACGCCTACAAGGGCGATGGTCCGGCGATCAACTCTGCGCACGGCGATCTCGACATCAATGGCCTGGCGATCGCCGAAGCCAAGACTGCCGTCATCTCGTGGCTCGACAAGAACGGCTCTGGCCACGGCACCACGACGTACCGGCTCCGTGACTGGCTGTTCAGCCGCCAGCGCTACTGGGGTGAGCCGTTCCCGATCGTCTTCGACGAGAACGGATCGCCGATCGCGGTGCCCGACTCGATGCTGCCGGTCGAGCTGCCCGAGGTGCCTGACTACCTGCCCAAGACGTTCGAGCCTGACGACGTCACCAGCGAGCCGGAGCCGCCGTTGGCGCGCGTTCCCGACTGGGTGAATGTCGAGCTCGACCTCGGAGACGGGCTCAAGAAGTACCGCCGCGAGACCAACACGATGCCCAACTGGGCCGGGTCGTCCTGGTACGAGCTGCGCTACGCCGACCCGCACAACGACAAGACGCTGGTCGACCCCGAGAACGAGGCCTACTGGCTCGGTCCGCGCAAGGCCGGCGACACCGGGGGCGTAGACCTCTACATCGGTGGCGTCGAGCACGCCGTGCTTCACTTGCTCTACGCCCGCTTCTGGCACAAGGTGCTGTTCGACCTCGGCCACCTGTCGAGCGAGGAGCCGTTCCAGAAGCTGTTCAACCAGGGCTACATCCAGGCCTACGCCTACACCGACGCTCGCGGCGTCTACGTGCCGGCCGAAGACGTCGTCGAGCACGTAGACGGTGCCGAGACCACCTACACGTACGACGGCAAGCCCGTGAATCGCGAGTACGGAAAAATGGGCAAGAGCCTGAAGAACATCGTCACGCCCGACGAGATGTATGACGCGTACGGCGCTGACACGTTCCGCGTCTACGAGATGTCGATGGGCCCGCTCGATGTGTCGCGCCCCTGGGAGACTCGCGCCGTTGTTGGTGCCCAGCGCTTCCTCCAGCGCGTCTGGCGCCTGCTGGTCGACGAGGACACCGGCGCATCGCTCGCCACCGACGATGCGCTCGATGCCGAGACGCTCCACGTGCTGCACAAGACGATCGACGGTGTGCGCGTCGACATGGAGGAGATGCGGTTCAACACCGCGATCGCCAAGCTCATCGAGCTGACCAACCACCTGACGAAGCTCAACGTACGCAGTCGCGCCGCTTTGGAGCCGCTGGTCCTGATGACGGCGCCGCTGGCACCGCACGTCGCCGAGGAACTGTGGTCCAAGCTCGGCCACGCTGAGTCGCTGGCACGCGCGCCCTATCCGGTGGCCGACCCAGCACATCTCGTCGAACAGTCCGTCACGTGTGTCGTGCAGGTGCTCGGCAAGGTGCGAGGCAAGCTCGAGGTCAGCCCCGACATCAGCGACGAGGAGCTGCAGGCGTTGGCTCTTGCCGAACCGAACGTCGTGCGGTCGATCGACGGTCGCGAGGTGCGCAAGGTCATCGTCCGCGCGCCCAAGCTGGTCTCGATCGTCGTCTAGGGGCGCGCTTCGCTCGGCCATGGTTGCGTCTGGTGAAGGACCCGGCCAGATAGCATCTCGGTCATGGCCAACGTAGCGATCGTCACGGACTCGACGGCTTCGTTGGCTCCGGCTGACGCGGCCAAGGAGAACATCACGGTCGTCCCTCTGCAGGTCATCATCGGCGCTGCCGTCCACACCGAGGGTGTCGACGTCACGGCTGACATGATCGCCGACGCGCTGGCGGCATTCGTACCCGTGAGCACATCTCGCCCGACGCCCGATGACTTCCTCCGGGTCTACAGCGATCTCGCCGACGAGGGTGCAGAGGCGATCGTCTCGATCCACCTGAGCTCCAAGATGTCGGGTACGTACGACTCTGCGCTGCTCGCCGCCAAGGACTCGCCCGTACCAGTCACGGTCGTTGACTCTGCCCAGGTCGGCATTGCCACGGGCTTTGCCGCCGGACGAGCCGCCGAGGCACGCGACGCAGGCAAGGACGCGGCCGAGATCGCTGCAGCCGCCCGGGGCGCGGGGGAGTCGTCGACGATCCTTCTCTACGTCGACACGCTTGAGTACCTCAAGCGCGGAGGCCGCGTGGGACCGGCGGCGGCGTTGATCGGTTCGGCTCTCGCCGTGAAGCCGATCCTGACGATCAAAGACGGCGTCGTCGTTCCGCTCGAGCGGGTACGTACAGCTTCCAAGGCACTCGCACGCGTCGAGGCGCTCGCCGTCGAAGGCGCTCAGGCGTGTGACAAGGGCTTCCAGATCGGCGTGCAGCATCTCGCCAACCCATCGATCGCCAATGCTGTGGCAGGCCGCCTGGCAGTCGCGTTGGGGATCGACTCGATCGCGGTGGACGAGGTTGGCGCATCGATCGGCGCTCACGTCGGTCCCGGCATGATCTCGGTGACCGTCACGCCACGCTGCTGAACGTTTTCCACGACGCGACCTTGAAGTCGTACACGTCCACAGCCGTATGGTTTGTCTGCGTTTTGATTGAGCGCTGCTGCCTAGCGTCACGGTGTGAGGGTCGATCGAGAAGAGACGCGGGCAGACATCGCCCGCCGCCGACTTGCCCAGCTCGCCGCATCCTTCGATGCGGAGCTGCCGCCGCCCGACGATGAACCGCCGATCGAGCCTCCGCGGCGGCGTCTCGAGGTGCCGCACGTCAAGGTCCTTGCGACCGTGGCCACCGCAGGATCGGTGCTTCTCGTCTGGTGGCTCCTGTCCGCACGCCCGGAGACCAGTGAGCCGCAGGCGCCGTTGGCCTTCGCGACGACGCACGCGCCGTCAGCCGAGGCGCCGACCGACGACTTGGTGATCGACGTCGTGGGCAAGGTGCGCAAGCCCGGCATCGTCACAGTGCCCAAGGGCTCGCGCGTCTTCGAGGCGATCGAGGCTGCAGGTGGCCTCAAGGGCAAGGCCGACACGACCGCGCTCAACATGGCTCGAGTGCTCACCGACGGCGAACAGCTGCTGGTCGGTTTAGAACCGGCGCAGGTGTCTGGTGCAGCGCCGGCCCAAGGCGTTCCAGCGACCGCCAAGATCAATCTCAACACCGCCACAGCTGAACAGCTCGACACGCTGCCCGGAGTCGGACCGGTCACCGCGCAGTCGATCCTGAGCTGGCGAACCGAGAACGGTCGGTTCAGCTCAGTTGAGGACCTTCTGGAGGTCAAAGGCATCGGCGACGCCACGTTGGCGGAGCTGCGCGATCTCGTCATGGTCTGATGCACGACCTGCGTATGGCAGCGCCTGCGCTCCTGAGCTGGGCAGCTGCGGCAACGCTTGTCGTCTCAGGAGCCCGTGTGGCGATCATTGTCGCTGTCGCTGCTGTGATTCTCGCTGGTCTCGCGGCGGGCCGACCGTCCCTCGCGGTTGCCGCCATCGGGGTGGCCGCCGTCGCTGCATCCTGCGCGTGGCGGCTCACGGCGATCGAGCACTCACCCGTAACCCAGCTGGCCGCGGAGCGCCGTCATGCGACGCTCGAGGTGGAGGTGCGGCGCGATGCGACGGCCTTCCAGCACCACGGCCAGGAGTCGCTCGTCGTGGAGGTCCTCGTACGACGAGTTGTGTCGCGCGACCTTGACGTACGCACCCGCGATCGCGCCACCGCGTTTGTCGACGGACCTGCTGACGACCTCGTGGTGGGCCGGCGGCTGACCTTGATGGGGCGACTGGCGCCCTCCGAAGCTTCCGACGAGGCGGCGGTGATCGACGTCGTACGACGAGGTCCCACCGATCGGGCGACCTGGTGGTGGGAGGTGTCCGAGACGGTGCGCGAGGGTGTGCGTACGTCGGTCGAGCACACTGGCGATGAGCCACGGGCACTCGTGCCGGCCCTGGTCGATGGTGACGACAGCCGGGTCAGCGACGAGGTTGAGGAGGACTTCCGGCGCGCAGGGCTCACGCACCTGATGGCCGTCTCGGGCACGAATCTCACGATCGTGCTCGCCGTCGTGCTGGTGGTCGGGCGCGCAACCGGCGTGCGGCGTCGTGGGCTGTGGGCGCTCGGAGCAGTGTCGATTGTCGGGTTCGTGATCCTGGCCCGCCCCGACCCCAGCGTTGTCCGGGCAGCCGCGATGGGTGCCGTCGGTGTTGCCGCCCTCGGCTACGGGCAACGGGGTGGTGTCCGCGCCCTCGCCTGGGCCGTCATGGCTCTGCTGTTCGTCGACCCGTGGCTGTCCCGCTCTGCGGGCTTTGTCCTGTCGGTGTGCGCCACAGCCGGCATCCTGCTTCTCGCGCCCGTGATGGTTCGTCCACTGCTGCGGTGGATGCCTCGATGGTGCGCGCTGGCGATCGCCGTACCGCTGGCAGCCCAGCTCGCCTGCACGCCTGCCATTGCCGCGATCTCGGGTCAGGTCTCGCTGGTCGCGGTCGTCGCCAACCTGCTTGCGGCGCCAGCCGTGGCGCCGGCGACCGTGGCAGGTCTTCTCGGCGGACTGCTGGCGGTCGTATCGGCGCCGATCGGCCAAGTCTTCGGCTTCGTCGCGGCAGCGTCGGCGAGCTGGATCCTGGAAGTCGGCCATCGGGCAGCGTCGCTCGAGGCCGCATCCCTGACGTGGCATGCGCCCTGGCAGCTGCTGATCGTCATCGTGCCGGTCGCGGCGTGGGCGATCATACGGATCTCGGCTCGACCCGTGCTGTTCGGCGGGATCGCGCTTGGTCTGCTGATCGCGATCTGGCGACCCCCGCATCCCGGTTGGCCACCGCAGGGGTGGTTGATGGTCACCTGTGACGTCGGTCAAGGTGACGCAACCGTGCTCAATGCCGGCGATGGCACCGCTGTCGTGATCGATGCAGGTCCAGACTCGGCATCCATCGACCGATGTCTCGATCGACTCGACGTTCGCAGAATTCGACTGATGGCCTTCACCCACGGTCACGCTGACCACGTCGACGGCTGGCGAGGAGTCGCACGTGGTCGAACGGTTGATCAGGTCGCTGTCGGCCCGACCGGTGGACCGGGCGCAGCGTCCCACGTCGCAGTGCTCGGGGAAACGTTCACAGTCGGAGCCATATCGGCGGAGGTGCTGTGGCCACCGAAGTCAGAGCCGCTGCCGGTGACCGACGGATCGAGTGCCAACAACGCGAGCATCGTTCTCGCGGTTCGCATGCACGACGTACGAATTCTGCTCACTGGTGACATCGAGCCGGAAGCCCAGGCGAAACTCATGCTGCAGCATCCTGAGTTGTCCGCTGAGGTGATGAAGATGCCGCACCACGGGAGCGCCAGGCAATCAGAAGCGTTCCTTGACGCGGTGGGCGCCAGAATCGTGACGGTCAGCGCGGGAGTCGACAACGACTACGGGCACCCTGCTGCGAAGGCGCTCGCGATGCTGCGGAAGCGGGGTGTTGAGTGGTGGCGCACCGATACGGATGGCGACATCGCCGTGGTCCTGCGTGACGGTCGCCTTCTTGTGGCCACGACCCAATAGTCTGTCCACGTGGCCTCGGCATTCGGCAAGATCCTCCTCATCACCGGCAATGCCGAGTTCCTGGCTGAGCGCACGCGTGCACGCGCGATTGCCGCCGTCACCGCCGAGCACGCGGACTGCGAAGTGTCCGAAGCAAGCGCGAGTGGCCTCCAAGCTGGCGAGCTCGCCGGACTGACCAGCGCTTCGCTGTTCAGCGACAACACCGCGCTCGTCATCACCGACCTGCAGGACACCGGCGATGCTGCCCAAGCCGAGCTGCTCGCGTACTGCGAGGGTCCGTCCCCGGAGATCGCCCTCGTGATGGTGCACGGCGGGGGAGCCAAGGGCAAAGGCCTGCTCGACAAGCTCCGCAAGCTGCCTGCCGTCAGTGAGGTCAAGCTCGAAGCGCCCAAGTACGAGCGCGACTACGCACAGTGGGTGCACACGGAGTTCCGTGATCTCGGCGTGCGCGTCGACCAGGAAGCCGCCACCTTGCTCGTCGCTTCAGTCGGTCAGGATCTGCGGGCACTGGCTGGTGCTGCGGACCAGCTTGTCTCGACGGTCGAACGCGGCACCGAGATCACCGCAAGCATCGTGCGGCGCTATTTCGGTGGGCGAGCTGACGTACGCGGCTACGAGATCGCCGACGCGGCGATCGACGGGCGCATCAACGTCGCGCTCGAGCAGGCGCGATGGGCTGAGGCAGCCAAGGTTGCGCCAGTGCTCATCACCAGCGCCTTCGCCAGTGGTCTGCGCTCGCTCGCCAAACTGTCGTCGGCTCCCTCCGGCATGCGTGACAACGACCTCGCTGCACAGGTCGGCGCACCTCCGTTCAAGATCCGGGCCATGCGACAGCAGCTCCGCGCCTGGGAGCCCGATGGGCTCGCCAAGGCACTGGATGCCGTGGCGCAGGCTGATCTTGACGTGAAGGGCGGCGCGGCCGATCCCGCCTACGCAATTGAGCGGATGGTGCTCAAGGTCGCAGCCCAGCGGCGTCGCTGATGGTGCGCTCGGGCAGCCGTATCGAGGCAGTTGACCTCGCGCGTGGGTTGGCCCTGATCGGGATGATGTTCACCCATATCGGGCCGCGCTGGACTGGCGAGAACCCCCCGGTGGGCGACATGCTCGCCGGAGGTCGCGCAGCGCCGCTGTTCGCGCTGGTGGCCGGGGTCGCGCTGACGATCGTCCACCAGCGGGATTCTCGCGGTGCCGGATCGGTGCGAGCCACCTGGATCAGGGCGGTCATCCTGATCGCAGTCGGCCTTGCGCTCGGCTCCTTGGACCAGGTGCCGATGTTCATCATCCTGGCTTACTACGGCGTGATGATCGTGATCGTGCTGCCGTTTCGGCGCCTCCCAACCACGGCGCTTTTCGTGCTCGGAACGGTATGGGCGCTTGTCGCGCCCATCGTCCTGCTCTGGGCCCAGCGCGAGCACAAGCTGGTGCGCTCCGGGCAGACCGAGTGGGCGGATCTCCAACATCCCGGCGAGCTGTTCATGGAGATCGTCGTGTGGGGCGTCTATCCAGTCGGTGTCTGGATTGCCTACATCCTGATCGGCATGGCGATCGGCCGTCTCGACCTGCGCAATTTCGCTGTCGCGCTGAGGCTCGTTGCTGTCGGGGTGGTCCTGGTGGTGATGACGCTCACTGCCGGCCTGGAGGCGATCAACAACGGCGTCTTTGCCGGTCAGCGCGACGGAGGATGGCGCATCCTGTTCACCTCCCCGTCCTATCCCTACGAGAAGCCGAACTGGGACGAGCTGCTCCTGGTTGGCCAGCACACGTCGCGACCCCTCGGCGTGCTCAGCGCGATCGGCTCGGCGATCCTCGTGATCGGTCTCGCTGCACTGCTGGTCCGGATCCCGTGGGCGCGTCTCCTGCTGACGCCGATACGCGCGGCAGGTGCCATGACGTTGTCGCTCTACACCGCGCACGTGATCTGGGCGTGGCGCATCCGCGTCGACTTCGTCGACGATCACCCTGAGGGGATCCAGTCGCACGACTACGGCGACTGGCTGCTGCAGGTGGTTGTTCTGTGCGTTCTGGCGACGATCTGGAGCCTCACGCTCGGCAAAGGCCCGCTCGAGTGGCTCGTACGCTGGCTCTCGGTCTGGGGGAGAAACGAAAAAAGCGCCCCGAAGGGCGCTTGATTCAGGGACCGAACGTCAGAGCGACGCCGCCTTCTTGGCAATGGCCGACTTGCGGTTGGCTGCCTGGTTCTTGTGAATGACCTTCTTGGAGGCTGCCTTGTCGAGCTTCTTGGTGGCTTCACCAGCGAGCTTCTTGGCCTCGTCCTTGTTGCCGGCCTCGACAGCCTCGGTGAAACGACGGATCGAGGTCTTGAGAGCGGAGCGCACGGACTTGTTGCGCTCGCGAGCCAGCTCGTTCTGCCGGTTGCGCTTGATCTGCGACTTGATATTCGCCACGGGGCAAACCTGTTTCTCTTGAAGGATGGTGATGCGAAGTTAGTGGTGACGTGCCGAAGCACGCGACCACCAACTCTATCAGC
>JBBSJW010000067.1:0-15898 GCA_038256885.1 Propionibacteriales bacterium
GCACTTCCTCGGGGGTCTGGTCGAGCCCGGCGAGCAGCTCGACGTACGACCTGGCGACTCGAGCAGGAGTGTCCCTGAGACCGTCGCGGTCGGGGTTCTCACCGACGGCAAACAGCAGCTCGCGAACAGCTGCCTCAGCGCGAGGCAGGTCGACCGTCACGCGGTCTCCGGAGCATCAGGTGCCGGCGCATCGGGGCCGGTGTCGGGACCGATCACCACGCCCACCTCGGGCGAGTGCCCGTTGGCGCTGTGCCGCGGTGCTCCCTCGACCGGCGGAACCTTGGACGGCACGCGGGTCTTCGAACCCGTCCACGGCGGACGGATCTTGCGGCGACGCAGCGGCTCGAAGATCTCGGCGACCTCAGCCTTGTCGAGCGTCTCCCGCTCCATCAGCTCCATGACGAGTGCGTCGAGAACGTCGCGGTTCTCGCTGAGGATGTCGAACGCCTCCTGATGGGCGAACGTGATCAGCTGGTTGATCTCCTCGTCGACGATCGCGGCAACCGACTCGGAATAGTTGCGGGCATGGCCGATGTCGCGGCCCAGGAATGGCTGGCCCTGGTCCTCGCCGAGACGTACGGCGCCGAGGCGTTCGGTCATGCCGTACTGCGTGACCATCGCGCGGGCCAGAGCAGTGGCTTTGTCGATGTCGTTGCCGGCGCCGGTGGTCGGGTCGTGGAACACCAGCTCTTCGGCCGCTCGGCCACCCATCATGTAGGCAAGCTTGTCGAGCAGCTCAGCACGAGTCTGCGAGTACTTGTCCTCGTCGGGCAGCACCATCGTGTAGCCCAGGGCGCGACCGCGCGGCAGGATCGTGATCTTGTGGACCGGATCGCTCTGCGGGAGCGCCGCAGCGACGAGAGCGTGGCCGCCCTCGTGATAGGCCGTGATGAGGCGTTCCTTCTCGTTCATCAGGCGGCTGCGCTTCTGCGGGCCGGAGATGACACGATCGATCGCCTCGTCGAGCGCGGCGTTGTCGATGGTCTTGGCGCCGTTGCGCGCTGTCAGAAGCGCAGCTTCGTTGAGCACGTTGGCGAGGTCGGCACCGCTGAATCCGGGCGTACGACGGCCGACCGCCTCGAGGTCGACTTCGGGTCCGATCGGCTTGCCCCGCGAGTGCACCTTGAGGATCTGGGTGCGCCCCTTGAGATCCGGTGCCTCGACACCGATCTGACGGTCGAATCGACCGGGGCGCAGCAGCGCCGGATCGAGGACGTCGGGTCGGTTGGTCGCAGCGATCAGGATGACTCCGCCGCGCACGTCGAAGCCATCCATCTCGACGAGGAGCTGGTTGAGGGTCTGCTCGCGCTCGTCGTGACCGCCGCCCATGCCGGTGCCGCGGTGGCGACCGACGGCGTCGATCTCGTCGATGAACACGATCGCAGGGGCATTTTCCTTGGCCTGCTCGAACAGGTCACGAACGCGGCTCGCGCCGACGCCGACGAACATCTCAACGAAGTCAGAACCGGAGATGGAGTAGAACGGAACGCCTGCTTCGCCGGCGACTGCTCGTGCGAGCAGCGTCTTGCCGGTACCGGGCTGGCCGTAGAGCAGCACGCCCTTGGGGATCTTGGCGCCGACGGCCTGGAACTTGGCCGGGGCCTGGAGGAACTCCTTGATCTCGCCGAGCTCCTCGATCGCCTCGTCGCAACCGGCGACGTCAGCGAACGTGGTCTTGGGCGTGTCCTTGTTCATCAACTTGGCTTTGGACTTGGCGAACTTCATGACTCCCGCGCCGCCACCCTGCATCCTGCTCATGATGAACAGGAAGATCCCGACGAACAGCAGCAGCGGCAGAATCGAGCTGAGCAGCGTGCCTATGAAGCTGCCCTGTGGGACCTCGACGTCATAGGTCTTGAGCTTCTTGTCGTCCACGGCCGTCTGGGCTGCCTGCACGAGCTCGTAGCCCTGGTCGCCGAGCCACTTGGCCCTGACCTTCTTGCCGTCCTTGAGCGTCGCGCGAATCTCCTGGTCGCCTTCGACGAACTTGACGTCCTTGACCTCGCCGTCGTCGAGGTAGTTCACCATCGTCGCGGTCTTGATCTCGTCGTGACCGTCTGCGGAGTCGGCGAAGCCGAGCGCCACGAAGACGAGCACCGTGATGACGATGATCCAGGGCAGTGGACCTTTGAAGAGGCGTTTCAGATTCATGACAATGTGGAACGAGTCCACTTCTCCCTAGTAAATAGTGGGTATCTAGACGGTACACGCCGCCTGGTACACCCATTGAACGAAGCCAGAATCCGGGTTAGTTCCCCGATCGCCGCTGCACCCTCACGCGTACGGTCTCGTCGCCACCGAGCGTCAGCGGCACAATCGCCTCGGTGTGCGGCGACCTGACCATGAACTCGATCTCATCAGCATCGTCCGGGCCCGTCCAAGAGATGACCTCGAACTCGCGGCCGAACTCGTTGAGGATGCGGTCACCAGCGCCGAGGTAGCTGGCTTCTCGCTCCTCGATCGCCTTGCGGCCGGGGTCCACGTCACCGTCTAGGAATAGACGTGCGGCGACAACGTGCCGATGCAGCGCAGGTTGCGGTACTTCTCGTCGTAGTCGAGTCCGTAGCCGACGACGAAGGCGTTGGGGATGTCGAAGCCGACATAGGTCACGTCGACGTCCATCGTGACGGCCTCGGGCTTGCGCAACAGGGTCGCGATCTCGACTGACGCAGGGCCGCGGGACTTGAGGTTGGTGATGAGCCACGACAGTGTCAGGCCGGTGTCGATGATGTCCTCGACGACCAGCACATGACGATCCTTGATGTCGGTGTCGAGGTCCTTGAGGATGCGTACGACGCCGGACGACTTGGTGCCGGACCCGTAGGACGAGACCGCCATCCAGTCCATCTCGACATGGCGGTTGAGGCTTCGCGCGAGGTCGGCCATCACCATGACGGCTCCCTTGAGGACGCCGACCAACAGCAGGTCCTTGCCTTCGTAGTCGGCCTCGATCTGCGCGGCCATCTCCCCGAGGCGCTCCAGCACCTGCTTCTCGGTCAACAGCACCTGATCTGCTTCGATCTCTCCAGCAACATGCGTCTGATCCACGTGCTCAGCCTCCCACAGGGGTTGTCACGTACGCGAGGGAATCCCCCACTCGTACGCAGGCCACGCCACCCGGCAGCTCGATACGCAGCTGTCCGTGCCAATCCGTGACCAGTCGGTCGATCTCGGCGAGGTGCGCAGCCGAGAGCTCGGACGGATTGGCTCCAGCCGCCAACGCCGTACGACGCAGCACTCGGGATCGCAAGGCAGGTGCGAGGGACGCGAGAGAAGCGACGTTGAGGGGATCGTCGATCGCGTCCGCGATGGCGTCGAGACATGCACCATCGGCTCGGACCTGTTCGGCCGTACGAGCGATCGCCTCCGCAGCACCCCCGCCGAGCACGTCCTCGAGCACCGGCATCAGCTCGGAACGAATGCGTGCACGTCGGTAGGCAGGGTCGCTGTTGTGCGGGTCAACCCACCACGTCAGCTCCGTCGCGCGGCAGATCTGCTCGGTGTCGCTGCGCCTCAGCTTGAGGAACGGGCGGCGAAAGATGCCGTTGACCGGAGCCATACCGGCAATCGATCGTGGGCCGGAGCCGCGACCCAGACCCAACAGAACGGTCTCGGCCTGGTCATCGAGGGTGTGCGCCAACAGGACCGCGTCAGCGTCCTGCGCCTCGAGGACGGCGTATCGCGCCGCGCGTGCGGCCGCCTCCGGACCACCGGCGCGGCCGACGTCCACCAACACGACCTCGGTGTCGATGCCGATGCCCGCGAGCTGCTTGGCCGCTTCTCGGGCGACATCGGCCGATCCGTCCTGCAGCTGGTGGTCGACGGTCACAGCCCGCAGGTCCCATGACTCGTGGCCGGCCACGAACGCCGTGACCTGGGCCAGCGCCAACGAATCGGCGCCGCCCGACACGGCGACAACGATGCGACTGCCCGGTCCAAGATCTGCCAGAGCGGTGCGTACGAGGTTGCGCCCTGTCGCGACTGCCGGATCGAGTGGCGGCATGGATTCAGCCGTGCACGCGGGCGACCCAGGACGGCGGGTCGAGGATCTCTGACTTGGTCGGCAGGTTGGCGGGCTTCTCCCAGACGGCGTTGAAGCCTTCCATGCCCACCCGGTCGATCACGGCGTTGACGAAGGCGGCACCGTCTTTGTACTGGCGCATCTTGGCGTCGAGGCCGAGCAGACGACGCAGCAGCTTGTCGAGACTGCCGGTGCCCTTGCGGCGCTGGTTGAACTTGCGTCGGATCTCAGCGACGCTCGGGATCACGTCGGGCCCGACACCGTCCATGACCACGTCGGCATGGCCCTCGAGGAGAGACATGATGCCGGTCAGCTGGTCGACGATCTCGCGCTGACGCGGGTTCTGGAACAGTTCGTTGATCGAGGATTCCGACTCACCGCGAACGATCTTGACGACCTCGCTCAGCGAGTCGCTGACCATCGACGCCAGCGCACCCGAGTCGAGATCAGTTGCGTCGATGAACTCGTCGAGGAGTGATCGCATGTGATCGCGCATCCACTCGACCGCGGTGAACTGCACGCGATGGGTCTCCTCGTGGAGACATACCCAGAGGCGGAAGTCGTGCGGATCGACACCCAGCTGCCGTTCGGCGTGGACGATGTTCGGTGCCACGAGCAGCAGCCGGCCACCCTCGCCGTTGGGGCCGTTCCAGAACGGGTCGAACTGGCCCAGCACCTTGCTCGACATGAATGACATCAGCGCGCCGACCTCGGCGCCGCCCAGTTTGCTGCCGACGGTCCGGCTCAGACCTGTCGGCATCTTGTCGGCCTCGACGAGCTTGTCCATGACTGGATCCATAAGCAGGCGGAACGTGTCGAGGTTGGCTTCAATCCAGCGCGGACGATCGACCACAAGTACGGGAGCCGTCGCTGACGTCGCATGAAGCTGGCTGAACTCGCGCACAGGACCTTCAGATCGCGCCGCACCCTCTCTGAGCTCGGCGACGGCCTCGGTCACCTCGGCGGCATCCATCTCGGGCCCGGGCTTCGTCAGCCTGGTCGCCGTCGACAGCGCGAGCTTCCAATCGATCATGACAACCAACCTACGGCGTGGTGCCACACGAACAGGTGGCAATTGCGGCGGCCACCCGATCGAGCGCAGCCTCCGCCGACGCCAGGCCGACTTCCGGGTTGCCGTCCGACATGAGAGCGAAGATCACGGGCAGTCCGTTGGCCTCGACGGCATATCCGGCGAGCGAGTGCACGCCCGTGAGGGTGCCGGTCTTCGCGCGGACCAGCCCGTATGCGCGCTTCGACTTCGAGAACCGGTCAGTCAGGGTGCCGTCGAAGCCGCTGACCGGGAGAGCACTGAGCATGGTCGACGTCGAAAGGTTGGCGTTGGCGGCCAGGATCGTCTGCGCGAGTGTGGTCGGCGAGACCCGGTTGTCGCGAGACAACCCGCTGCCGTCACGGAGCCGTAGTCCGGTGGTGTCGATGCCGGCGTTCGTGAGTACTTCAGTCACCGCGTCCGCGCCACCGTCGAAGGTCGCAGGTTCGCCGGCAGCGATGGCGATGTGCCGCAGCATCACCTCGGAGGCCTGGTTGTCACTCGTACGCACCAGGGCATCGACGATCCGGGCAACGGGTGCACTGCGCACCGATGCAAGCGGAGTCGTGGCCGTCGTCGGCCCCACTGAATCCGGAGCACCCGCCACCGCGATACCTCGGTCGCCGAGGAGCCTGGCGAAGATCTTGGCCGCGCTGGCTGCCGGGTTGCGCGAACGTACGCCGTTCACCACGCCCTGGTCGGCCCACAAGGCGCTGACCGGGGTCACGATGTTGCCGCTGACGTACGACGACTTCCACCCCGTGCTGGCGGACGGGCCAGCAAACAGGGAGCTGTCGAACCCGAGCGAGACCCGGTCGACACCCTGTCGCTTGAGCGCCCTGGCTGTTCGAGTCGCGAGCGTGGTCAGGTCGGCGACAGCTTCGCGGTCGGATGCCTTGGGCTTCTTGACGCGGAGGTACGGGTCGCCGCCTCCGACGAGCACGATCCTGTCGCCGGCCGAGACGACGCTGGTGGTGAATCGGGTCTCCGGGCCGATCGCCGAGAGCGCTGCGAATCCGGTCAGCAGCTTCGTCGTCGACGCCGGGATGAAAGTCCCAGAGCCGCGCGAGACGAGCACATCGCCGGTCGGTCCCATCGCGACGAGTCCGACGTGGTCACCGAGGGCGTCGGAATCAAGTGCCCGGCTGACAGCCGCTTCGACCTTCGCTGCGTCGAGCGAACCAGTCGCTGCAGGATCCGTACGAGTCGTGCTGGGCGAAGAATTGTCCGTGAGTCCCACCGGGGCAACCACGTAGGCCGGGCCGCAGTCGCCATCGCAGATCAGGGAGTTGAGGTTGCCGCGCGACCAGAGCACGATCGACAGGACGAGGGCGAGCACGAGGGCAACCACGGGAATGCCGATTGCACCGCGCGGCCTCTCGACCCTGCGTACGCCCCGGTCTGCCACATGGGCCAGACTATAGAGACACCGTCGCGCCGCGCTCCTCGCGCCAGACGCCACTCTCGAACCAGCCGGAGGCACCCGTGATTTTCGACGTCACCGTTGAGATCCCCAAGGGCAATCGCAATAAGTACGAGGTCGACCACGAGACCCACCGCATCCGTCTCGACCGGACGCTCTTCACGTCGACCCAGTACCCCGCCGACTACGGCTTCATCGACAACACGCTCGGCCTCGACACCGATCCGCTCGACGCGCTAGTCCTGCTGTCGGAGCCGACGTTCCCCGGCTGTGTCATCGCCTGCCGCGCGATCGGCATGTTCCGTATGACCGACGAAGCCGGCGGAGACGACAAGGTGCTCTGCGTGCCGGCGTCCGACCCGCGCCAGGAGCACCTGCGCGACATCCACCACGTACCCGAGTTCGACCGTCTCGAGATCCAGCACTTCTTCGAGGTCTACAAGGACCTCGAGCCGGGCAAGTCGGTCGAGGGCGCCAACTGGGTCGGCCGCGTCGAGGCTGAGGCCGAGGTCGCCGCGAGCTTCGAGCGCTTCAAGGTCAACGGCGGCTACTGACCTCGGGTCGCGCGTGACCCCGGTCGCGCGCACACTGGAGCGACCTCGAATGGAGCGGGCACCGACAAGATACTGAGGGTCACGCCGGGCTAGGACGCTACCGAGCCGCTCAGCAACGTACGCATCGTGTCGGCGAGCACGCCGATGTCGACGGAGCTGTCGAGCGAGCGGAGGGCGGCGAGGCCGATGCCGAGGCTCAGCAGCACAGTTGCCGCCTGCTCTGGCGGCATCTTGAGCTCGATACCGGCTTCCTTGGTCACGTGACGCACCAGGTCAGCTGCGGCCGCGACTATCTCGCGGTGACGCTTCTTGAGCTCGGAGGCAACGTACGGGCTCTGGCGGGCGACCGCGGCGAACTCGACTTCGAGTGCCGTCCAGCTAGGCTTGCCGACACCCTCCTGCGCCCATGCGGCGAACGCGTCGATGCGACCTTGGAGATCGGTTCCCTGCGTGAATGCCGTGACGACACCGTTGATCTGCTCGTCGTGGATGCTGTCGAGCACCGCCATGCAGAGCTCTTCCTTGCCGGCGAAGTTGGAGTAGACCGCTCCCTTGGAGAAGCCGGCCTGCAGTGCAACCTTGTCGAGCGAGGTCGCGGCATAGCCGTCAGTCAGGAACATCTCGCGGGCAACGGCGATCAGGCTCTCGCGGGTCTGTGCCTGGCGCTCGGCCCTGCTGACAGTGCGAGTCTCGTTCACGGTCATCGTTGCCCTCCGCTCCCGACGCGGTCTGCGTCACATTCATTGGCAAGCATTCCAGATACCGATAGTATCCGAAAGGTGATCAAAAAGGACATCGTCATCATCGGCACCGGCTTTTCGGGCATGGGCGCCGCCATGAAGCTCCGCGACTCCGGCCGCGAGGACTTCGTCGTCCTCGAGAAGGCACATGATGTCGGAGGCACCTGGCGCGACAACACCTACCCCGGCTGCGAGTGCGACATCCCCAGCCACATGTACTCGTTCTCGTACGAGCTCAACAACGAGTGGAGCAAGAGCTTCTCGGGCCAGGAAGAGATCTGGGCGTACATGCGCAAGGTCGCCGACGACAAGGGCATTCGCCCCTACATCACGTTCGGCGTCGAGGTCACCGGCGCGACCTGGGACGAGGACCGCAAGGTCTGGACCGTCAAGACCAACGGTGAGGAGTACGAGGCTCGCGTCGTGGTCGCCGGTGTCGGCGGCCTGCACATCCCGAACGTCCCCGAGATCAAGGGTGCCGACTCCTTCGAAGGCCCCAAATTCCACTCCGCAGGCTGGGACCACACCGTCGACCTCAAGGACAAGAAGGTCGTCGTCATCGGTACGGGCGCCAGCGCCATCCAGTTCATCCCGATCATCGCCCAGGAAGTCGGCCACCTCACGGTCTTCCAGCGCACCCCGGCGTGGGTGCTGCCCAAGAAGGACAAGCCGACGCCCGAGTGGCGAAAGAAGGTCTTCGCCAAGGTCCCCGGCGCGACGCGGGCATACCGCAATGCCCTCTACTGGGCTCTCGAGGCGCGTGCCATCGGCTTCAACGGACACGTCAAGATCCTGCCGGTGGCAGAGAAGATCGTGAAGCGCTACCTCGCCAAGAAGATCCCCGATCCGGAGCTGCGCGCCAAGCTGACGCCTGACTACCGCCTCGGCTGCAAGCGCGTCCTGCAGTCCAACACCTACTACCCGACCTTCCTGCGCGACAACGTCACGCTCAGCACCGACGGTGTCGCCGAGATCGTCGAGGACGGCGTGATCGATGCCAACGGCGTCAAGCACGAGGCCGACATCATCATCTACGGCACCGGCTTCCACGTGATCGACGCGTTCGACTACCTCGACGTCAAGGGCAAGGGTGGCGTCAACCTCGCGGCCCAGTTCCGCGAGCACGGAACCGAGACCTACATGGGGATGACGGTGCACGGCTTCCCGAACCTCTACTTCATGCTTGGCCCCAACACTGCCCTCGGCCACAACTCGGTGGTCTTCATGATCGAGCAGCAGACGAAGTTCATCATCAGGATGCTCGACGAGATGGACAAGCGTGGTGCGGTCGCCGCCGAGGCGACGCTGCCTGCGCAGACCGAGTTCAACAAGGAGATCCAGAAGCTCGTCGAGAAGGGCATCTGGACCCAGGGCGGTTGCACCAGCTGGTACCTCGACAGCCACGGCAAGAACCGCACCATCTGGCCCAAGTTCACGTTCCAGTACTGGTGGGAGACCCGCAAGGTCGAGGCCACGGACTTCGAGTGGGAGAAGGCTGCCTGACATGAGCGAGACCGCCGACCGAGCGCCAGCGAGGGCGCCCACAGGCACAGTTTGTCAGGCCGCCACCGGTCGGCCACGCTCGAACATCACTGCAAAGGTGGCGGCATGACGTACGAAGTCCCGGCTGGGCCGAAGATCTCTGCGGCACGTATGACATGGAAGTTCCTGCGCGATCGCGCCGGCACCATCCCCGCCTACCACCAGGAATTCGGCGACACCTTCTCGATCAAGATCTTGCCCGGACCTCGCACGCTAGTCGTCTTCAGCGATCCGGCGGACATCAAGGAGATCTTCGCCTCCGATCCGTCGCAGTTCCACGCCGGCAAGGGCAATGAGATCCTCAAACCCGTCATGGGCAAGCACTCAGTGCTTCTCACTGACGACGGCGAGCACCAACGGGCTCGCAAGCTTCTGATGCCTGCTTTCACTGGCCCGTCCATGCGTGCCTATCAGCCATTGGTCGAGGCGATCGCCAAGGTCGAGGTCGACTCCTGGCGTGACGGCGACACGCTGGTGTCGCTCGACCGGATGAATGCCATCACGCTCGACGTCATCCTGCAGGTCGTCTTCGGCGTCACGGATGAAGCGCGTCTCGCCGTGCTGCGTCCCAAGGTCAACCGCATGGTCAACATCGACGCCAAGATGCTGCTCGCATGGTCATATCCGCGACTGTTCGCCCTACCGCCGTGGCGTGGCTACTTCAAGAACCAGCAGGAGGTCGACGAGCTCCTGTACGCCGAGATCGCCGAGCGCCGCAAGGCCCACGATCTCGACGGACGCGATGACGTCCTGTCACGGCTCCTGCGCGTCGGAGACGAGACAGATGAGACCCCACTGACGGATGCTGAGATGCGCGACCAGCTCGTCACACTGATGCTCGCCGGTCACGAGACGACTGCGTCGGCGCTGTCATGGACCCTCCATGAACTCGGCCGCCATCCGGAGATCCTGGCCGAAGCGCTCGACGCCACCGACATCGGCGACGATGCCTACCTTGAGGCGTGCCTCAAGGAGTCAATGCGACTGCACCCGATCATCGACTTCGTCGCCCGCACCCTTCAGAGCGATCAGGTTGTCGGCGGGCGGTTGCTGCCAAGGGGCACGACGGTGACGCCCTCGATCATGTTGTCGCACAGCCGCGACGCCAACTTCGCCGACTCACACTTGTTCGACCCCGAGCGGTTCTTGGTCGGCAAGATCGCACCCAACACCTGGATCCCGTTCGGCGGAGGCGTACGCCGTTGCATCGGTGCCGCGTTCTCGCTGATGGAGGGCACGGTCGTGCTGCGCGAGGTCTTGCAGCGCTACTCGGTGGAGGCCCCCACGGTCGCCCCCAACAAGCTGCGCAACATCACGAACGTCCCGGGCGACAAGGCACCGGTCAAGCTGACCGCTCGCGTTTCCTGAACACCAGTCCGAACAACAGCCCGATCGGTACGCCGAGGGCCCAACCGGCGAGCACGTCGGTGGCCCAGTGGGCCCCGAGGTAGACCATCGTGACGCCAATCAGCACCTCACCGACCGCAAGCCCGGTCGCCGCCAGGACGAGGGTGCGGCGAGATCTCCACTCGGCCACGATCAGAAGTGCGATCGACGCCGCAATCGTGAAGCAGGCGTGGCTCGACGGCATTGCGTAGCCCTCCACCTGGACCAGTGCGTCGGGGAAGGTCGGGCGAGGGCGTTCGAAGACCTGCTTCAGCTGGCCCGAGACGAGTCCGCCGAAATGGCTCGCGAGCCCGACTGCCATACCGACCCGCCATGCCCGTAGATAGATGACCACCGCCAGCCCGGCAATACCCACCGCCACCCAGAACCAGAACGCCTCGCTCAGATCCATCAGCGTCGTCGAGAAGGAGGTCAGGGCATCGACCTGGTGACGATCGATCCAGCGCAGGAGTCGTTCATCGAAGGAGTCGCTGCGCATGCCGCAACCGTATGCGAAAGGGCTAAGCGTTCGCTTAGTGCTGCGGTAGTGTCGCCGCCATGAAAGCTGTGCAGATCACGACACTCGACGGCCCATCCGCACTTGAGGTCAACGACCTTCCCAGCCCCGAGGCTGGCGACGAGCAGGTCCTGATCCGCGTGCGTGCAGCAGGAGTCGCCTTCCCCGAGGTGCTCCAGAGCCGCGGCCTCTACCAAATGAAGCCCGATCTCCCGTTCACGCCGGGAGCCGAGATCGCCGGTGAGATCATCAGTGCGCCAGAGGGCTCCGGATTCTCCCCCGGCGACCGAGTCGCCTCGCTCTGCGTCCTTGGCGGCTTCGCTGAAGAGGCTGTGGCGCCACTCGAGACGACGTTCAAGCTTCCTGACGGCCTGTCGTACGAGCAGGGCGCATCAATCATCTTCAACTACGGCACGGCGTACTTCGCCCTGGTCGAACGCGGGCAGCTGCAGGACGGCGAGTCTGTGCTGGTGCAGGGCGCCGCAGGAGGCGTCGGCACAGCGGCTATCCAGATTGCCAAGGCGTTTGGCGCCGGACGAGTGATCGCCGTGACGTCGACACCGGAGAAGGGCGCGGTCGCACTCGAGGCCGGCGCTGACGAGTTCGTGCTGGCCGACGGCTTCAAGGATGCGGTGAAGGCCCAGGGAGGAGTCGACATCGTCGTCGACCCGGTCGGCGGCGACCGCTTCACCGACTCGCTGCGCAGCCTCAAGGATGACGGCCGTCTGCTGGTGATCGGGTTCACAGCTGGCGAGATCCCGACGGTCAAGGTCAACCGGCTGTTGCTCAACAACGTGTCCGTGGTTGGCGTGGGGTGGGGCGCGTACGTGTTCAGCCGTCCCGGTCACATCGCAAAGGAGTGGGCCGCGATGCTGCCGCACCTCGAAAGCGGCGCGCTGCAGCCGGTCGTCGGGCCGACGTTCTCGCTCGAGGATGCATCGCAGGCGCTGCTCACCCTCGACGAGCGCCGGGCCACCGGCAAGGTACTCATCGTTCCCTGATTGACTTACATACATCCCGTATGTATGTTGCATTCATGACTCCCACAACCCGCCCTGAAGCTCTCGGCATCGTGCACGAGGTCGACCTCGGCTCCGGCACGGTTCGCTACTTCGAGAACGGCGCCATCGAAGGCCGCGTCGTGGTCTTCGTCCACGGCCTGCTGGTGAACGCAGATCTGTGGCGCCACGTCGTGCCCGCTGCTGTCGAGGCCGGCCTGCACACGTACACAGTCGACTGGCCGCTCGGGTCGCACTCGATCCCGGTGCCGGAAGCCGACCTGACACCGCCTGGCGTGGCCGACCTGATCGCCGCGTTCCTCGAGAAGCTCGACCTCACGGACGTCACGATCGTCGCCAACGACACGGGTGGCGCGATCACCCAGATCCTCATGACACGCCACCCTGAACGCATCGGCGGTGTTGTGCTCGCAACATGTGACGCGTTCGAGCGGTTCTTCCCGCCGGCGTTTGCCCTCCTGCCCGCTCTCGCCAAGGCACCGGGATCCATGGCGGCACTGACGCAGGTCATCCGACCCAAGCTCATGCAGCGCCTGCCGATCACGTTCGGGTGGGTGTCGAAACGTCCCATCGCGCCGGAGACCGTCAGGTCGTACCTCGGCCCGAGTCGTCACAATCGGGCCATACGCAAGGATCTGGCACGGTTCCTCAAGACCGTGGACAAGAAGCACACGTTCGCGGCTGCCGAGAAGCTCCCAGCGTTCGACAAGCCGGTCCTGCTGGCGTGGGCGTCCGAGGACAAGCTGTTCCCGTTGTCACTGGCCAACCGCCTGGCCGAAAAGCTGCCCAACGCCACGATCGTCGAGATCGCCGACTCCTACACGTTCATCCCCGAGGATCGGCCGGCGGAGCTTGCAGCTCACATCGTCGAGTTCGTGACCCGCGTTGGCGCCTAGCCAGGAAGATCGCCGGCTGGCGACCCAGACCGCGCTGCTCGAGGCGGCCCGGCCACTGTTCGCTGAGCGCGGGTTCGCGGCGGTGTCCGCCGACGAGATCGTACGAGCGGCCGGCGTCACCCGGGGAGCGCTGCATCACCACTACGGCGACAAGCGTGGGCTGTTTCGTGCCGTGTTCGAGCAGGTCGAGGTCGGCATCACCCAGGAGCTCGCGGACATGGTCGCTGCTGGCGGCGAAGAGGACCCGCTCCCCCGCGCACTGTCGGGATTCCTCGACATCTGCGACCGCGCCGACGTCCGGCGGATCGCCCTGACCGACGCCCCGGCCGTGCTCGGCTGGCAGACGTGGCGAGAGCTCGAGGCGCAATACGGCCTGGGCCTCCTGATCGCTCTGCTCTCGGAGTCCCCCGCCGTCGACGACTCGCGACCGGCGCCGTTGCTCGCCCAACTCGTGCTCAGCTCCGTCGTCGAAGGAGCACTCCTGATTGCCCACTCTGATGATCCCGTTGCGACCCGCATACAAGTCGAGTCCGCGCTCACAGCCCTCTATGGCGATCTCCTGCCCAGCAGTGACTAGGCAAGGCTGAGGAACAGCTTCTCCATCTTCTTGACGTCGACACCGTCAACTCCATCGCCGGCCATGAGGCACTGCTGCATTCCGCTGGCCACGATCGCGAATCCCGCCCGGTCGAGCGCTTTGGACACGGCCGCCATCTGCGTAACGACTTCCTCGCAGTCGCGGCCCTCTTCGATGAGCCGAAGCACCCCGGCCAGCTGGCCCTGAGCACGCTTGATCCGGTTGACAACAGGCGTCATCGAGTCGGGATTGAGTTCCATCAGTCCTCCTGATTGCGCTGGGTCAGCGCGTCCAGAGCCGCAACCAGGCGGTCGCGCGCGTCGGTCGCGATGTCTTTGAGACCTTCATCGTCGGAGATGCGTGCCATCTCGTCAGGATCAAACGCCTCGACAACGCAAACATTCTCTCCTACCTGACGCACCACGACGTTGCATGGAAGCATCGTCGCGATCGACGGATTGAGCGAAATCGCCCGGTGCGCAAGCTCAGGCCGGCACGCCCCAAGAATCACCTGCGGCGGGGACTCAATGCCCAGCCGGTCGCGCAGCGTGGTGGCCAGATCGATTTCCGAGATGATGCCAAACCCCTGGTCCGCCAAAGCCGCACGTGTGGCGATGACGGTTTTGATGAACGGTTTGTCAAGCGTTCTGGCCATGGTGAATGGGTGGCTCATGGGTCGCCTCCAGCGATCGTGGTTCAACGTCTTGAATACCCCAGGGGGTGTTTTGACTTCATACTAGATACCCCCTAGGGTATTAGCAAGTCGGCTGTTTTGACCGCCAACGACATCACGACAGGGAGCCCACGATGACCGAAGGTCACCATCTGCACGGCAAGACCGTTCTTCAAGATCTCCGACCCCTCTCTCGCGAACTGCGACACGCCATTCCGGACGTCTACAAGGGCTTCAGCGAGCTCCACAAAGGCGCCTTCGCCGCCGGCGAACTCGACATCAAGACCAAGGAACTCATCGCGCTGGCAATTGCCGTTACGGAAGGTTGCGACGGCTGCATCGCCTCACACTCACAGGCCGCGGTCCGAGCGGGTGCCACACGCCAGGAGGCCGCGGAGGCCATCGGCGTCACCTTCCTCATGAACGGTGGGCCAGCCACGATCCATGGCCCGCGCGCCTACGAGGCATTCTGTGAGTTCGCGGAAGCGCTCGAGATCGGCGAGTCGCCATCCTGAACAGCAATGAAAGGATCTCCCCATGTGTCGCCCCGTGAAGTGCAAGACGTGTCAGAAGGTCACCTGGGCTGGATGCGGATCGCACGTCGCCCAAGTCAAGGCTCAAGTGCCCGCGGAAAACTGGTGCGCCGGACACCCCAAGGCAGAGCGTGACGCCGCGGGTTCCTGGCTTCAACGCATACGCCGGATCGGCCGCTGAGCGAAGACGTAACCTCGGAAGCATGTTCACCGGGTTCTCGGCTGCTGCGCTCGACTTCTACGACGACCTCGAGATGGACAACACCAAGACGTTCTGGGAGGCGAACCGCCAGGCGTACGACACCGAGATCGCGGCGCCTATGAAGGCGCTGATGGCGGAGCTCAGTGACGAGTTCGGTGAAGGCAAGGTGTTCCGGCCCTACCGCGACGTGCGCTTCGCCAAGGACAAGACGCCGTACAAGACAGCCCAGGGTGCGTTCGTCGCAGCGGGACCGTCGACCGGTTGGTACGTGCAGGTGGGCGCGCCCGGGGTCCGGGTCGGCGCAGGCTTCTACGAGGCGTCGACTGCCCGCCTCGCGAGCGTGCGCGAGGCGATCGTCCATGACCGCCATGGGCCCGAGCTCGAAGCCATCCTCACGACAGCGCAGTCAGCAGGTTGGGAGCTCGGAGGCGACAAGCTCAAGACATCGCCGCGCGGCTATGACGCCGATCATCCGCGCATCGAGCTGCTCCGACACAAGTCGATGACGCTGGGCAAGAATTACGGCTTCGAGCCGTTCGTCCACACACCCGAGCTGCTTGACCGCATACGCGCTGACTGGCGCGAGGCCCGACCGTTGCTCGACTGGGTCCTCGCGCACGCCAGGGGCTAGTTGTACTCGGCCATCAGGTTGGTGACACTCGGCTGATCGGCGGCTTGCCGCCGAGTGCTGTGTGTCGTCGTTCAGTGTTGTAGAACTTCAGCCACGGCGCTAGGGCTCCAGCTCTGTCGGTGTTGGTCAGGAACAC
>JBBSJW010000068.1:0-15835 GCA_038256885.1 Propionibacteriales bacterium
AACGTCTTCACGCCGGACCTGATCGAGACGTGGATCGCCTACAAGCGCGAGCACGAGATCGCCCCGGTGGCGTTGCGTCCGCACCCGCACGAGTTCGAGCTCTACTACGACATCTAAGACCTCGTAGATCACGAAAACGGCCCCTGACCTGCGGAAACGCGGAATCAGGGGCCGTTTTCTCATGCTCGAAATGGGCCAAATTCCGCAGGGATTCCGCAGGAGATGGGGTCAGCGCACTGTTAGAGCCGACAGCACCCACCGCCGGAGGCCCGTCACACCGGCTCTCGAGAGCTCATCGGGTCAGGAGCATTCGCGGTAAGACGCAGCTACGTCAGCGCGCGGATCGCGGCATGTGCGGGCGTTGCCCAACCGAAGTCGGCCTGTGAAAGTGGCATCCATGTTGAGACTCGGAGCGGTAGTGATGAAGGTGTCTGAGCTTGACCGGGCTGGTGCGTTCTGGTCCGAGGCCCTCGGCTATGAGAGACAACCGCAGAACCCTGCGTTCCTGGTGCCAGAGAGTGCAACACGCGGCACTCGTCTCCATCTTGACGAGGAAGATCGGATGCACCTCGACCTTTGGGCCGACGATGAGGCCGATCAGCAGGTCCAGGTCGAGCGCCTGATCTCGCTCGGCGCTCAGAGGGTCGATTGGGAGTATCCCGACGATGCCGACTTCGTTGTGCTGGCCGATCCAGACGGAAATCTCTTTTGCGTCATCGCCTGAAGCGCGAGACCGTGGCCCGACCGCACGTCGGCATGACGGACATTTGGGTGGCGCCGACAGGCGGTGGTATAGCGCAGCTCTGAAAAGGCGTCCTGGGCAATGGATCGATCGGTGCCGAGGCGGATGCGAAGCACGGGGCCGCCGGGATTGAGTCCCGCCAGTGTCTCTAGACTTGCCGCCTGAGGTCTCGCTAATCCGCTCCACGGTTACAGGAGATGTGTATGAAGTTCCGCCTCGGACCCGACGGCGTGCACATCTTTGACCGGCAGTCCGGCCTGAACGTACTTCTCGACGAGATCACGCCAGCTGAGCATGCCTGGTCGGCCGCACCGCGCCAGGTCTCGATCGCGGTGACGAACGCCTGCGACCTGACGTGCTCCTACTGCTACGCCCCGAAGCACCGGGCGGTCCTCAACGTGAGTCACCTGCTCAGCTGGATGGACGAACTCGACCAAGCAGGAGCCCTCGGCATCGGCATCGGCGGCGGCGAGCCGACCCTTTACCGGTACCTTCCTGAAGTCTGTGTGCACGCCGCTGAGAACACGGACCTTGCGGTGACGATGACAACCCACGGCCACCGCTGGAACGCCGAACTGATTTCGCGCCTTCGCGGTGCCGTGAACTTCGTTCGCGTCAGCGTCGACGGGGTCGGAAGCACCTACGAACGCCTTCGGGGCCGGAGCTTCGCGCAGCTGCGGGCAGCGCTGGACGCGATCGCGGCTGACTTCCAGTGGGGCATTAACACCGTGATCAACCAGGACACGGTCGGCGACCTCGACGCCATCGTTGCGCTCGCCGCGGAGCATGGAGCCTCCGAGCTTCTTCTGCTGCCAGAGCAGCCGACCACCGGGAAGCCTGGGGTTGAGCAACAGACTCTGCGTGCTCTGGAGAGCTGGGTCCTGGCGTACGCCGGCCCAGTGCCGCTCGCCACGTCGGCCGACGCTGCGCTCGGCGTGCCGATCGCGGACGCGCTGCCCTGTGAAGTGGGCCTCCGGGCGTACGCGCACATCGACGCGAGCGGAACGGCTCGGACCTCGTCCTACGCCTTGAGCGGCGTTCATATTGGTGAAGATGGCGTGATGGCTGCGCTCAAGCAGCTCGCACAGATGGAGGCGAAATGAAGGTCTGGCACGGGTACGGGACCGAGCACTCGATGAACCTGAAGCTGATCGGACACTTCGCGGACGCCGACGAAGCGCGCGCAGGGGTGGAGGCCATCAAGATCCTGACCGCAGCGGCAGAGGCAGAACACGCAGCCGGCCGCCTGGAGTACGGCGAGCCCCCTCGCCTGTTCAGCGACGAACTTCTCGCCACGCTGAGCGAGGTGAGCATCCATAGCTTCGGCTACGCCGACGTCGAGCAGTTCCTCTACGACGCCGAGGTCCAGGTCGATGGCTCCGACGTCGTCGTCCAGACCGACGAGATCGACGTCATCGCCTACATCAAGGTGCTCATCGCCAAGGGTGCCAAGGTCGAGATGTACTCCAGGCACGATCATGACACCGGTGTGGGAGGCCAGTAGTGCTTGTAGCACCTGCTGAGCGCTGCGCTGGCGAACGCGTTACGGAGCTCGGCTGATGACCGAGCTCGACTGGCGCGGGTTCGAGAGCCTGCCCGGTGACCAGGCCGCGAACTTTGAACTCCTGTGGCGCGGCGCAGTTCGTCACTCGTACGGCAAGTACGGGAGGTTCCAAGCGCGTGCGCAACAACCGGGCGTTGAGTTCCACCTCGAGCTCGACAGGGGCTGCCCGCTCGGCGATGCCGGCGATTGGTTCGGTTGGCAGACCAAGTGGTGGCCGGGGCATGCGGGTCGCACCATCGGCTCGACTCGGAGGCGAGACGTGGAGGACTCGCTCGACAAGACGAAGACCTACCTGCCCGGGCTCACCGACTGGGTTCTGTGCACGCGCCGCCCGCTCGCGCCGACCGACGAACCCTGGTGGGACGGCCTGAGCGCACCCCTCAAGCTCGACCACCAGGTCGCAGAGGACCTCGCCAACCTCCTCATCGGCGACGCCGAACTCTTCCGCCAGACTTACTTCGGAGACCTGGTCCTCACGCCGCACCGCCTGGAGGCGCTCAAGAACCTCGCCCTTGCCGACGTGCGGGAGCGCTGGTTCCCCGAGGTGCATCAGGCCAGTCAGGCCGAGAGGACGCTTCGGCGCATGCTCGCCGAACCCGGTGCGTGGGAGCACCTCGAAGTCATCGGGTCCGAGATCACCAGTCTCACCGCGATCATCAAAAGCGATGTTGACGCTGCTCCTCTCGAGGCATCAGTACAGGCGGACCTGGATGCGCTGCTCGAGACAGCCGAAACCATCCGGCAACTCCTCATCGATGCCCACGAACACCTCACCCCAGGCGGTGACCACACGTGGCGGGAGCTCGGAGAAGCCATCGTTCCGGACGCGCCCACCCCGGTACCCCCGGTGCTGCGCAAGCTTCGCGCCGCCAACCACCCGTCGGCGCTGCCGTGCGCCAACCTGGTCATTCACACACGCGACGCTGCCGCCTTGGCGAAGAGCGTCTTCGGTGAGCTCGCGGTCCGGTGCGTCACGGTCACCGGCGACGCCGGCTACGGAAAGACCCAGCTCGCGGCGAAGCTCGCAAGCCCCACCGAGTCGCGGCCGGCAGGCGTGCTGCTCTTCGGACGCCAACTGCGAAGCCGAGACGACCTCGACGACCTCGCCCAACGGGAGTCCGTCAACGGGAAGAAGGTCGAAACCTTCGAGGCACTGCTGGCAGCCGTCGATGCGGCCGCCGCACGCGCCCAGTGCCGCCTCCCCATCGTCATCGACGGACTCAACGAGGCCGAGGACCCGAGCGACTGGAAGCCGCTCCTCGAGCGCGCGCAGGTTCTGGTCGAGGAGTACCCGTCGGTCCTCCTCGTCTGCACCCTCCGGTCGGCGTTCGTTGACCGGGCGATCCCCGCGTCACTGACCAACTCTGTTGATCTCGACGGGTTCGGCGAGGACGTTGACCAGGCGGTCGAGAAGTACTTCGACCACTTCAACATCGAGGCTGGCGGCGTCGACCTGCCTCTCGAGCGCTTCGATCACCCGGTCACGTTGCGGATCTTCTGCTCGGTTACCAACCCGACCAGAGAGCATCGTGTTCAACTCGTCGGCCGTGCTCCGTCGCTGAACGCAATGTTCGACGGGTACCTCGATGATGCTGCAAACCGGATCGAGACGCTCACCAGCTCCCGCATCCGAGCCACGGATGTCCAGAACGCCCTGCAGGAGCTCGGCGTCGAGATGTGGAACACCAACGCCCGCGAGGTCAGCGAGACCCGCGCGAAGGAGATCTTCGGCGACACCAATCGGCTCTGGGACGACAGCATCCTCAACGCCCTCCAGGGAGAGGGCGTTCTCATCCGCCAGACAGCCCAAGAGATCGACGAGGACCAGGCTGCTCCGGGCACCCCCGCCGCGGCAGACAACCGAGAAGGGCTGGTCGTGACGGTCGTCTACGACCTCCTCGCCGGCCACATCGTCGCCTCGGCCATGGCCGAGACCAGCGGCGCGACGTTCGCGACCTCGCTCAGCATCCCCGAGGTCGAAGCCAGGTTCACCGGCGAGCTCGCCGCAGTCCACCCTCTGGCCGTCGACATCTTCGACGCACTGGTCTTCGTGCTGCCCCAACGCGGCCTCGGTCACCTTTGGGAGCACGTACAAGACACCCTGTTCGACGCCGCCCTTCTCCGAACGACCGAGCTCGCGGCCGAGGACGTCAACGCCGCAACCGTGGCGGCCTGGGAGCAGAACCTGCCGCGCATCTCGGGACGACCGAGCTTCTGGCCGCGGCTCAGGTCCGTCCGAGCCGTTCCGAACCACCCGTTCAACGCGATTTTCGCCGACAACGTGCTGCGGACGCTGAGCGTCGCCAACCGCGACCTCACCTGGACCGAGTGGCTCCGCAACTCGACCCAGCCGTACCTGCGCCAGGACCCTGGAACAGATGCACGCGCGATGGAAGACCTCCGGTCTTGGACAACGCGCTGGCGCGAGACCGACGAACGAACCGACGCCGACGCGCTCCGGGCGCGCTGGTTCTTGTGGATGCTCACGAGCACTGTGCGAGACCTCCGCGACGCCGCGACCGCCGCCCTGTACTGGTACGGCCGCGGGGACGCCGCATCGCTGTTCGAGCTCGCGGCAGGAGCGTTGGAGATCAACGACCCATACGTCGGCGAACGAGCCACCGCTGCCGCGTACGGCGTCACCACTGCTCACCAGCAGCCGGACGCCGAGTTCGGAAACCACCTCGGGAGCTACCTCGAGGCGCTTGTCGCCGCGACCACCGGAGAAGCGGCCACCGCGCCCACATACCACCGGCTCATCCGGTACTACATCGCCGGAACGGTCGAATTCGGGCGAATACACTACCCCGCAGCAATCCCGGCGGCGGCTGCCGACGGCATCGCGTTCGCCGAAGGCCACCTCCCCGACCCCCTGACTGAAGGTGACGAGCGGCGCGACGAAGTCGAGCGCACCATCCACATGGACTTCGGGAACTACACCCTGGGGCGTCTCTTCGACGACCGCTCCAACTACGACTACGAACACGAGGGCCACCGCGACGCGACCGACCAGGTCCTTGGTGTCATCTACGACCTCGGCTGGCGCAAGAGCGAGTTCTCGTCCGTCGATCAGTTGCTCGGCCGTCAGGACGTGGACAGGAACCACGGCCGCGTCGAGCGGTACGGGAAGAAGTACAGCTGGATCGGGCTGTACCTCCTGACCGGGAAACTGAACGCACGCGGCGACCGCGTCTACCGGCTCGAGGTCGATATCGACCCGACGTTCCCGCAGATCTCGCCGCCCCTACCGCTCACGGTCCCCAGTTGGGTACGTCCGACACCGGCAGACGACCGCAAGTGGCTCATCAAAGGGGTCGCCACCGTCCCGGACGACCTCATGTACTGCCAGACCCTTGCCGGGGCCGAAGGGCCGTGGGTTCTCGTCCACGCTGAACTCGACGCGAAGGACGAGCGGACGGGCCGCGGCGGGTACGGCCTTTTCAACACCGTTGCGCTCGCCCCGGGCGACCTCGAAGCGTTCATGACGTGGTGGTCGGAACAGAACCATCCCGGCCGTGACCTCATCGAGCTCCCGAAGGCGTACTACCTATTCGCCGGCGAGATCCCGTGGCACCCCCGCATGGTGACCTCGGGCGACGACATCGCAGGCACCGGCGCCCGTCCCATCGAGCGGGATGAGGACGACGCGTGGGTGGACCCGCACGACAGCGAGGACCCCTACATCGACCACATCCGGGTGGATCTTCAGGCCACCGACGAGGCCGCCGCCGGCCCGAAGGCACCGAACGAACTCTCGGAGATTCTTTACGGCGAGCCGGAGGAAGGTGTGGAAGGGGAGGAGTTCGACTACCTGGCCTCCATCGAGGCCAGGACGGCCGCCTACCTTGCCACGATCCCGCCGTACCTGGAACTGGAGTTCGAGTCGATGGCCCACGTGTTCGCGTGGGAGGGGCACAACAGCTCCGAGAACGAGGCGTTCGCGTACGTGCCGAGCCAACGGCTCTCACGGCACTCAGACCTGCGCTCGGTCGCCGCTGGGTTCGACCAGGTCAATGCGGACGGTCGCCCCGCGGCTATGAGCTTCACCGCGCCCGAGGGCTTCAACGGTCACCTGCTGTACGTCCGCGAGGACATCGTGAAGGCGTACGTCGGTGACCGGACGGTCGTCACGTTCGGTTGGGGCGAGCGACAGATCCACGCCGCATGGCCCGAGGAGATCCCCGAACGGCTGCGGAAGGTCTACCGGGCGTACGGCAACATCTGGCGCACGCACCGGGTCGTCACCGAAGGGCAACAGGAGGCGCCGGAAGCCGCCGAGGGCGGCCAGGAAGGCGAGGGCGGGGCCGAGTAACCGCTGCCAGGCCCGCAGGCGGTTCGCATCCGAGAAGTAGTTGTTTCCATTCTGCGTATCCGACAACCCCTTGCCCGGGCCGGAATTGAGGGTGCGCGTCAATCTGGGCGGACTGCCGCACCACCGTCCGCGTGCAGATGGACCATCACTCGCCATACGCGCCACCTAGACTTCGCTCGCGATACACCGCCGCCACCGCAGTTCGGGAGGATTCGTCACGATCGGGCCATAGGTGGCCGTAGGTATCCAGGGTGGTCTTGGCCGAGGCGTGCCGCAGCCGCGCCTGCACGACCTTGACGTCGAGTCCGGACGCGATGAGCAACGAGGCGAAGTAGTGCCGCAGGTCGTGGAACCGGAAGTCGTTGGTCAGTCCCGCCGTCTCGCGGCAAGCCCGGATCGCACGTTCGATCGTCCACGGTCCGGCGGGATTGCCCCACTGATCACTGGCCAGGAACCGCCCGTCACCAAGCTGGATCGCCTCGGCAAGCAGGTCGACCATCTCCTTGGGGATCGGGATGGACGTGCGACTGGCGTCCGACTTCAACGGCTCTTCAAGCCACTGACGCGTCGGCGAAACCATTCCCGTCGCGAAGTCGACGTCCTCGACACGGAGCGCTGCGGCCTCGGCCAGCCGCAGCCCGGCATGGGCACCGAGCAGAATCGCCGGGCGCACGCCCTCCGGCACAGCGTCGTACAGCGCCCACACCTGCTCGGTGGTCGCGACGTACGCGCGTTGCTTGCCCATCCCTGGCGACGTACGCCGCGAGCACGGGTTCCGCGCAACGAGCCCGTCGTGGACCGCGTCGGTGAAGAGCTGCGACAGCCGGGAGTAGATCGCATAGATGTAGGAGTCGGCGCGACCCTCGTCCTTGAGCACCGCGGTCCAGGCGCGCACGTCGGACGGCTTCACCGCCGAGAGCGGCACCGAGTCGAAGTGCGCCTTGATGATCTTGATGTGGACCTCGGCCTGCCGCACGGTCGACTTGCGCCGAGTGCCGTAACCCGCGAGCCACTTGTCGCACCACTCCCCCACGGTGAGCTTCGCGTCCTTGGGTGAGACGTGGTTACCGCGAAGTAACGCAGCGAGCTGCTTGTCGATCCAGTTCTGACCGTCGGCTTTCCGGTCGAAGGCGCGCGTGTGTTCGCGGCCGGCGTCGTCGACGTAGCGAGCGCGCCAGCGGGTCACCTGCCCGGCGACGGCCGACGGCACCTCGACGGTGTTGCCCTGCTCATCCTGGATGCGCTTGCGCCAACGATCCTCGACGGCTCCGCGTTGGGAGCGTCGCTGCCGAGGCAACGTCCTTGGTTGCCTGCTCATTTGTCCGCCCTAGCACTCATCGCCACCCCACGGGTCGACGATGGCCGTGCCTGTGGATGGATCAGGCAACTCCGCGACCTGTGGACTCGCGTTGTCCGTCGAGCCAGTCCATGACGTCCTGGCGCCAGTAGCGCAGCCGCCGCCCGATGATGAAGCCACGCGGCCCGGTGTCGAGCACGCGCCAGTAGCGCAGCGAGGCGACGGGCATGCGGAGCAGCTCGGCGACCTCCTCGATCGTGAGCAGTTCGTCGCGGAGAGTCGGGTTGCGGTGGAGATTCTCGGTCATGGTCGGCTCCTGCCTGTCGGGGTTGGTCCTACCCCTAAAGGCCGCGACAAGTCTGCGAGTGGCCACCGAACCGCCACCTGCCTCTCGTCGCGCCGATAGCCTTGACTCACCATGAGCCCAGACGACGCGCGCCTCGCCGCCGAGCAGCGCGCGCGGGCCCTCATCGACGCGCAACTCGTCGCCGCCGGGTGGGCCGTCCAGGACAAGAAGGACCTGAACCTGTTCGCATCAGACGGCGTCGCCGTCCGCGAGGTGGTGATGGCAGCCGGGCACGGTCGCGCCGACTACCTCCTGTACGTCGACAAACGGGCCGTGGGCGTCATCGAGGCCAAGCCAGCGGGCGCGACCTTGTCGGGCGTCGAGTGGCAGTCGGCGATGTACGCCGAGGGGTTGCCGGCGGACGTACGCCTCAAGGCCCTCACCGTCGACGGTCGGCTGCCGTTCGTCTTCGAAGCCTCCGGCACCGAGACTCACTTCACGAACGGGTTCGACCCCGACGCCCGGGCTCGTCGCCTGTTCCACTTCCCGAAGCCAGCAACCCTGGCTCGGATCCTGCGCGATGCCGAAGCCAACGCCGAAGCAGCAACGTGGCGAGTCAAGGTCCGTGCAATGCCAGCGCTCGACCAGGCGCCGATGCGCCCAGCGCAGATCACTGCCATCGACGGCATCGAGCGAAGCCTCGCCGAGCAGCGCTTCGACCGGAGCCTGGTGCAGATGGCCACCGGTGCGGGCAAGACCTTCACCGCAGTCACCGAGGCGTACCGGCTCCTCAAGCATGGCGGGTTCAACCGGATCCTTTTCCTGGTCGACCGCAACAACCTGGCCGATCAGACCCTCGCCGAATTCCAGAACTACCGAACTCCCGGCGACGGCCGACGCTTCACCGAGATCTACAACGTCGACAAGCTCACCAGCACCGGCATGCTCGGGTCCTCGACCGTGGTCATCTCCACGATCCAACGCGTCTTCAAGGTGCTGCGCAACGAGGAAGTCACCGCTGGCGACGATCCAGGCTTGGACGACTTCGTACCCGCCGCCCCGGTCACCGTCACCTACAACCCCGACATGCCGCCAGAGACGTTCGACCTCGTCATCGTCGACGAGGCGCACCGCAGCATCTACGGCGTATGGCGCGGCGTACTCGACTACTTCGACGCCCACGTCGTCGGACTGACAGCAACCCCGGGCAAGCAGACGTTCGGGTTCTTCCAACAGAACCTCGTCTCCGAATACACCTACCCGCAGTCGGTCGCGGACCGGGTCAACGTCGACTTCGACCTGTATCGGATCCGCACCGAGATCAGCGAACAGGGCAGCAACATCGAGGCCGGCACGATCGTCCCGAAGGTCGACCGCCGCACCCGCGCCCAACGGCTCGAAGCGCTCGACGAGGACCTCGAATACAGCCAACGACAACTCGACCGGGCCGTCACCGCCAAGTCGCAGATCCGCACCGTGCTGGAGACATTCCGCGACCGGCTGTTCACCGAGATCTTCCCCGGCCGGTCGGCGGTGCCGAAGACGTTGATCTTCGCCAAGGACGATGCTCACGCCGAGGAGATCGTCACGACCGTCCGAGAAGTCTTCGGCAAAGGCAACGACTTCGCTGCCAAGATCACCTATTCGGCTAAGGATGCCAAGGGACAGCTCCAGGCTTTCCGTACGTCGCCCACCCTGCGGATCGCGGTCACCGTCGACATGATCGCCACCGGTACTGACGTGAAGCCGTTGGAATGCGTGTTCTTCATGCGCGACGTCCGCTCGGCGCAGTACTTCGAGCAGATGAAGGGACGCGGCGCCCGCACCATCGCGTCGGCCGACTTCCAAGCCGTCACCCCCGATGCAGCAGCGAAGACCCGGTTCGTCATCGTCGACGCAGTCGGAGTCACCGAGCATGACTTCGTCGACCCACCGCTCAACCGCGACAAGTCTGTGCCACTGAAGAAGCTGCTCGACAAAGCCGCTGCCCTCAACCTCACCGAGGACGAGACCGCGACCCTCGCCTCCCGCCTCGCCAAACTGGAGGTCGAGCTCACCCCCGACGAGCGCACCGAACTAGACACCGTCGCCGGCTCCCCCGTGCGGGACCTGATCCGCGGACTCGTCGATGCCGTAGACCCCGACGTCCAGGCCAAACACATCGATGCAGGTGGATCACTGGTCGAGCTCCTCGACGCCGCCATCGAACCCATCGCAGCCAACCCGGCGCTGCGACAACGCATCCTCGACCTGCGCGCCACCCACGACCGCGTCATCGACGAAGTCAGCAAAGACGTCCTCCTCGACGCCCACGGCGTCGTCGACCCGGGCCGCGCAAGGTCAATCGTCGACTCCTGGCGCGCCTACCTCGACGAGCACCGCAGTGAGATCACAGCCCTCCAACTCGTTGGCGAGGCCAAGGAGCGTCGGATCGCCTTCGACGACATCCGCGAGCTCGCCGACAGGATCGCCCGCCCGCCGTACAACTGGACTCCAGACATCATCTGGGACGCCTACGTCGCCATTGACGGACCCAAGGTCCGCCAGACCCCACAGCACACGCTGACCGACCTGGTCTCCCTGCTCCGTTATACGGTCGGCACCGACGACGAGCTCGTGCCGTACGCCGACCGCGTCCACGAAAAGTACGCCGGCTGGCTCACTCAGCAGGACCATGCCGGCGTGACCTTCGGCGACAAGGAAAGGTGGTGGCTTGACCGGATGGTCTCTGTCATCGCCTCCTCCGCCGGCATAGTTACTGCCGACCTCGATGATGCCCCGTTCACCGAACGCGGCGGCACCGACGGGGCCTTACGCGACCTCGGTGACCGCGCCGCTGACCTCGTCGACGAGCTCAACGCGGAGCTCACCGCGTGACCGGCGGAGCGACCAAGTGGCCGATGCGGCCCCTCGGTGAGTTGGTCGACATTCTCGACTCCCGTCGGGTGCCAGTCAGCGCCAACGAACGTTCAAAGCGCCCGGGCGAAGTGCCGTACTACGGTGCATCCGGGCCGGTCGGCACCATCGACAAGCACATCTTCGACGAACCTTTGCTACTTCTCGGTGAAGATGGAGTCCAGTTCTTTGACTCTGGCAAGTCGAAGTCGTACCTGATCGAAGGTCCCGCGTGGGTCAACAACCACGCCCATGTGCTTCGTGCGCGACCCACGGTCGAGCGCAAGTTCTTGAACTACTACTTGAACCACTGCGACTATCGAGGCTTCGCGAATGGCACCACGCGTCTCAAGCTTACCCAGGCGGCGATGAGACAGATCCCCGTGCCCGTCCCACCCATCGACGAACAGCGCCGCACCGTCGACCTCCTCGAAGACCACCTCTCCCGCCTCGACGTCGCCGATCGCGCAGTCAGGCAATCGATCAAACGCCTCGACCGCTTGAGAGATGCGGCTCTTGCGAAAGCTGTTGGGGACACGCGCTCCGATCCGCCCACGCGAGTGCTTCGCCTTGGCGAACTCGCCCGGGTATCAACGGGCACCACGCCATTGCGAGGCAACACGGCGTTCTACGAGAACGGCACGATCCCGTGGATCACCAGCGGCGATCTGCACCAAGGTCTGATCTCCCGAGCATCGCAGTTCGTCACACCGTTGGCCCTGACGGAGACAAGCCTCAAACTCGTTCCGGCGGGCTCTCTCCTCATCGCCATGTACGGAGAAGGGCGGACGCGTGGGACTGTGGCTGAGCTCGCGATCGAGGCGACCACAAACCAGGCATGCGCTTCGGTTGAACTGCACGAGGCCGCCCTTCGCGCTTGGGTGCGATTAGTCCTGGACGCGAACTACAACTCGATGCGGCGCATGGCGGCCGGCGGTGTTCAGCCGAACCTCAACCTCAGTCTCGTCAGGTCGATCGAAGTCCCGGTCCCGACCCTCGCGGCTCAGGAGACAGCCATCGCTCACGTAAGTGAAGTCAGCGATGCTCGTGAACAACTCGCAACGTCTTTGGGCTCCGCGACCAAGCGGGGGGCAAACCTTCGGCGCGCACTGCTGGCCGCGGCCTTCTCCGGTCGCCTGATAGGTGGTGGCGTCGATGCGTCGATGGTCAAGGAGATGATTACCGCATGAGAGCCGGAGACGAGTTGCTCGGGGCGGTCTTCAACAAGGACCACCGCTACGTCATTCCGATCTTCCAACGTCCCTACGTATGGGATGAGGAGGAGAACTGGATTCCGCTGTGGGACGACATTCGAAAGGCCGCCGAGTCTGCCGAGTCGCAATCGTCGGAGGGCGACGACGAGGACGTGCAGGAGTACTTCCTCGGCGCACTTGTGACGCAGCATCGCAGTCCGGTTCCGCGACGGACACCGACATCGATGGTCATAGACGGCCAACAGCGACTGACGACCTTCCAGGTCTTCTTGGCTGCAGCTCGGCGGGTGGCCGTGGAATTTGGTGCTCTACATGCCGCCGATAGCTTTGCGGCACTGGTACGCAACCGTGTGAGCGTAGACAGCGAGCATCCGGACGACCGGTACAAGCTTGCCCCCCTCGCCCATGACTTGCGAGGTTTCGAATGGGCCGTCCGCGATCCCGAGAGCCTAATTTTGCCGCCGAACCCTGGCCACAAGCTAGTTCGCGCATCCCTCTGGTTCGAAGGCGCGGTTCGAGACTGGGTGAAGGAAACTCATCATCGGGCGACCGCCTCGATTTCCTGCACTTCGCCGTGGAGAACCGCATCAAGGTGGTGAGCATCTTCCTCGACGCGAGGGACGATCCACAGGTCATCTTTGAAGCCCTCAACCACCGTGGCGTTCGTCTGGATGCAGCTGACCTTGTCAAGAACTTGCTGTTTCAGATGCTCGATCGCCAAGGCGACCACCACCTTGAGCATGAGTTGTTGAACGACCACTGGTCCGTGCTGGATAGCGGGCACTGGCGCGAGGAGGTCACAACCGGCCGCATCAAGCGTGTACGCGTCGACATCCTGCTGGCTTACTGGCTGAGCGCCCAGCGCGGCGAGGAATCGTCGGTGGAGCACCTGTTCGAGGACTTCAAACGATGGATGCGTGCAACGCAGGCCAAGGCCGCTGAAGTGATCCGTGACATCCGGGTCTACGCAGACACGATGGACCAGCTACAACGGCTCCCGATGAGTTCGCCCGTGGCGCAGGCACTCGATCGGCTCGACGCCACGAAAACCACGACACCTTGGCCGCTGATCCTGTTCCTCCACGCCTCGTCCTCGATTCCCGAGGACCAGGCCGTCATCGGGACGCGCGCGATCGACTCGTTCCTCATGCGCCGGGCGATCTGTCGGATGACCACGAAGGACTACAACCGACTGTTCGGCACGCTTCTCGGTGCAATCAGGGCCGGATCCGCTGCCCAGGCCGGCGACCTGCTCGTGGCTGGTCTGGCGAGCCAGACCGCCGACAGCCGGGTCTGGCCCGACGACGCGGAATTCATCCGCGGGCTGATGAACATCAACCTTTACAACGACATCGTCCGCGCGCGGCTGCGCACGCTCTTGGTGGGACTCGAAAACCATCTGCTCACGAGCCGGGCCGAGCCCACGCTGCCCCACCGCGCGGCCAGCAAAGCCCTCACCATCGAGCACGTGATGCCGGTCAAGTGGGAGGAAAACTGGTCTCTGCCTGCTGTCGCGACCGAGCAGGCCGCCGCTCAACGCCAGGATTCGATCCACCGCCTCGGCAACCTGACGCTGGCGACGCAGAGCCTTAACTCATCCTTGAGCAACGACGCCTGGATGAAGAAGCGCCACACGCTCCAAAGCCATAGCTTGGCCCGACTGACAACGGGATCGATCCTGACCTCCCCCGAGGGTGTCAACGACTTCACGCAGGACGAGTGGGTCGCATCCTGGGATGAGCAACGGATCAGCATCCGGGAAATGGCCCTTATCAGATACGCACTTGCTGCCTGGCCGAGGCCGAGGGAGCCCGATGACGACCTCATCGACTTGGACGTGTTCCACCCAGCTGAGGCGGTCCGCACCACGGAGGGACGGACACCAACTGACCACCTTGTTCACGGCGATCTGCTGCCTCTAATCGCGCGCGGGTTGGTGGTGCCCGGTGACCGGTTGCGCCATCGGAAGGCGCGCTCCGGCACCGAGTTCCACGCCACCGTGACGGGCTCCGGTGGTTTGGACACGTCGGCCGGACACTTCCGTGCCCCGTCAACTGCTTTGTCGAAATTGGTCGGCAGTTCGCGCAACGGCTGGACCGACTGGACGCACGTGCCGACCGGCAAGACGCTCGCCGAGCTTCGGGAGATGTTGCGCGAGTCATTGCGAGAGGAAGCAGTGGATGACGGAAGAACCGATGGATGAGACGGCGTTCGTCATGGACGGATACACGATCGATCTGAATGAGCTCTATCGGGCGATGCACACCCAATCCGTGATGGAGGGTGGCGTACGCGTATTCCATGGCAATAGCAGCGATGTCCGCGCCGTGAAACGGCTGCTCCACGAGCTGTTCGACGTCCCAGTGCGGGACGCGGTTCACCCCATGAACAACCGCATACGCAAAGAGGCTGAGATCCGAATGGCGACTCTGGGCTGGGCGACCAAGGACGTAGGCCGATCGGGCCGCTACGAGCTCCACCGGAGGCTGTAACAGTGACGTTGGCTGACTCACGCCGCTTGGTCGACAAGCTGTGGTCGTACTGCAACGTGCTCCGAGACGACGGCGTAGGCGTTATCGAGTACACCGAACAGCTCACCTACCTGCTGTTCCTGAAAATGGCGCACGAGCGGGCGACTCGGAAGCTGAACCCGCAGCAGATCGTGCCGGCCGAGTACTCCTGGCAGCGTCTGCTCGACGCCGAGGGCACCGAACTCGAAGTCGTCTACACCGAGATCCTCGTCGGCCTCGCGCAGCAGCCCGGCACGCTCGGCACGATCTTCCGCAAGGCGCAGAACCGGATCCAGGACCCGGCCAAGCTCAAGCGGCTCATCGTCGACCTCATCGACCAGGAAAACTGGTCCGCCTCGGGCACTGACCTCAAGGGCGATGCGTACGAGGAGCTGCTGTCCAAGGGGGCGTCTGACAAAGGCTCGGGGGCAGGACAGTACTTCACGCCGCGCGACCTGATCGCCGGCATCGTCGACGTGATCGATCCCCAACCCGGCGACACCGTCGTTGATCCAGCGTGTGGCACCGGCGGCTTCCTGCTCGTCGCGCATGAACACGCCGCACAGGGCGCCGAGTCGCTGACCCCAACGCTGCGCGCACACCTGCGTGACAAGTTCGCGTCCGGTTTCGAACTCGTCGACGGCACGGCCCGGCTCGCCGCGATGAACCTGCTGCTGCACGGCATCGGCACTGCCGACGGCGACTCGCTGATCGAGGTGCGCGACGCACTCATCGCAGATCCCGGTGAGCGTTGGTCGGTGGTGCTGTCGAACCCGCCGTTCGGGACCTCCTCCAGCGTGCCCGTGGAGCGACAGGACTTCGTCGTCACCACGTCGAACAAGCAGCTCAACTTCGTCCAGCACATCATGACGATCCTCGATATCAACGGCCGCGCCGCCGTCGTACTTCCGGACAACGTGCTCTTCGAAGGTGGCGCCGGCGAGACCCTGCGGCGCAAGTTGCTGGCTGACTACGACCTGCACACGATGCTGCGGCTGCCGACCGGGATCTTCTA
>JBBSJW010000069.1:0-15468 GCA_038256885.1 Propionibacteriales bacterium
CGTTAGCGTGGGACATGAAGGCCTCCTGGTTGGTGAAGCGGTTTCTTAGACAGCTCCACTTCACGCCCGGAGGCCTTCACCCACCAAGAACATTCAGATCGTGTCGTCGCACGATCTCGACCAACGTGCCTGGTCAGTACAACTAGCGGGCGAGGTGTGATCTAGAGCGTGCTGCGCATGCGCATGATCTTGCGGCGCAGCACGATCGTGCGTTCGCCGGTGCCGTCCTTGCGCAATCGGTCGAGCTCCCAGCCGTGATACTCCGCCGCATCTGTCAGCAGCCGACACACCGCCTGGCGTGTCTGCGTGCGAGGGATCGTCAGGTTCCAGAACTCGTACTCGATCATCTGCGCCCTTCCCATCTGTGTGGCTAGCGAGAGACTCCCGACACGTCGTCGAGAGCCTGAACGATCTCCGGTGGAAGCTCGAGCTCCTCAGAGGCGAGACTTTCTTGCAGCTGAGCAGTCGTACGCGCGCCGACGATGGCCGAGGCGACGCCGGGTCGAGCCAGCAGCCAGGACAGTGAGACGTGCGCGACGGTGACACCGAGGCCTTCTGAGGCGCGCGCTGCGGCTTCGACAACGGCCGACTTGGCCGGTGTGAGGTAGCGCGACACGAAGTCGCCCCATCCGGGATCGGCCGCACGCGAGTCGGCGGGGATGCCGGCCCGGTACTTGCCGGTGAGCACGCCGCGTCCCAGGGGCGACCACGCGAGGATCCCCATGCCGTGGTGTTCAGCCGCGGCGAACACTTCGGCTTCGGGCTCGCGATGGAGCAGGGAGTACTCCGTCTGGGTGCTGATGATCGGCAAGGCGTCCGGTCGGCCGGCCAGCCACGTATGAGCCAGCGAGGTCTGCCAGCCGGTGAAGTTGGAGATCCCGACGTATGTGACCTTGCCGCTGCGGACAACCTGCTCGAGAGTCGCAAGCGTCTCTTCGATCGGTGTGCGCTCGTCCCACCGATGGATCTGCCACAGGTCGAGGTGATCTGTGCCGAGCTGGCTGAGCGACAGGTCCAGCTGCTCGAGCAACGTCTTGCGGGACGCATCGCGTTCGACCTCGCCGTTGCGGTGAACAAGCGCAGCCTTGCCGGCAAGCACGATGCGATCGCGTACGCCGGTCTTGGCGAGCAGGGTGCCGAGCAGCTCTTCACAGTGGCCGTCGCCATAAATCGGTGCGGTGTCAACCAGAGTGCCGCCGGCGTCGAGAAAGGTCTTGAGCTGGTCCTCGGCCTCGTACGCGTCGACCGCAGCACCCCACGACATCGTGCCCAGGGCGAGCCGCGAGACCTCGAGGCCCGAGCGACCAACGCGGCGATACTGCATGTACGCAACGCTAGTCCGGGAGCGCTCGCGTCGCCGGTAGGCTCGCACGGTGGACTTTCTCCGTGCCGTGGTTCTGGGTGTCATTCAGGGCCTGACCGAATTCCTTCCCATCTCCAGCAGTGCTCACCTCGCGATCTTCCCCAAGTTCTTCGGATGGGACGATCCCGGCGCGGCATACACGGCGGTGATCCAGATCGGCACAGAGCTGGCGGTCGTCCTCTACTTCTGGAAGGACATCTGGACCATCGGGTCGGGATGGGTACGTGGAGTCTTCTCGCGCGTCGCCCGCGAAGCGCCCGAGTGGCGGATGGGCTGGTTCATCATCATCGGCTCGATGCCGATCGTCGCCCTCGGTATCGCACTCCAAGACCTGATCGATCGCGAGTTCCGCAACCTGTGGGTCATCGGCAGCACCCTGGTCGTCCTCGGCATTGTGCTCGGCATTGCCGAGCGCGTGGGCCGAAAGAGCCGACCGATCGAGCAGCTCACGATGCGGCACGCAGTCCTTCTCGGCTTCGCTCAAGCAGGCGCCCTGGTGCCGGGTGTGTCTCGTTCTGGCGCCACGATCAGCATGGGTCTCTTTCTGGGATACGAACGCGCTGCCGCGACGCGCTACGCCTTCCTTCTGGCCATCCCAGCTGTGGTCGGCGCGGGCATCTTCAAGCTGAAGGACATCGGGGGAGAGAACGCGTACGGCGTCGGGCCGACTATCGTTGGCACGGTCGTGTCGTTCATCGTCGGACTTGCCGTTATCCACTGGCTGCTCAAGTACGTGAGCACGCGGTCGTACGCGCCGTTCGTGGCCTATCGCATCGCCCTCGGCACGCTGGTACTCGTTCTCGTGACTGCAGGCGTCATCGGCGCCAGCACGACTGTGAGCTAAAGCCAGCCGGAACGCTTGAAGCGCCAGTAGATGTAGGTACAGATCGCACCGATGGCGACAATGACGAGCGGATAGCCGAGCGTCCACTCGAGCTCAGGCATGTGCTCGAAGTTCATGCCGTAGATACCGGCAATTGCGGTGGGTACAGCGAAGATCGTGGCACCCGCTGTCAGCTTGCGCATGTCCTCGTTCTGCCGGACGCTCAACTGAGCCAGATGGGCATTGAGAGCGTTGTCGAGCAGCTTGTCGATCGACTCGATCGAGTCAGCCGCTCGTGCGAGGTGGTCGGCAATATCGCGGAAGTACGGACGCGCATCCTCAGGCATCGACGTCGTGGCGAAGCGCTCCACGGGATCACGCAGCGGCATCACAGCCCGCCTGAACTCGAGGGTCTCCCTCTTGAGCCGGTAGATGCGGCTGGAGTCATTGGACAACTCGTTGGAGAAGACCGAGGTTTCGACCTCTTCAACGTCATTCTCGAGCTCCGCGGCAACATCTTCGTACCGGTCGACGATCGAGTCGACGACGGCGTGCAAGGCAGCTGTGGGGCCGTGAGAGAGCGGCTCGATCATGGTTTCTGCCGCCTTGCGAGCGTCCTTGAGATCGGGACCGCCATGGCGAACCGTCAGCAGGAAGTTCACACCCATGAAGATGTTGACCTCATGCGTCGTGATGTCGTCATCGCTGTAGGAGACCGTGCGGAGGGTCATGAAGATGTGGTCGGGATAGCGCTCCACTTTCGGACGCTGGTGCGCCTCGAGCGCATCCTCGACGGCGAGCGGGTGGAGGCCGAGTGTTCCTGCAACACGCTCAAGCTCGTCAGTCCTGGGGTTTCCGATACCGATCCACAGGAAGTCGTCCTCACCGAGCCCGGCAAGGGCAGTTTCGAGGGCATCCGTGTCGTGCTCGGTGGATTCGCGGACCCCTTCCCGATAGACGGCGCAGTCAATGATCACGTCGTCATTGTGAACCCGCTCATCGCGGTCAAGCCGCAGACATGCCGTGTGCGCACTCCCGATACGCTCGACCCATGCGTAGCTGGACGTCACCCGCGATCCCGTCTCTCGGCGATCTCGGGTTCGGGCACGGTCCGGCCGTCCAGATCCACGACACTGCGAAAAACGGCCTCGCCGCCAGTGACCCAGAGGGCAGTGCGCGTTTGTACGTCTGCGGCATCACGCCGTACGACGCCACTCATCTGGGGCACGCATCGACATACTTGGCCTTCGATCTGCTGCAGCGCGTGTGGTTCGATCGTGGGCTCGAGGTCTCGTACACACAGAATGTCACCGACGTCGATGACCCGCTGCTCGAGCGGGCGACGGCGACTGGCGTTGACTGGGTCGAGCTCGCTGAACGCGAGACCCAGTTGTTCCGCGACGACATGACGGCACTCCGCATTCTCGCGCCCGTCGCGTACATCGGGGCCGTTGAGTCGATCGACATTGTGGTGGATCTGATCGACAAGCTCGATGCGGCTGGCGCCGTCTATCGAGTCGATGACGACCTCTACTTCGACGTCCACGCTGATGCCGCTTTCGGAACTGTCTCGGGCTTCGACGAAGAGACGATGCTGCGGATCTTCCCCGAGCGCGGGGGAGACCCCGAGCGCGCAGGCAAGAAGCACCCGCTCGATTGCCTTCTGTGGCTCGCCGAGCGCCCGGGCGAGCCGTCATGGGACACCCGCCTCGGCCGCGGACGGCCGGGTTGGCACATCGAGTGCGCCGCTATCGCGCTGGAGAACCTCGGCACGGCGTTCGACGTGCAAGGCGGTGGCTCTGACCTCGTCTTCCCGCACCACGAAATGTCAGCCTCGGAGGCATCTGTTGCAACGCATGAGCCTTTCGCCCGCGCGTATGTTCACGCAGGCATGGTCGGCTTTGAGGGCGAGAAGATGTCGAAGTCCAAGGGCAACCTTGTCCTCGTCTCCAAGCTCCGTGCTGACGGCCGCGATCCCATGGCGATCCGTCTCGCATTGCTCGCCCACCACTACCGGTCGGACTGGGAGTGGTTCGGTGGCGAGATCGACGAGGCAGAGCAACGTCTCGCTGCTTGGCGGACGGCCCTTGAGCGACCCATGGGGCCGTCCGGCGAAGACCTGCTCGCCCTGATCAGAGCAGCAATGACGAACGATCTTGATGCCCCTGCCGCGATTGCGGCAATCGACTCCTGGGCCTCACGATCGGGAGACGACTCGAACGCCGGCACCACGGCGCGTGCGGCAATCGACGCCTTGCTCGGCGTGCTGCTCTAACTACGAGCGCGGATCCGGATCTACTCGGGGTCGTCGGTGCGGCGGCGGAGGTAGCGCTCGAACTCTCGCGCGATCGCATCACCGCTGGCCTCGGGGAGGTCGCCGGTGTCGCGCTCCTGCTCGAGCGCCTCGACGTACTCCGCAATCTCGGAGTCCCGTGAGGCAAGGTCTTCGGCTCCGCGCTGCCAGGCATCGGTCATCTCGACGAGTACGCCCTGGGGGAGGGGTATGCCGACAGCGTCCTCGAGCGAGCCCAGCAGGGCAAGTGTCGCCTTGGGGCACGGAGGTTCGGCGAGGTAGTGCGGAACAGCCGCCCACAGTGACGCCGTGGCGATACCTTCGCGAGCTGCCGTGTCGTTCAAAACTGTCGTGATGCCGATCGGTCCTGTGTAACGCGACGGCTGGAGCGACATACGTTCCATCAGCGCCTTGTCGGACGTCGATCCACTCACCGGCACTGGCCGGGTGTGCGGCGAGTCTGCGAGGAGAGCGCCAAGGGTGATGAGCTCGCTGACGCCCGCGAGCTTGGCAACGCCGATGACAGTCGAGCAGAACGCGCCCCAGCGGAAGTTCGGCTCGGGAGCACGAAGAAGCAGGACATCGCGTTCGCTGCGGCGCGGCCGGGCATGGAAGATCGAGGGAGCCGGCCACACGATGATGCGTTCGTCATCTTCGTCAGTCGTGACGTGCGGACGGTGAACCTGAAAGTCGTAGTAGTCCTCCGGGTCGAGCTCGATGAGCAGCTCGGCGTCCCACTCCTCGATGAGGTGATCGACCGCGCCCGACGCTGCGTCGGCAGCGTCGTTCCAGCCCTCGAATGCCGCAACCATCCACGGATCCCTCAGCGGCGGTATGTCGATCGGCTCACTCACCGTGCCAGCCTAGCCCCGCACGTTCGAGCCAGAGCTCAAGCCTCATCCACCTCGGTACGAACCACCTTGATCTGCGAGATGCGGAACCCATCGAGATCAGCGACGCTCAATGTTGCATTCTCAACCTGAACAGAGTCATCGATGACGGGCAGTCGGCCGAGTCGGTCGACGATGAATCCCGCAACAGTCTCGTACGGGCCGTCGGTGAGCTCGATCCCGGAGACCTCAGCAAAATCTTCGATATTCAGGCCGCCGTCAAAGAGTCCTGCAGTGCGCAGGTCATCCGCCTCGACTGGAAGGTCGTACTCGTCTCGGATCTCCCCGACAAGCTCCTCAACCATGTCCTCGAGTGTCACGATTCCATCCGTTCCACCGTATTCGTCGACGACCAACGCTATGTGCACACCTTCGCGACGCATCGACGCCATGGCAGGCAATATCCGGTTCGTTCCAGGAAACACCGGGATGTCTCTGACCAGGGTCCCGACAAGGGTGCCGGGATCCGCCTCGGACTGCAGCAGGTCACGTACGTGGACAAAACCGAGCACATCATCGACTGACGCGCCAGTCACGGGATAGCGGGAGTGAGGTTGGTCCTGGATCGCAGCAGACGCATCGAACAGATTCGCGGAGCCTGAAAGGAAATCAACGTTGTGGCGCGGCTGCATGACTTCCTTGACCGTTCGCTTGGTCGCAGCGAAGACGTCCTGCATGATCTGTCGCTCGTCGTCCTCGAGTCCTTCGTGGCCGCCCACGAGGTCCCGCAACTCGTCTTCACTCATCTCCTCATTCGTGGCGTGTGGATTGCCTCGAAGCAACCGCACCACGACATTCGTCGACAGCGAGAGGAACCAGATCACAGGACGCATGAGCGACGCGAATCGCGAGAGCGGAGGAGCAACAACAGTGGCAAGGCCCGCGGACTTCTGCAGGGCGAAGCGTTTGGGCACGAGCTCGCCGAGCACCAGCGACAGGTAGGCGATGAGCAATGTCATCAACACGAGGGCGATGTTCTCGGCCGCATTCGTCGAGAGCCCGAGCCCTGTGAAGACGGGCGCAAAATCAGGCGCGAGGGTCGAGGCACCGTACGCAGCCGAAAGGAACCCTGCCACCGTGACACCGATTTGGACTGCCGCGAGAAACGCATTGGGATCGCGAGCGAGTGATGCGACCTTCGCACCGCGCGGACCTTGCTGTTCAAGCCGATCGAGCTGACTTGGCCGCAGCGAAACGAGCGCCATCTCCGTTGCCGCGAACACTCCGCCGATCAGCACAAAGATCAGTACGAGACCAAAATTGAGAAGAGTCTGCTGATCCATCAGTGCCCACCACCGATTTGGTCGGTGATGCGGGCGTCGGGTCTTCGGGGCTTCATGCCTGCGAGTTTAGCGAGGCGGGGTGGCTATTCGTTCTCGGTGCGATAACCCAAGTTGGGAGAGAGCCACTTCTCCGCCTCGTCGACGGACCAGCCCTTGCGCTCGGCGTAGTCCTCGACCTGGTCGCGACCGATGCGCCCGACGACGAAGTACTGCGACTGCGGATGCGAGAAGTAGAGACCGCTGACGGCAGCGCCCGGCCACATCGCCATGCTCTCTGTGAGCTCGATTCCGGTGTTGGCCTCGACGTCCAGGAGCTCCCAGATGCGCTGCTTCTCGGTGTGCTCGGGGCAGGCGGGATAGCCCGGTGCTGGGCGGATGCCTTCGTACTTCTCCTTGATGAGGTCCTCGTTGTCGAGTGCCTCATGCGGAGCGTGCGCCCAGAACTCCTTGCGTACGCGCTCGTGCATGCGCTCGGCAAACGCCTCGGCAAGACGGTCGGCCAGAGACTCCAGAAGGATCGCGCTGTAGTCGTCGAGCTCCTTCTTGAACTCCATGATCTTGTCGGTGATGCCTACGCCTGCCGTGACGGCGAAGGCGCCGACGTAGTCGCGCAGACCTGTGTCCTTGGGCGCGATGAAGTCAGCGAGTGAGCGGTTGGGTACGCCATCGCGGTGTTCGCCCTGCTGGCGCAGCTGGTTGAGGACCGTCAGCACCTCGGCGCGCGACTCATCCGTGTAGATCTCGATCGCGTCGTTCTCGATCTGGCTGGCCGGGAAGAGGCCGAACACGCCGTTGGCGCGGATCCACTTCTCCTCGATCAGACGGTCAAGCATGGCCTGGTCGTCGTCGTACAGCTTGCGAGCGGCTTCACCCGTCGTCGGGCTGTTGAGGATGTCGGGGAACTTGCCCTTCATCTCCCAGGCATTGAAGAACGGCTGCCAGTCGATGTATTTGCGCAGCTCATCGAGCGAGTAGTCGCTGAACGTCTTGACGAACTGAGTCGGCGGACCAGAGACGTGGTGGTCGTCGGTATGCGAGTCGCGCGCTTGCTTGGCCAACATGCGAGGGCGTGGCGGCTGGTAGCCGGTCCAGTCGATCGGCGTCGCGTTCTCGCGCGCAGCCGTGATCGACAGGAGCGAACGAGCGTCCTGGCGTGCAGCGTGACGCTCGCGGAGCGAGTCGTAGTCCGCAGCGGTCTCCGCGAGCAGCTTAGGTCGCTGCTCGTCAGACAGCAGCGCGGCGACGACGGGGACGGATCGCGACGCATCCTTCACCCAGACCACCGGGCCGTGGTACTTCTGGTCGACCTTCACGGCCGTGTGCGCGCGAGACGTCGTGGCGCCACCGATGAGCAGAGGGATGTCGAATCCCTGACGCTCCATCTCCGATGCGAGGTTGACCATTTCGTCGAGCGATGGCGTGATCAGGCCCGAGAGGCCGATGACGTCGGCGTTCTCGGCCTTGGCCGCGTCCAGGATCTTCTGGGCAGGCACCATCACGCCGAGGTCGACGACGTCGTAGTTGTTGCACTGGAGAACGACGCCGACGATGTTCTTGCCGATGTCGTGGACATCGCCCTTGACGGTGGCCATGACGACCTTGCCGTTGGTGCGCTCGGCATCACCGGGCTGCTTCTCCGCCTCGATGAACGGGAGGAGGTACGCGACGGCCTTCTTCATGACGCGCGCCGACTTCACCACCTGCGGGAGGAACATCTTGCCCTCACCGAACAGGTCTCCGACAACGTTCATACCGTCCATCAGCGGGCCTTCGATGACCTCGATCGGTCGACCGCCGCGCTCGGAGATGATCTTGCGAAGCTCTTCGGTGTCTTCTTCGGCGAACTCGTCGATGCCCTTCACCAGGGCGTGCGTGATGCGTTCAGTGACGGGGAGCGAGCGCCATTCCTCGGTCGCGACTTCCTTGACCGAGCCATCGCCGGCGAAATCCGCAGCGATCTCGAGAAGGCGTTCTGTGCTGTCCGGCCGGCGATTGAGGATGACGTCCTCGATGCGCTCGCGCAGCAGCTCGGGCACCTCGTCGTAGACCTCGAGAGCGCCGGCGTTGACGATTCCCATGTCCATACCAGCGCCGATCGCGTGGTACAGGAACACCGCGTGAATCGCCTCGCGTACGGGGTTGTTACCCCTGAACGAGAACGACACGTTCGACACACCGCCGGACACCTTGGCGCCCGGCAGGTTTTCCTTGATCCACCGGGTCGCCTCGATGAAGTCGAGTCCGTAGTTGGCGTGCTCCTCGATGCCTGTTGCCACGGCGAACACGTTCGGGTCGAAGATAATGTCCTCGGCCGGGAAGCCGACCTGGTCAACCAGGATCCGATAGGCCCGCTCGCAGATCTGCTTGCGACGCTCCAGGTCGTCGGCCTGGCCCTCTTCGTCAAAGGCCATGACAACGGCGGCGGCGCCATAGGTACGACACAGCTCTGCCTCTCGTACGAACTTCTCCTCGCCTTCCTTCAGCGAGATCGAGTTGACGATCGACTTGCCCTGGACGTTCTTGAGACCAGCCTCGATGACATCCCACTTGGAGGAGTCGATCATCGTCGGCACGCGACAGATGTCGGGCTCGGTGGCGATCAGCTTGGTGAAGCGATCCATCGCCTCGACGCCGTCGATCATGCCCTCGTCCATGTTGATGTCGATGACCTGCGCGCCGTTCTCAACCTGCTGGCGCGCGACAGCGAGCGCAGCCGAGTAGTCACCCGCCTTGATCAGGTTGCGGAAGCGGGCTGAGCCGGTGATGTTGGTGCGCTCGCCGACGTTGACGAACAAGGTGTCCTCGACGACTGAGAACGGCTCGAGGCCTGACAGTCGAAGCGCTTCCTTGGACTCGGGCACCGAGCGGGGAGCCTTGCCGTCGACCTGTTTTGCGATCTCAGCGATGTGAGCGGGCGTCGTGCCGCAACATCCGCCGACGAGGTTGACGAATCCGGCATCCGCGAATTCCGCGATGATCGCCGCGGTCTCCTCGGGCGCCTCGTCGTACTCACCGAACGCATTGGGTAGGCCAGCATTGGGATACGCCGACACGAACGTGTCAGCAACCCGTGACATCTCGGAGATGTAGGGGCGCATTTCCTTGGCACCGAGTGCGCAGTTGAGTCCCACGAGCAGCGGCTTGGAGTGGCGTACGGAGTGCCAGAACGCCTCGGTTGTCTGGCCCGACAGCGTGCGACCGGAGGCGTCCGTGATCGTGCCGGAGATGACGATCGGCCAGCGGCGGCGGTACTCGGTGAAGACCTTCTCGACCGCAGAGATTGCTGCCTTCGCATTGAGCGTGTCGAAGATCGTCTCGATGAAGACCAGATCGGAACCGCCGTCGAGCAGCGCCCGGGTGGCTTCCGCGTAGGCATCGACGAGCTGGTCGTACGAGACGTTGCGCGCGCTGGGGTCGTTGACGTCGGGGGAGATCGATGCCGTACGTGTCGTGGGGCCGAGTGCACCGGCGACATACCGCGGCTTGTCAGCCGTGCCGACCTCGTCGCAGATCGCCCGGGCCAGCTTGGCCGACTCGTAGTTGAACTCGTACGAGAGCTCCTCCATGCCGTAGTCCGAAAGCGACACGGCATTGGCGTTGAATGTGTTGGTCTCGATGATGTCGGCGCCGGCCTCGAGGTACTCGCGGTGGATGCCGCCGATGATCTCGGGCGCGGTCAGCGTCAGGAGGTCGTTGTTGCCCTGCACATCGCTGGGCCAGTCCTTGAAGCGCTCTCCGCGGTAGCCGGCCTCGTCGGGACGGTCTCGCTGGATGGCCGTACCCATCGCTCCGTCGAGCACCAGAATGCGACTCTGCAGCAGGGCTGTCAGAGCCTCGGTGGCATCGGGACGGTGGTGCTGGGTGCTGGACACGAGCACTCCTTGTGGAAGATCGGCAGGAATGCTGGGGATCTCCAGCCGGCGGCGGGCTCGCCTGGGCCTCGGGGGATCCCGAACTGAGACTCCATTGTGCCACTTCAGCTCAATTGATCCAGGCAGCAGCCAATCTGTGAAACGCCGCGCCGTCGCGTACGTCTACCGTGGACGCGTGACCACCTACGCCGCCGTCCTGTGGGACCTCGACGGGACCATCATCGACAGCGAGCCACTCTGGATGGCAGGCGAGCACGAGCTGGCTGAGCGCTATGGCAAGACCTGGACGCAGGAGGACGGGCTCGCGCTGGTCGGCAACTCCCTGATCGGGTCGGGCGAGTACATCAAGAAGCGTCTCGACGCCGACATGTCACCCGAGGAGATCGTCGACTTCCTCGTCCTACGTCTGGCCGCGGCGCTGCGCGAGGCGATCCCGTGGCGTCCGGGAGCGCGTGAGCTGATCGATGCCCTGCACGCTGAAGGCACACTCCAAGCTCTCGTGACGATGTCGTACGAATCGATCGCCGAGCCGATTGCGGAGGTGACGCCGTTTGCCGCCGTCGTGACCGGCGACAAGGTCACCCACGGCAAGCCTCACCCGGCGCCATATCTGCTTGCCGCCGAGATGCTCGGCGTCGATGCGGCTGACTGTCTGGCCATTGAGGACTCGGGCACTGGCGCGACGTCCGCAAACGCCGCGGGTTGCCAGGTGTTGGTGGTTCCGCACTTCGTCAACGTCCCCGACGCACCGAGACGTACGCAGCTGCCGACTCTCGACCACGTCGGGCCGGACGCCCTCCGCGCCCTGTTCGACTAAGGAACGAGCGGGACTTCCGGCACGATCTCGGGGAATGGTGGGGGAGTGCCTCCCCACTCGGGGCAGATCGCCTGATGGGAGCACCACTTGCAGAGGCCGCTCTTCTTTGGCGGGAAGTCACGACGCTCGACTGCCGACGCGATGGCGGCCCACAGCGCCAACACCTTGCGCTCGGTGGCCAGGAGCTCGTCTTCCTTGGGCTCGTAGGTGATGAACGAGCCGTCTCCGATGTACATGAGCTGCAGCAGCGTCGGCAGGATGCCGCGCGTGCGCCAGATGACGAGTGCGTAGAACTTCATCTGGAAGAGCGCCTTGTCCTCATAGAGCGGACTAGGGCTCTTCCCAGTCTTGTAGTCCACCACTCTGATGCGACCATCCGGCGCGATGTCGATGCGATCGACGATTCCAGCGAACGTCAGCCCCGACTCGTGCTCGAAGCTGATCTTCTCCTCGCGGGTGTGAGGCCCCAGATAGCGCGGATCCTCCATGCGGAAGTAGGTCTCAAGCAGCGTGATCGCTGAGGCCAGCCACGCGGTCTCGTCAGCTGCTTGCTCGGACGTGAACAGCTCGGCGAGCCTGGGCTCTTCGGCACGCAACTTGTCCCACTCGGTCGGCAGTAGCTTGACGGCCTCGTCGAGGGTGCGACTTTCGGCCGGCTCGGCCAGCAGGTCCTCGAGGACGGCGTGCACCAGCGTGCCGCGAACCATCACTGCATCCGCGGGCTCGGGAAGCCGATCAATCACCCGCAGTCGATAGCGCAGGGGACACGCGAGAAAGTCGCCCGCGCGACTTGGAGACAGCGAACTGCGGACGGTGACACCAGGTGTCACGTCGTGAAGCTCAAGCTGTGGTGCGTCCATTCCTGCAGGCTAGCCCCGGCCACTGACTGAAATCAGGAACCACGCGGTGAGGCGATAGGTTGGCCCCGTGAACGAGCGGAGCGAGCGAACGATTTGGACAGCGATCACGCCGTTGCCTCAATACCGTGGCTTCTTCGTTGGGGTGACGGCGTGAGTGAGCGCCCCCTTCCCAAACCGGCCGGCACATGGCGTCTCGGGCGCGTAGGCGGAGTGGATCTGCTCATCAAGCCGTCGATCGTGCTGATGGGCGTCGTGCTTGTTGCTCTCGTCGCACCGCGGTTCGACGACAGGTCGTACGCGAATCCATATGCGCTCGCGACGGTGTTCGTCATCGCGTTGTACGTCTCGGTGTTCGTTCATGAGCTTGCCCATGTGTTCGCCGCGCGTCAGTTCGGCATGCGTGTCCAATCGGTCACCCTGCACCTGCTGGGCGGCGAGACCCTGATCGAGGGCGAGAGCCGCACACCCTGGCAGGAGCTCTGGATCTCGATCTCCGGCCCGCTCACTTCGCTCGGCATCGGCATCTCGTCGCTCTCACTGTCCAGGTCGATGGACGGAACGACATCGGACATCCTGTGGTCAGTCGGCTACGTCAACATCCTGGTCGCCATCTTCAACATGCTTCCCGGCCTGCCTCTCGATGGCGGCCGTGTCTTCCGCGCGATCATCTGGCAGGTCACCGGCCGCGAGGAGACCGGCGTACGCATTGCGGGGTGGATCGGCCGGGCCGCAGCCATCGGCGTCGTCGCGTTCGCCCTGTTGAACCGGGACGGCGACAACCAGCTCGGCGTCAACATCGCCATTGCGCTGCTCGTCGCGTGGTTCCTCTGGCAGGGAGCCAGTGATGCACTGCGCAATGCCAGCCGTTCGTCACGCATCAACATGCTCGTGGCCCGTTCCATTGTCGACTCCCAGCAACCGCCTCCCGAAGGAGCTCCCAGATTGTCAGCCGACCTACATGGCACAGCCCTTCTGCGCGCCATGGCCGCTCAACCAGCTGACGTCTATGCGCTCACCGAGGCCGACGGTTCGGTCGTGGGATCGCTCTCGGCCCGCGCCGTCGACGATGCCTACAGGGCCAGCCGATGAGCGCCGGTATGCGCAGTGGCGCGCTGGTCGAGGGTGAGTGGGTACGACTCACCGACCCCAAGGGGCGCAAGCACAACCTCAAGCTTGAGGCCGGTGCACAGTTCTCGACCAAGAAGGGGCAGCTCAATCACGACGACATGATCGGGCACCCCGAAGGCATCGTCATCGAGTCGTCGATGGGCGCGTTCTACCAAGTCTTCAGACCGCTGCTGTTCGAGTACGTCGTGTCGATGCCGCGTGGCGCAGCGATCATCTATCCCAAGGATGCCTCGCAGATCATCACGATGGCCGACATCTATCCCGGAGCGCGGGTCGTCGAGGCTGGGGCCGGCTCGGGAAGCCTGACGTCATATCTGCTGCGCGCGATCGGGCCCGAGGGAACGCTGGGCTCGTACGAGATCCGCGAGGAGTTCGCCGAGAACGTACGTCGCAACGTCGAACAGGTCGCCGGCACGGATGTGCCGGGCTGGACGTTGACAGTCGGAGACGTCAAGGAAGTGATCACCGAGACCGAGATCGATCGACTCATCCTCGACATGGTCGATCCCTGGAGCTGCATCCCGCTCGCCGTCGAGCGACTCGTGCCCGGCGGGATCATCTGTGCGTACGTCGCCACGACCACGCAGCTATCTCTGTTCGTCGAGAGCATCCGCGCGGATGGCGGGTTCACCGAGCCGCACGCCTGGGAGACGCTCGAGCGAAGCTGGCACCTGGAAGGCCTCTCAGTCCGTCCGGACCACAAGATGAACGGGCACACGGCCTTCCTCGTCACGGCCCGCCGGATGGCTCCGGGACAGCAGTCGTTGGAGAAGTCCCGTCGCCCCGCACCGGGTGCGTATGGCCCCGACTACAAGGGTCCGCGACCCTTTGGCGTCGAGGTCGAAGAGGAGTCGTAAGAAAACGACACCTTCGTGTGTCTGAGATGACACCCATTCGCGTGGGGCAGACGGGTAGTGTCGGCCGTACGAGCAGGAGGTGGCTATGACCGAGAACGAGCCCGTCCAGAAGCGTGGTCAGACCAGTGAGACCGGGCAGGAGCTTGGCTACTTGCGCGCGGAAGTCGAGCACCTCCGCCGCCGGCTCGGCACTGAGGGTTCCACTGACTCGCGTCTCAGCGAGATCGAAGCCAAGCTCTCGGCCACCAACGCCCAGAACGAGCGCCTGACGTCGACGCTGCGCGAAGCGCGCGACCAGATCGTCACTCTGAAGGAAGAGGTCGACCGGCTGGCACAGCCGCCGACCGGCTTCGGAACGTTCCTCAAGCGCAACGACGACGACTCGGTCGACGTGTTCACCGGCGGCCGCAAGCTGCGGGTCATCGTCAGCCCGACGGTCGACAAGGACAACCTCCGCAAGGGCCAGGAAGTCATCCTCAACGAAGCGATGAATGTCGTCATGGCACTCGACTTCGAGCAGACCGGCGAAGTCGTCTCGCTCAAGGAGATACTCGCCGATGGTGAGCGCGCGCTGGTGATGGGCAATGCCGACGAAGAGCGCGTCGTACGTCTCGCCGAACCGCTGCTCGGACTCAAGATCCGCCCGGGCGACTCACTGCTGCTCGACAGCCGTTCCGGCTATGTCTATGAACGGGTGCCCAAGAGCGAGGTCGAGGAACTCGTCCTCGAAGAGGTCCCCGACATCGACTACGACAGCATCGGTGGACTCAAGAGCCAGATCGAGTCGATCCGTGATGCCGTCGAGATGCCCTACCTCCACCCCGAGCTGTTCATCGAGCACGAGCTCAAGCCGCCCAAGGGTGTGCTGCTCTACGGCCCTCCGGGTTGTGGCAAGACGCTGATCGCCAAGGCGGTCGCAGCGTCGCTCGCCAAGAAGGTCTCCGAGCGCACGGGCGAAGAGGGACGTTCCTACTTCCTCAACATCAAGGGCCCCGAGCTGCTCAACAAGTACGTCGGCGAGACCGAGCGACACATCCGCCTGGTGTTCCAGCGCGCCCGCGAGAAGGCCAGCGAGGGCACCCCAGTCATCGTGTTCTTCGACGAGATGGACTCGCTGTTCCGCACCCGCGGATCGGGCGTCTCCTCCGATGTCGAGAACACCATCGTCCCGCAGCTGCTGAGCGAGATCGATGGCGTCGAAGGGCTCGAGAACGTGCTCGTGATCGGTGCATCCAACCGTGAAGACATGATCGACCCCGCGATCCTGCGACCCGGTCGTCTC
>JBBSJW010000070.1:0-15340 GCA_038256885.1 Propionibacteriales bacterium
CCCGAGGACGTCGACGAGAAGTCCGGCGCCGAGATCGAACCGGACCGACCGGTCGACATCACCTACAACGCGCAGATCCCGATCGAGGCCTTCGACGTGGTGATCGTTGACGAGTGCCACCGTTCGATCTACGGGGTGTGGCGGCAGGTCATCGAGTACTTCGACGCCTTCCTTGTCGGGCTCACTGCCACCCCGGCCAAGCAGACCTTCGCCTTCTTCAACCAGAACCTCGTCGTCGAGTACGGCCACGCCGAGGCCGTCGCCGACGGCGTGAACGTCGACTTCGACGTCTACCGGATCCGCACCAAGATCAGCGAGCAGGGCTCCACCGTCGAAGCCGGGCTGGTTACCAAGTTCCGCGAGCGCGAGACCCGCAAGGTCCGGCTCGAGAAGCTCGACGAGGACGTCGTGTACGAGGCCACGCAGCTCGACCGCGACGTCGTCGCGGTCGACCAGATCCGGACCGTGATCAGCGCCTTCCGCGACAACCTGTTCAAGCCGCTCGACGATGGCGGGATCTTCCCCGGCCGCAGCGAGGTGCCCAAGACCCTGATCTTCGCCAAGGACGACAGCCACGCGGATGACATCGTGCGGATCTGTCGGGAGGAGTTCGGCCGCGGCAACGACTTCGCGGTGAAGATCACCTACCGCACCACCGGCGTGAAGCCCGAGGACCTGCTCAACCAGTTCCGCAACAGCTTCAACCCGCGCATCGCCGTCACCGTCGACATGATCGCCACCGGCACCGACGTGCGACCGCTGGAGTGCGTGATGTTCATGCGCCAGGTGCGCTCGCGGAACTTCTTCGAGCAGATGAAGGGCCGCGGTGTGCGGGTCATCGACCCCAACGACCTGCAGGCCGTCTCCGCCGACGCCACCGCCAAGACGCACTTCGTGATCGTCGACGCCGTCGGCGTCACCGAGGCCGAGTTCAACGACACCAACCCGCTGGAGCGCCGCAAGACCGAGTCGCTCAAGAAGCTCCTCGACCAGGTCGCCGCCGGTGTGCGCGACCCCGACGTCGTGTCGACGATCGCCGGTCGTCTGGCCCGCCTCGACCGCGTCATCTCCAACGAGGACCGCGCCGTGTTGGCCGAGGCCGCCGACGGTGCGGGACTGACCGACCTCGTCCGGGTGCTGACCGATGCCGTCGACATCGACAAGGCATGGGAACGCGCCGCGGCTGCCAACGGCGGCGCCGACCCAACCGATGAGCAGCTGCAGGAGAGCCGCGAGCAGTTGATCGAGCGGGCGTGCCGCATCCTGGCCGAGCGTCCCACGCTGCGCACCAAGCTGGTCGAGGTCCGCCGCAGCTACACCCAGGTGCTCGACGAGACCTCCAAGGACGAGGTGATCGACGCGGGGTTCTCCCGCGACGCCACCGACCGGGCTCGCCAGACCATCGAGTCCTGGCAGGCCTTCGTGGCCGAGCACCGCGACGACATCGACGCGCTCCAGATCCTCTACTCCCGGCCCTATGGGAAGCGGCTCACCCTCAAGTCCATCAAGGAGCTGGCCGCCACCATCAGCCGACCGCCGCACAACTGGACCCCCGAACGCCTCTGGGCCGCGTACGAAGCCTTCGAAGCGTCACGGGTGCGGGGCTCGGCCGGCAAGCAGTTCACCAACCTCATCTCCCTCGTGCGCAAGGCACTCGATCCCGCCCGTGATCTCGTCGCCTACCCGCTCACCGTCGACGAGCGCTTCCAAAGTTGGCTCGCGCAACAACAGCAGGCCGGCACGACGTTCACCGACGAGCAGATGGTTTGGCTCGCGAGGATCAAGGATCACCTCGCCACCAGCCTCGCCATCGCCCCCGACGACTTCGAGCTCGAACCCTTCGTCGGCCACGGCGGCTTCGGCCGCGCCAACAGTGCGTTCTCGGGCCAGCTCGCCCCGCTCCTCGACGAACTCGCCCAGGAACTCGTCGCATGACCGTGCTTCCGAGGGGATGGGCAGCGTCGACCCTTGTGGAGGCGTGCGAGCTGGTCCAGGACTGCGAACACCGAACGCCCAAGTACTCGGATGCGGGAATCCCGGCACTTCGGCCCAGGGACGTAGTCGGCGGAACCCTCGATCTGGACGGTGCGGCCCGAGTCTCAGAGGCCGAGTACGAACTCCAGACGCGTCGGCATTCACCCGCACCTGGCGACATCGTGTACTCACGCGAGCTGAGCCTCGGTTGGGCCGCGAAGGCGCCATCGGACCGTGTCTGCCTGTCCCAAGGCATGGTAGCCATTCGACCCGGTGAAGCGACGGTTGCGGACTATCTCGTTCACCTGCTGAACGGCCCTGGTCGGGAACACGCGCTTGCTTCTCAGGCTGGCTCGGCGCACCCACACCTGAACCTCAGCGATATCCGAGCAACACCAGTTCTGCTGGCGCCCTTGGCCGAGCAGGAGCGGATCGTCGCAGCAATCGAGGAGGCGTTCTCCAAGCTCGGCGCCGGCGAAGTCGGACTCCGTACTGTCCGCCAACTCCTCAAGCGCATGCGAGATGCCGTCCTGGCCACGGCCGTCACAGGTCGCCTCGTCCCCCAGGACCCAACCGACACGCCCGCCACCAAGCTCCTGGCCGACCTCGGCGTCGAGCGGGCGTCGGAGCCACCGGAGGATCTGCCCGCGACCTGGACGACGGTCCGCTTGGGCGACTTGGTTTCCGAGCCGCTTGCCAATGGCAAGTCGGTCCGATCTCGGCCAGGTGGCTTTCCGGTCCTGCGCCTGACCTGCCTCAAGGGTGGCGGCATCGACCTTGCCGAACGGAAGGACGGTGATTGGGAGGCGAGGGATGCCGCCTCCGTTCTCGTCCACAGGGGCGACTTCTTCGTCTCACGTGGAAACGGATCATTGAACCTGGTTGGTCGCGGAGGGCTCGTAGTCGATCAGCCGGACCCAGTCGCGTACCCGGACACACTCATCCGGGTGCGCGTCCCAGGTCATGTGCTGGCCCCCGCGCTGCTCGTACTTGTCTGGAACGCCCCAATCGTGCGTGAGCAGTTGGAGCCGAGGGCACGGACGACTGCCGGGATCTACAAGGTCAACCAGTCCATGCTCTCCGATGTCCGGCTGCCGTTGCCGCCTCCCGAAGAGCAACAACGACTCGTCGTTGAGGTCGAGCGGCAGATGTCGTTTCTCGAGGCCTGCGAACGCGCCGTCGCGGCTGGACTGGAGCGATCCGCTGCGCTTCGTCGGTCGGTGCTGAAGGCGGCGTTCGAGGGCAAGCTCGTTCCGCAGGATCCAAGCGACGAGCCGGCCTCGCTGTTGCTCGATCGGATCCGCGCCGAGCGGGCGGCGGCGCCGAGGACGGCTCATCGGTCGAGGAGAACGGCGTGAGAGACCGTCACACCCCCCGGGTACGGTCGACGGGGCGTCGAGTCGGGGCGCGTCGGGAAGGTGCCGGTTCATGAGCGTCAGGGTCGAGGTGCAGCCGCGGGTGCTCGAGTGGGCCCGCGCCCGCTCGGGCATCGACGACGAGACCTGGCTGACGAGATTCCCGCGTTACGAGGCCTGGCTCGAGGGCGAGACCGCCCCGACGCTGAAGCAGCTCGAGGACTTCGCCCGCAAGACCCACACGCCCGTCGGGTTCCTGTTCCTCGACGAGCCGCCGGTCGAGCCGATGCCGATCCCAGACTTCCGAACGGTCGCGTCTCGGCCCGTCGGTGTGGGCCAGGCGGCGTCGGCGGACCTGCTGGATGTGATCTACGCGTGCGAGCGTCGTCAGGAGTGGTACCGGGACAATCAGATCCTCGAAGGCGAACCTCCGCTGCCCTTCGTCGGAGTGGGAAGCACGAACGATGCCGTCGATGCCGTCGCCGACCAGATGCGAGAGATCCTCGACTGGACGACGCAGAGCCGTGCCACCTCTCGTGGGTCCGATGGCGCGTTGACATGGCTACGTGAGCACGCCGAAGCAGCTGGGGTCCTGGTGATGATCAGCGGCATCGTCGGCTCCAACACGCATCGCACCCTCGACCCCCATGAGTTCCGAGGCTTCGCGCTCGCCGACCAGTACGCCGCCCTCGTGTTCGTCAACGGTGCGGACAGCAAGGCAGCGCAGGTGTTCACACTCGTCCACGAGTTGGCCCACCTCTGGCTGGGTGAGACGGCGCTGTCCGATCTTGATCCGCGGTCCACTCGGGCCAACGATGTCGAGCGGTGGTGCAACCAGGTCGCGGTCGAGCTCCTGGTGCCGATGGCCGAATTCCGCAGCCGATTCGATCAGCGCGCGGATCTTCGGGTTCAGCTGCGGCCGCTCGCCGAGCACTTCCGCGTCAGCGCTCAGGTGATCTTCGGCCGCCTCCGCGAAGCCGGCGCACTGACATGGGACGAGTACCTCGTCGAGCTCGACGTGGAACGCGAGCGTGTCGCGGAGTTCCTTACCGATCGCGGAGGTGGCGGGAACTACTACAACACCAAGCCGGTGCAGGTGAGCAGACGGTTCGCGAGTGCGCTGATCGCGAGCGCGAAGGAGGGACGCACCCCGTACACACGAGCCTTCCGGCTGCTCGACGTGAAGAAGGAGTCCACCTTCGACGGACTTGCCGAGCATCTGGGAGTGGTGTAGTGGCGTGGCTGCTGGACACCTCCGTCCTCGTCCGCACCCTCGCAGGCCACCGGTGTCGCAGGCGAGCGGCCGAACTCTGTCACACCCCCTTCGTATCGTCGGAGGTATGAGCGTGGCCGAGTCAGCAATCGAGTGGACCGAGGTCACCTGGAACCCTTCGACGGGCTGCGACCGCACCTCGCCTGGGTGCGACAACTGCTATGCCCTCACGCTGGCGAAGCGGCTGCAGGCGATGGGCCAGGCCAAGTACCAGAACGACGGCGACCCGAGGACGAGCGGGCCCGGCTTCAGACTGACGCTGCACCCTGACGTGGTGGATGCCCCACGGCACTGGCCGGGGTCTCGCACGGTGTTCGTCAACTCGATGAGCGACCTGTTTCACGAGGACGTTCCAATGGGGTTCATTCGCGACGTGTTCGATGTGATGGTCGAGACGCCGCAGCACCAGTTCCAGGTGCTCACCAAGCGTTCGAAACGGCTAGCCCGCCTGGCCAGTGATCTGCCGTGGCCGCCAAACGTCTGGATGGGCGTGTCGGTGGAGACCCAGCGCTACTCGTTCCGGCTCGGTCACCTGCGCGATGTGCCGGCCGCGATTCGCTTCGTCTCGGCCGAGCCGTTGCTCGGGCCTGTGGACCTCGACTTGGCCGGCATCGAGTGGTTGATCGTCGGTGGCGAGTCCGGTCAGCGGGCGCGGCCAATCGATGCGGCATGGGTCCGGGCGCTCCGCGACGCCAGCACGGCCCAGGGGGTCAAGTTCTTCTTCAAACAGTGGGGGGGCCGTACGCCGAAGGCTGGCGGCCGCGAACTCGACGGCCGGACGTGGGACGAGATGCCTGCCCTCAAGGAGGTGGCGAGATAGGCATGGCACCGCGCGGCTGGGGGTTCTGGACTGAGGCAAAGCTGGACATCCTCTCGGCGTACCTGCCTGCCCTCGCGGCGGCGGGGAGCAAGAAGGCGCCGGGCGAGCTGATTTACCTCGACCTGTTCGCAGGCAATGCCTCGAACCAGCGGCGCGATGTCGACCGTGACATCCGTGGATCGTCCATTCGTGCTCTGGAGGCTCTTCCCGACTACGCCCGGATCTACCTGTTCGAGCTCGACAAGGTCGCGGCCGAACTGGAAGGCGCGCTGCGTTCCCGATTCCCAGGTCGACAGTTCGCGGTCGTGCCTGGCGACTGCAACGTCACGCTGGGCGGCATCCTCGATCACCTCAAGACGCTCAGGGTCGACTGGGCGCCAGCGTTTACGTTCGTCGACCCGTACAGCTCGGCAGCGCTCCGCTGGGATACGCTGCGCCTGCTTGCCGACCTAAAGCGCGAGCGCAAGTACAAGGTCGAGCAGTGGCTCCTGTTCTATGGGTCGGACATCCCGCGCGTGCTCGGCCAAAGCACTGCGAATGCTGCCCTTCTTCGACAGACCTTCGGCAGCGACGATTGGGCGCCGATAGCCCAGGCGCGAGAAGCAGGGGCTCTTACTGCTGAAGGTGCCCGCCGCGAGTACACGAACTTGCTCCGGTGGCGGCTCGAGAGCGTCCTCGGCTATCGCTATACGCACTCCTTCGAGGTCAGGAACACCTCAGGGTCCTACCTGTACGACCTCGTGTTCGCGACCGACAATGACACCGGCAGCCGAATCATGGGTGACGTCTACGCGGCCGCCGCGTTCCGCTTCGAACAGATGCGAGCGGAGGCATACGAGCGCCGCCGCGTCGAGCGCTCGGGCCTGGACAGCCGGTTCGGGGTCTAGACCGTCGGCGAGATGACCTCCCGCGACGTGCCGCGGTACCGCGCAGACCCCCCTGAGCCCCCCTTCGGCTCGAACGACCGGGGAGACGCCGAGTGAGCAACTCGAACCAGCTCGTTCAGAAGCTGTGGAACTTCTGCAACGTGCTGCGCGACGACGGCGTGTCGACGATCGAGTACGTCGAGCAGCTCACCTACCTGTTGTTCCTCAAGATGGCCGACGAGCGGCAGAAGGCCGGCCTCGGGGAGGTCGTCCCCCTCGGGCTCGACTGGCAGTCGCTGCTCCACCGCGACGGCGATGAGCTCGAGGTCCACTACCGGCACCTCCTCGAATCCCTGGGCCGCCAGCCCGGCACGCTGGGCACGGTCTTCCGCAAGGCCCAGAACCGGATCCAGGATCCGGCCAAGCTCCGTCGGCTGGTGGTGAACCTGATCAACGAGGAGACGTGGACGTCGGTGGACGCCGACCTGAAGGGCGACGCTTACGAGGGACTGCTGCAGAAGGGCGCCGAGGACACCAAGTCCGGCGCCGGGCAGTACTTCACGCCCCGGGCGCTGACCCGGGCGATGATCGCCTGCCTGCAACCCAAGCCCGGCGAGACAGTCGCCGACCCGGCGTGCGGCACGGGTGGGTTCCTGCTCGCCGCGCACGAGTGGATCGTCGATCACCACATCGCCGAGATGGACGCCGACGACAAGCGCTTCCTACGCGACGAGGCCGTGCACGGCTGGGAGATCGTCGACGGCACCGCCCGCCTCTGCGCGATGAACCTGCTGCTGCACGGCATCGGCACTCCGACCGGCCCGAGCCTCGTGACCGTGGCTGACGCGCTGCGAGCCGACCCCGGCGTTCGCGTCGACGTGATCGCCGCCAACCCACCGTTCGGACGAAAGTCGTCGATGACCATGGTCAACGAGGCCGGCGAGGCCGAGCGCGAAGACCTGGTGATCGTGCGTGACGACTTCTGGGCATCGACGTCGAACAAGCAGCTCAACTTCCTGCAGCACATCAAGGGCGTGTTGAAGATCGGTGGGCGGGCCGCGGTCGTATTGCCCGACAACGTGTTGTTCGAGGCCGGTGCGGGGGAGACGATCCGGCGGCGCCTGCTCGCCGAGTGCGACCTCCACACGATCCTCCGCCTGCCGACCGGCATCTTCTACGCCCAGGGCGTCAAGGCCAACGTCGTGTTCTTCGACCGCAAGCCGGCCGCAGCGGACGCGTGGACGAAGGAGACGTGGGTCTACGACCTGCGCACCAACAAGCACTTCACGCTCAAGACCAGCCCGCTGCGCTCGGAAGACCTGGTCGACTTCGTCGAGTCCTACTGCCCCGAGGACCGATCGAAGCGCGTCGAGTCCGAGCGGTTCCACCGCTTCAGCTACGACGAGCTGGTCGCCCGGGACAAGGCGAACCTCGACATCACCTGGCTGCGCGATGACTCCCTCGACGACGCCAGCTCGCTCCCGGCCCCCGGCGTGCTCGCCGCTGAGATCGTGGAAGAGCTCGAAGCTGCCCTCTCTCAGTTCGCCGAGCTCGCCGCCTCGCTTCCGGTCGACGAGACGGGGGAGTAGTCGGCGTGCATGGGGCGGCGGTTTGAGTTCCTCGCCAGGGCTAAGGCAGCTCGCAACGTCGACCCGACAGACCCCCTCCTGTTGGCGCGTAGGTCGTCGTCCAGGATGGCCTTGATGGTGCTCGCTCGTTTGTCGACGCTGGTCAGCTCCTCACCACGATCGTTTGCGCGTGAGCTGCCACGCGCATCCGCGACACGGTGCTCCGCGTCATCCGGTCGAGCCCGCCTGCTCATCGCGTTCTCAGGCCCATTCTGCGATGACTAGGTCCCATACGACGCCCAGGCGCCACCGGTCGCGCGCTGAGCTCCCCGGCGCGCGCGAGTCGAATGCCGGTGATGAGTTCCACGTGCTCTGGGCGATCAACCGGGCGTTGCAGGTCCTCGATCCCTCCTCCGGGCTCGTACGCGTTCTCATGGAGGGCCTGTCGCCCCTCGATGAGGTGTCCAAACACCCCGACATGCTGCTGGCCGCCGATCTGACCGAGTACTTCGGCGGCGATCACTTCGACGCTGCCGAGAGAGTGGTCGTATCCCAGCTCAAGTACAGCCATCGACACCCCACCAAGGCGTGGACGGCAGTACGCCTTTCCGCGTCCGGTTCCCGGGGGCAGGCGGGCGTACTCGAGCGGCTCGCCGAGGTCTTCAGGATCCATCGCGCGGAGCACGAGCGTGACACGACGGTTGCAAAGCTGCGCCTTCGTCTCGTGAGTAACCAGCCGGCGGCACCGAGGCTGGTGTCAATGCTGGAGAAGGTCCAGGCTGCGATGCAAGGCCGCGCCGGGCAGGTCAGGCTCAGGACTTTGGCTGCATCGCTCAACGCGCCGGAACGCGCCGATCTGCTTCGTCTGCATGCGGCATCCCGGCTCTCTGAGCTCGAGTTCAGCGACCTGGTCCGCCTGTTCGTGATCGAGGACTTGGGTGCCGGCTCCCGGGCGCTGCAGGAGCGGCACATCGTCGCGACCCTTGGTCAGCACGTCCTGACTGATGTCGTCAGCTCGATGAACGGGCTGTACCGCCGGTTCCAACGCGAGGCGTTACCGGAAGCGGTCGGGTCGCTTGGGATCACCCGGGCCGATCTGCTCGCTGAGTTGGGTGCAACGAGCGAGGCGGCGCTGTTCCCGCTGCCGCCGCGCTACACGGAAGTCGACGATCCGATCATCACCGGCGATGTCCACGCCGTCGCCGATGCGATCGTCGCCGGCGCGACCCACCTCGTCGCTCACGGCCCCGCTGGCGTTGGCAAGACCACGATGCTCGGTCTCTTGTCGAGCAGTCTTCCTTGCGGTTCGACGGTCATCCGGTACGACTGCTTCGGGGCCGGCGAGTACCTAAGTCCCGCTGAGACCCGCCACGCCACCGGCCCGGCCCTCCTGCAGATCATCAACATGATCGCCGTTGCCACGGGAACACCTCTGCTTGTGCGAGAAGGAGACGGCCTTGCGCTTTGGCAGCACATGCGGCGGACGTTGGATACGGCCTCAACGACGCTGCCAGGCGACGCCGCGCGCCTGGTGATCGCCATCGACGCTGCGGACAATGCCGCCTTCGCTGGACGCGAGCGCGGCTCACCGACGTTCCTGCCGGACCTGTGGCGCCTGCCGCTCCCCGAGCGCGTCCATGTGCTCATGACTACGCGTTCCCACCGTGTGGAAACCATCGACGCGCCAGAGAGCACGCCGATGGTCGCGTTGGCCGGCTTCGACGAGACATCGTCAGGTGTGCACCTCCGCCGCCACTTCGAGGCGTCCGATGACGAGTGCGCCGCCTTTCACGCCCGGAGCAACGGAAACCCGCGAACTCAGTTCTACGTGCTTGATCGTTCTCGGGCCGGCGCACCGGACACGGTCGCTGAAGTCGTGGACGCATCCGGCATGACACCTGAAGCGATCTTCGCTGACCTTGTCACGGCCTCGACCGCTGAGGCGTCAAGTCCGGCAGATGCCCGCCGCCATCTCGCAGCTCTGATCTGCCTGACGCGCCCGGTCACAATTAACTCCTTCGCTGACGCGATTGGCGAGACCGTGGCGGCCGCGGAGCGGTTCTGTGAAGGGATGATCCCGGGCCTCGTGCTGGATGGGGAGGTGGTTGCCTTCCGTGACGAGGACTTCGAGACGTACGTCCGGTCGCGGGTCAAGCCTAAGGAGGTCCTGGCATCCCATCGGCGGCTCGCCAAGCACCTAATGGCTCGACGGATGACCGATGAGTACGCGGCAATGGCCTGCGCCGAGCACCTCTACCTCGGCGAGAAGCACTCAGAGCTGGTTGATCTTGCCGTCAACGACCCGCAGCCGATGGCGATCGGTGATCCGGTCGCCCGGGTGCACGCTTACTTCCGCCGGATCGAGCTGGCGATGCACATCTCTCAGGAACCCTCAGCTCGAGCCCAGGCGATCCCGCTCGCGTTGCTGGCAGCGGCTGCCGCTGCTGCGAACAACGCCGTCACCTCTGTCGTGCGGAAACGCCCGGATCTTGCGATGCGGTACGCCGACCCGTCTTCAGTCGCGCGGATCTTCGACGCTGACAGCGCCGGACCGTGGAATGGAGTACAGCACATGCGGCTCGCCGGCATGTACGGGCAGGCAGGCGAGCTTGAGCTGGCGGGTGAGCAGCTGGAGCTCACCAATGCGTGGCTTCGGCGCCGTGATCAGCTGCCCGAGCACGAGCGCCACAACTGGGATTTCGAAGCGGATGATCTCGCGGCAGCGCTCAAGGCCGTACGCGCGATCCGTGGCCCTGCGGCGGTTCCGGAGGCGCTGTCGCGGTGGCGTCCACTCGAGTTCACGCTCGAGACTGGCGACGCTCTCGTGCGCGCCCTGGCCCTCGAGGGTGACCTCGATGTGTCGGCAGACCTCGTCGATCTCAAACTTCCTGCATGGCTGCACGCCCGGCTCCTCTCCGTCGCTGCGCGCCACGGTGTCGATGTCGCCCCGGCGGTCGTCGCGGCCGTCGCGGCTGGTGCGCTCGCAGCGCTTCCGAACCGGGACCGACTCCGGGAGACCTGGGCGGTCGACTTCGGGGAGCTCGTTGCCCGCAGCACCCGTGACGCCAACCTGATCCGGAGCTGGTTCAGCGAGTTCTCGCCAGCGACACCAGGCCACGGCCCGATGTCCTGGGATGGACTGGGGGAGTGGTCGCCGGTGGTGCGCCGCGCTGCCCTCCTCGCCGCGGTCGACAGCGAGGACCTCTCCGCCGAAGCGCTCATCCCTGACCGGTGGACCGAGGAGGCGAAGGCAAACGGGGACGTCGGCACCCGCCGGACCGAGGACATCAAACGTCTCGCAGAGGCCCTGAGGCGCGATCTGCCGACGTCGATGTTGCGCGCCCGGGTGTTGACCGGCGCAGCGGACGTCGCTGACATCACCACGGCGATCGCGGAGGGCGCCGGGGCATTGTCGAGGGCTCGGTCCCAACACGATTACCGGAACCCGTCTCCGCTCCGATGGCTGGTCCCGACAGCGGAGACGTGCCTTGCGTGCACCGGTGACGCCGGCGATCTCGTCGACAGGCTCGGATCAGCAGCCAGGGAACGTGACGGCGGAAGCCCGCGTGAGCTGACGATCCGTTTAGCCGAGGTAGTCGTCTGTGACGTCCGGTATCAGGAGCGGGCGTTGCGCTGGCTCGATGAGGTGATTTCGGCGACAGCAGTGTCATCGGAACCGGCGACTGAGCGTGCGGAGAGGCTCCTGACTGTCTCCGCGATCCTCCACCCGCACGACAGCGACGCTGCACGCAGCTGCTTCCATGCGGCGATCGAAGCGGCCGAAGGGCTCGACGATGAGGGCGCCGGGGTTCTCAACGTGCACGCCGATCTCGCCCAACAGTGCACCGCCCTGCCCGAACCTGACCGGGCTGTCCTTGTCGGACGGCTTGCATCTGCGATCGAGCGCTACCAGCCCTACGTCAGTGATGATGGGTACCTGCCGTGGCGTCGCACATTGGCCGCGGCCACCGCGCTGCACCCGCCGTCAGGCGTGGCGCTGATGTGCAGGTGGGACCTGCAGGACCGTTCCCGGGTACGCCCTCTCCTAGCGCCGGTAGTCCGCGTGTGCGTCGAGACCGAGTTTCTCGAGCCCGTGGAGGGCGTCAGCCTGCTGTTCATTGCAGGTGCGGACGACTTCAACTTCTCCACCGCCACCGACCTGCTCGGTCAGGCCCTCGAAGCGAGACCGAGGCCGGCAGGGGCCGAACGCGCCCGTCTGCGACGCCTCGTCGATGAGGTCGCGGGGCTGCTGTGCCGGGATGCGAGCCCGTCTGACCGGCGTTCCGAAGCGGTCCGCCTTCACAAGTGGGCGGACGGTCGCCGCCTTCGCTCTGACGCCCTTGCCGCTCTTGGCGACCTGGCGACGTTCGTCGAAGCTCTGCCTCGGGCATCCCATGCCGATCCTCCGTATCGCTACCGGTCCGACTCAGATGACCGCGTGAACGCGCTGCTGGAGACCGCGTCGTCGTTGTCGCTGGCAGAGCTTCCGGCGGCGCTCGATCAGCTCGTCGACGCCTACCCCGACGATGATCAGGTCGAAGCGTTCCTGAGCAGCGTCTCTGGGGGGCTGGTGCCTGCCCAGCGCCGATCATTCCTTGACGTGCTCGCCGATCTTCCGTCCGGCCACCGCCTGTGGACGTCGCGAGGCGATGTCCTCATCCGTTGCATCGGAGTCTGGTGCGCGCGTTGGAAGACCCGTGGGGAGATCCGTACATGGGCACGTGATCGATTCCCCGAAGTGGTGTGCGAGCGGTTCTCGGACCTGATCCCGTACGAGCAAGCGGCCGATCAGGCGCTGGCCTCGCTCGAGCAGACCGGTCTCGTCGATGACCCGGCTGGCCTCGTCCTTGCGGCAGCAGGCCCGCTGATCTCAACGTTGTCCGCTGGTCAGCTCTTCGCGATCGCCCGTTCGCTCGGACGGTGCGTAGACAATGAGGCTCGCGCTGCGGCATTCGACTGGGCGCTTGCCCGACACGAAGACGGCGCATCGACTCCCCCCGCAGTCGCGGGTGATCCTGCGAGCGTTGTCGCGTCGCTGCTCTGGGCTCTCTTCGGCCACCCGGAACGGGCTCTGAGGTGGTCAGCTGCGCACACGGCCCGGTCGCTCCTGCCCGGTCGACCCCACGTGCTCGCTGCGCTGGTGGACCGAGCGCGGACACGCGACGCCGGCCCGTTCGTCCCCGACGGTGTCGAGTTCCTGTGGATCTCCGCGCTGCAGTGGACGATGCTCGTCATCTCCCGCATCGCCGACGAGCACCCGACTGATCTGGTCGCTCACATCGACTGGCTAGTTGGCGTTGCGGTCGATGAGACCTTCCCGCACTCGTCCATCCGTGAGCTTGCCCGAAGGTCAGCGCTGGCGATGCACCACTCAGGAGCGGTCAACCTCGAAGCCGATGTGGCCGAGCACCTGACGTTCGCGAACCAGCCGGTATGCACGAGGGTTGAGCCCCGACGTTACGGGGGCACAAGCCGGTTCGACGAGCGGCCTGGTTCCCGCTTCTACATCAGCCAGATGGACACGATCCCGTACTGGTACGAGCCGTTCGGTCGGCTGTTCGAACTGAGCGCCGGCGACGTGGCGAACCGTGCGGAACGTTGGATCGTGGACGAGTTCGGTTTCGATGACGACACCGTGAATGAGGAACGTGCGTTCATGCGCGACCGGTACGAGTGGCAGGAGACCCACAACGATCACGGCGCGCAGCCTGCGGTCGAGGACCTGCGCACCTACTTGGAGTACCACGCGATGCTCCTCGTCGCCGGTGAGCTCCTTGATGACCGCACCCCGGTCGTCACTTCCCACGATGACTTCGAAGATGACCGTTGGCGCGGCTGGATCACCGAGCACCTCGACGTAGACCAGTCCCGTTGGATTGCGGACCGACGGAGCAGCGCGCCGTTGCAGCCGTGGGCTTACGATGTTCTGCCCGCACGGGAGCAGTGGCGTGCCCGGTCGGACGCCGACTTCGACGCTGAGCTCGACTTCGGTACAGGGCACATCGTCGTCGACTCATCGATCCACATCTCACGCCCAGACCGGTACGCAACAGCGTGGGTCGCCAGCTCGTTGGTGTCACCGAAGACGGCACTAGCGCTACTCCGAGCGCTGCAGTCAGCGAACGACCCGTCTGACTTTCGACTCCCCGAGGAGAAGGAGGGAGACTGGGTCGACGACATGCAGATCGACGAGGACGGGTTCCGGCTGGCCGGCTGGGTGCTGGACAAACAGGTCCACGAGCTTGGCCTCGAGGAGCACGACGGGCTGCGCCGCGTAGATGAGCACACGGTGCTGCCCGGCATGGCCTTCCGAGCTCATTGCGGCGCCCGGCTCTCACCAGACGGCAACCATCTCATCGGCCCGGGTGGCCCAGTCGCGTCCATGTGCGCGTGGAGTGACGGGCGGCCAACTCGACCGGGACGTGGACGTGAACCGGAGCACAGCTCCGGTCGACGCACGACCGTCGATGTCGAGACATTGCTCGGGTTCCTTGCCGCGGTGCAGATGGATCTGATCTTCGAGGTCCGGCTCCAACGCCAATTCAACCGGGACTACGGATACGGTGACGAAGGAGATGACCGCTATGAGCGCGGAGAAAGCCGGATCTACCTCCTCCGACGGAATGGGTGGCTCGAGACCGTGGCCGGACGTCGTCGAGTTGGGCGACCACATCGTCCAACGCCTCGGGTTGGAGAAGTCCGTTGACACGCTCGGGCGGTGGATGGCTCACCGGATCACTGAGCTGATCGAGCGCGCTGGCGATGAGAGGGCGAAGCGTGAAGCAACCGATCTGATCTTGCGGTGTTGGGAGCGGCGTCGCGGCTGGACGTCAGGTTGGCCTCCCGGTGATCTGGGTGACGCGTTGAAGTTCGCGGACCGCGAGCTCGGGCGGGAACCCGGCCGGGAAGAGCCGACGTTGCCTTGGGCGTCACGCCTGGCAGCAACGCGGAGGTCCCTCGATGAGGAGTACAGCGTGTGGTTCAGCCTGGCGCTCGCGGAGGATCCCCCCGAAAGTCCGGCGGAGGACGGCGCCTGGTTCTTCGACGATGAGCTCGACGGCGACGAGAAGCGCGTCACCCGTCTCCTTGCCCGGTTGAACGTCCAGTCCGAGGCGTTCTTCGAGGACCTCGGTTCCGACGCAACGCCGACACAGCGGGCCGAGCTCGCTCGTGGCGAGATCGCCCGGCTGCGTGAGATCCGTGCCTTGCTGTTCGACGAGGCCGCTACTGATGATGCTGGTGAACAGGAGGGCGTTCCCTAGGCGCGCCAAGCGAGGCAGCGGCCACGACCCACGATCGCTTGCGCGCTAGAGCCGCAGAGTTGCAGCTATCGCGGTCATCGGGCCCCCGCCACCAACGAAACAGCAGGTCAGGACCGGTGCGGGAGCACCGGTCCTCCTGCTTCTCGGCCAACTTGTCAAGGGCTCGTCGAACGAATCCTCGGCCGGACCGTCGCGTGACGCATGGCGGCGGTGAGTCGGGCC
>JBBSJW010000071.1:0-15314 GCA_038256885.1 Propionibacteriales bacterium
CATCGGCCCGGCCCGTACGCCGTGGGACACCTCGCGCAATGCCGGCGGCTCGAGCGGCGGAGCCGCGGCAGCGGTCGCGGCCGGGCTCGTGCCGCTGGCCCAGGGCAGCGACGGCGGCGGCTCGATTCGCATACCGGCGAGCGCCTGCGGCATCTTCGGGTTCAAGCCGAGTCGCGGTCGGGTCAGTGCCGGTCCGCTCGGCAGCGACTGGAGCGGCCTGGCCGTCGACGGACCTCTGACTCGTACGGTCCGCGACGCTGCAGCACTGCTGGACGTCCTGGCTCACCCGATGCCAGGAGACATACGCCCGCTCCCGGATCCGGCGATCCCGTATGCGGAGTGGTCGCGACGCGACCCGGGTCGCTTGCGTATCGCTCGTTGGTCGGCGACGCACCTCGAAGGCATCGTGCCCGGCCCCGATGCGCTGGCGGCCTTCGACGCCGCGGGAGCACTGCTGGAGTCGCTGGGGCACGAGGTCGTCGACATACCCAATCCGTTCCCCCAGGCACTCGAGCCGCAGTTCAACATCATCTGGTCGAGCGGCATCGCGGGCGTTCCCCTTCCCCCAGAGGCCGAAGCCGCGCTGCGCACGAACACGCGCTACTGGCGGGCGAGAGGTGCCACGGCATCGGCCATCGAGCTCAGCCAGGCGATGCAGTTCCTTGAAGCGACGACCCGCGAGGTCATCACCGGACTCCAGTCGTACGACGCATTCCTCACTCCGACACTTGCTCTGCCTCCCCAACCCGTCGAGTGGTTCAACGAGTCCGGCAATCCGATCGAGGACCACCACCGAGAACTGCTGTTCACGCCGTACACCGCGCTCTACAACATGAGCGGCCAGCCGGCCGCCAGCCTTCCGCTGCACTGGAGCGCCGAAGGGCTGCCGATCGGCGTGATGCTCGCCGCGATGCCGGGACAGGACGGCGCACTGTTCAGCCTGTGCGCCCAGGTCGAGGCTGCCGCTCCGTGGGCCGGTCGCCGGCCCAGCCTCCACGAAGTGCGCTAGCCGCGAACTGTCATCACGATCGGGTCACCTTCGGTGATCGCGATCGTGTGTTCGACGTGCGCTCCGCGCGAGCCGTCGGCGCTGCGGATGGTCCAACCATCCGGGTCCATGACGATCTCGTCAGTCGAGTGCAGGAACCACGGCTCGATCGCAATGACGAGACCCGGCTGCAGCGGGAAGCCGCGACCGGCGCGACCGTCATTGGGAATGTGCGGATCACCGTGCATCGTGCGACCCACACCGTGACCACCGAACTGGGTGTTGATGAGCAGCCCGTGCGATCGCCCAACCGCACCGATTGCTGCCGAGATGTCGCCGACCTTGTTGCCTGCGCGAGCCACGGCGATCGCAGCATCCAGCGCTTCCTGCGCGTGCGCAATGAGCTGTACGTCCTCGTCGCGCGGGGTGCCAACCGTGACGCTGACCGCGGAGTCGCAGACCCAGCCGTCGACCGACACGGCGAAGTCGAAGCTGGCGAGGTCGCCGTCCTTGAGCTTGTAGTCATGCGGCAGCCCGTGCAGGACGGCATCGTTGACCGAGGTGCAGAGCACCTTGCCGAATGGCATGGCGCCGAAGGACGGGTGGTAGTCGATGTAACAGGACTCGGCACCGCGCTTGCGGATCATCTCGTGCGCGAGGGCATCGAGATCGAGCAGGTTGACGCCGACGTCGGCAGCCTCTGACAACGCCGTGAGCACCTCGCCGACGAACTTCCCCGCCGGCCGCATCTCGTCCAGCTGGGTCGGAGTGAGCAGCTCGATCATGAACCGTCTTCCTGCGCAAAGATGCTGAGGCGGCCCAGGAAGTGGGCCAAGGTCACCGCGGTCATACCGGCGGCGGCGATGATCGTGTCACGGAAGATGACATCGGGGCCCGAGGTGAAGATCGACGCCACGAGGAGCGCACCACCGAGGAGTCCGAGGGCAGCTGAGGCATGGGTGACCGGCACGCGAACCTTGGCTGACTCCCAGTGCACGTAGTAGACACCGGCGAGAAGACCAGCCGCTGCGACGACGAGGACACGGAGCCCCGGCAGGGCATCCGGCGACCAGTCGACGTCTGCCACTACATCAGCGGCAAACAGCGCCAGGACCACGAACGTGGCCAGGAATGACAGGAGGTGCCAACGAGTCTTCACGCCCAGAAGCGTACGCGAGCGCTCTCAGGCCTCGAGAGATGTCCTGAAGCGCTGCATGCCGGTGATCCAGTGATCGGTGTCGGCGGCCTTACGGGCGTACATCGTGCCGACCTCGGGGTGCGGCAGCGCGAAGAACCGCCCGTCGGCGATCGCCTCGAGCAGTACGTCGGCGACCGCGAGCGGCTCAAGGGTTTCACCGGCACTCGTCACTGACTTCATGCCGAGCTTGCCTTGGTCACTGGCCGTCGTCTCTCCGCCGAGCAGCATGTCCGTACGTACGCCCATCGGGCACAAGCAGCAGACCTGGACGCCGAGGTCCCCGTACGTCGCCGCCAACCATTCGGCGAAGCCGACTGCGGCGTGCTTGCTCGTCGAGTACGTCGGTGAGCCGAGCTGGGTGAGCAGGCCGGCGGCTGACGCAGTGCTGACGAAGCAGCCGGCGCCCTTCTTGAGCCATTGCGGCACGAGCGCTCGCGCCGCATGGACGTGCGCCATGACGTTGACGTCCCACGAGCTGGCCCATTCCTCGTCCGTCGCCTCGAGACCGAAGCCACGGAAGACTCCCGCGTTGGCGACGAACAGGTTAACCGGCTCGCCGGCTGCGCCGATCAGAGCGGCGACGTGCTCGGGGTCCGATGCATCGCCGGCGACATGAGCAACGCGGCCGGGGTGGTCACCGTCGAGCCGCGTTGCCGTGGTCTCGAGGCGGGCGCCGTCGAGATCGCCGATGACGACTGACCCGCCAGCCTCCAGCAGCCGCTGCGCGATCGCCTCACCGATGCCGCTTGCAGCACCCGTGACGACGGCGTTGGTTGTCGACCCAACCTCCAACGGCGCTGCCATCGTCAGCGGTGCTTCTTGAGCTCGGCGCGAGCCAACGAGTTCTTATGCACCTCGTCAGGGCCGTCGGCGAACCGCAACGTACGCATACCGGCGAACCACTCGGCCAGCGGGAAGTCCTGGCTCAGGCCACCAGCACCGTGCACCTGGATCGCCTTGTCGAGGATCCAGCCGACGGTTTCCGGCGTGGCGATCTTGATCGCCTGAATCTCGGTGTGCGCTCCGCGGTTGCCGGCCTTGTCCATCAGCCAGGCGGTCTTGAGGACGAGCAGTCGGAGCTGTTCGATCTTGACGCGCGACTCGGCGATCCAGTCACGGACCACGCCCTGGTCGGCGATCGGCTTGCCGAACGCAACGCGCTCCGACGCGCGCTGGCACATCATCTCTACGGCGCGCTCGGCGATGCCGAGTGAGCGCATGCAGTGGTGGATGCGGCCGGGTCCTAGTCGTGCCTGGGCGATGGCGAAGCCCTCGCCCTCGGCACCGATCAGGTTGCTGGCAGGCACGCGTACGTCGTGGAACTCGATCTCGGCGTGACCTCCGTGATCGCGGTCGTTGTAGCCGAACACGTGCATGCCGCGCTTGATCTCAAAGCCCGGGGTGTCTCGCTCGACCAGGATCATCGACTGCTGGCGGTGACGCTCGGCCGAGGTGTCGGTCTTGCCCATGACGATGAAGATCTTGGCGTTGGGGTTCATCGCGCCGGTGATCCACCATTTGTGGCCGTTGATGACGTAGTCGTCACCGTCCTTGACGATCGACGTCTCGATGTTGGTGGCGTCGGACGAGGCCACTTTGGGCTCCGTCATGGCGAAGGACGAACGGATCTCGCCGGCGAGCAGCGGCTTGAGCCACTTCTCCTTCTGCTCAAGCGTGCCGAACATGTGGAGCACTTCCATGTTTCCGGTGTCAGGCGCTGCACAGTTCACCGCCGCCGGAGCGAGCTGGATGCTGCGGCCGGTGATCTCGGCGAGCGGCGCGTACTGGAGGTTGGTCAGCCCGGCACCGTCCGCACCGGGAAGGAAGAAGTTCCAGAGGCCGCGCTTCTTGGCCTCGGCCTTGAGGTCCTCGAGTACGGCTGGCGGGGACCAGGAGTCCTCCTTGATGGCGGCCTGCATCTGCTCGTGCGCGAGCGGCTCGGCGGGATAGACCACCTCGTCCATGAAGGCTTCCATCTTGCCGATCATCTCGACAGTCTTGGCGTCGTATTCGAAGTCCATCAGCTTGCCGCTGCCATCACGTAGACGACCTCGGCGACGAGGGCCGGCTTCTCGACGCCCTCGATTTCCATGACGAAGTTGATGATTGCCTGGGTGCCGATCGCGATCTCGTTCGTCTCCTTGAGCGTCGCCACACCACGCACGCGCGAGTCCACCGGGACGGGTGTCGGGAAGCGGAGCTTGTTGGCGCCGTAGTTCATGCCGAACGCCAGACCCTGGACGTCGTAGATCTGCTCGGCGAGGACCGGGAGGAGGGAGAGCGTCAGGTAGCCGTGTGCGATGGGCCCGCCGAACGGGCCCTTGGCCGCAGCCTCGACGTCGACGTGGATCCACTGCTGGTCCCCGGTCGCGTCGGCGAACGCATTGATCTGTGCCTGGTCGATCGTGTGCCAGTCACTCGCACCGATCTCTTCACCGGCGATTGCCTTGAACTCGTCGAGACTCTTGAACACGCGGGCCATGCGAAACCTCACATCACTAGCTTGAAAGAACTGTTGAACTAAGCGCTTGCTTAGTTCGCACCCTAGTACGGCAGCGGGGCCCCGCGCCAGAGCCTCAGCGCACGAGCTCTGCGACTCCTGCCACGAGAAGCAGCACGATAGAGATGACATCGGCCCGGACGACGCGCTTCATCGAGGCGTTGATGCCCGGGTTCCGTCCCGCGATCGCGAGGAACGCGACATCGCTGACCAGGACGCCACCGATCACATACGGGCGGGCTTCCTCGCAGAAGATTGCCGCAATCAGCCCGGCGCCGAGCAGCCCGAACAGGACAGCGCGGTGCACCAGCAACACAGTGAGGTCTGGTCCCTCGACCTTCACGTCGTACATGCGGGCGACCTGCGCGGGACCGATCGCGCCGACGAGCGGCAGCAGGTGTATCAGGGCCGAACCGGCCAGGCAGGCGATGATCACGATCTCCATCGCCTCATCGTGTCAGACCAAGAAGCGGGCGACGACCGCCACGGCGCCGAGCAGAGCAGCGACCACAAGCCCGGCGATGTCGAGGCGTGTCCACGGTGCCGGCTCGGCCCACGTACGGTTCTGCGCCGTCGCAAACCCGCGAGCATCCATGGCGATCGCCGACGCTGAGGCACCGCGCATCGCTTGAACCAGCAGCGCGAACGAGATGTTGGCGGCATATCGACCGTTGGCGATCGGATTGCGCTTGGGGCCGAAGCCGCGAACCCAGCGCACGCGCTCGAGCTGCTGCCAGGCCAGCCCGAATCCGGTGAACCGCTGGAGTGCGGCCGCGAACGCGGCGATCATCCGGGCCGGGAAGCGCAGCGTCTGCGCGAGGTAGTCGGCGAGGCGGGACGGGTCGACATACCCAGGCATCACGGATCCCGGCCAGGCGAGGACGACGATGCGGATACCGGCGGTGATCGCTTCCTTCTCGTCATGACCACCGAGTCGCCAGGTCGAATAGACGATTGTGACGGCGGCGATCGCCGTGAACCCGAGGCAGGCCAGCGGATAGCGCCATCCGGGAAGCAGGATGACGGCCGCCAGCACGTACGCGCCAAGGGCGATCAGCGCGACTGGCAGGCTCCGGATCCACAACGACCCGAGCAGCGAGAACAACCCGACTGAGAGCTGGACCAGCGGGTTGAGCCGGAGCACCCACGACCTCACTCTCTTGGACCTCATACGAGTCGGCCCTCTGCCATGCGACGCTCCGCGTCGATCGGGAGGTCTGCGTCGTGAGTCGATACGGCGACCGTCGCGCCCGCCCGGCTCGCGGCCGTGACCCATCCGACGACGGCGGCCCACGTGCCGGGATCCTGGCCGACGGTCGGTTCGTCGAGGAGCATCACGCCCGGACGGTGCGCGAGGGCTGCCGCGAGCGCGAGACGGCGTTGCTCGCCGCCGGATAGCCGGTATGGATTGGCGCCACCGAGGTACCCGAGACCGAACACCTCGAGGACCGCGTCGACATCCACCGCGCGGCCGATCTTGAGCCCAGTCTTGGCGACCTCGTCGGCAACCGTGGAAGCGAGGAATCCGTGCTCGGGATTCTGTGGCATCCACCCGACGGACTCGGCGAGCCGCGGCGAGCGCCAGCGGCGAAGGTCCGGTGACACCGCCCCCGACACAGGTTTGAGCAGTCCGCCGAGCACCGCGATTGCGGTGGACTTGCCCGCACCGCTTGGACCGGTGAACGCGGTGATGGCGCCCGGCTCGAGCGTCGTCGTGAGGTCGTGGAGCGCCTTCGTACGTTGTGTGCCGCGGAGCGTACGAGTGACCAGCTCGACCGAGACATCAGTGGCCGAGATTCTCAGTGCTTCTGACGCCGGTGCAACGAGAGACGCCGGTACGTCGAGCAGTCTCGGCTTCGGCATGTTCGGCATCCACACGCCGTTCGGTTGGGGACCGGACAGGAAGTCCGCCACCGATCCGTCACTGACGACAACGCCGCCGGCGCCGAGAACGATCACCCGATCGACGTGCTCAAGCCAGGGCTGGATGCGGTGTTCGACGACGACGATTGTGCGATTGCCTGCCGCGCCGACGATCGCATCGCGAACTGAGGCAGCGGTCGGAGCATCGAGCATCGACGTCGGCTCATCGAGCAGCAGCAGGTCTGGCTGCATCGCGAGCACGCCGGCGAGAGCGAGACGCTGCTGTTCACCACCCGAGAGTGCCGACGTGAAGTGGTCGCGCCCGTACGTCAGGCCGACCGCTTCGAGCGAGGCGTCGACACGACCCCAGATGGCATCACGATCGAGGCCCGCATTCTCCGGTCCAAACGCGACGTCGCGGCCCATACGCTCCGCGACCACGGCATCAGCAGGATTCTGCAGGAGCAGGCCCAGCCGCCCGCCGACTTCGGCGGTGCCGCTGAGCTCCCCGGCGATCGTGCTGCCGAGCGCGCCGGCGAGACCGTAGAGAAGAGTGGACTTGCCAGCACCGCTCGGTCCGACCAGCAGCACTCGTTCGCCGGGCCCGATCGTGAGATCGAGCCCGGCAACGACGGGATTGCGTCGCCCGAGTGGGCGCCACGTGAAGCCACGGAACCGGGCTTCACCGGAACGCATCAGCCCTCAATCCACCAGCGCAGTGTCGACCTGTTCACGCCCGACCGGGAAGGCGTCAAGTACGCCCGCCTTGGCCAGCGCCTGCACGAGGTAGAAACCGCCGAGACCGGCGACGACGATGCCGGACAGGCCGAAGAACCCGAGGTATGCGAACTTGTAGTCCCAGTCCCAGTCGACCCAGTACGCGTTCCACTCATACACCGACGCGAACGTTGCCGCGGCGAGGCCCGCCAGGGCGGCGACGACGACACCGGAGCGCTTGTAGAAGAACAGCAGGAAGATCAGCTCGGCGCCGAGACCCTGCCAGAAGCCGGACGCGAAGACGCTGAATCCCCACTGCGTTCCGCCAACAATGAACGTCGACACAGCCGCCGCGAGGAACTCGGTGGCGAATGCGGCTCCGGGCTTGCGGACGATCAGGCCGCCGACGACGCCGGCCATGAGCCAGACGCCTGCCAGGAGTCCCGAGCTGGGCGGGAACGAGAAGATGGCCAATCCGCTGAGCGGCTCGTACAGCTTGCCCCAACCCCAGAAGATGACGCCGAAGGCGACACCCAAGGTGGCGATGGTGACGAGGTCGATCGTGCGATAGCGCACATCGAAACCTCTTGTGGACGTGGTTGCAGAACTCATTTGACTCCCTTCGCCGGTACTAACCGGTGCAGGTTCAAGGGTCTGCGGCGGATCCGCACTCTCAGCACCTCTGCGTGGTGCTCCCCTGTCGTGTATCCACGAGCCTACCCCCAGCTGGACCCAGCGGGCCCAGCCGGGGCGAGTGCTAGATGCGCTTGGTGAGGCCGGCCGCGCCGCCGTCCTTGGCAACCGTCACCGAGCAGCTGCCGGTGCGGTCCTCGGACGAGCCGGTGGCGACGACGGTCTTGGCTCCCTCGGCTGCTCCGAGGGAGATGGTCGCCGTGGCGGGAAAGAACAGAGGCGCCTTGCCGGTCGCCAGGGTGGCGCCGTCAACGCTGATCGTGAACGATTCACGCCACTTCAGGCCACCAACCTTGACCTGTATGGATGCGCCTGTGGCGGCGAAAGTGGGTGCGGTGACCTTGAGGGACTTTGCGGGTAAACGAGTAGCCATTTCCTGACCTCCATCTTGTCCCTCCGTCTGCGAGCGTATCGGCGCAGCGACGACGAGGAGTGAAATCGCGAAATTCACTCGGAACCCAGTCTCAAATCAATCGAAAGGTTCTCTCAAGGGGTGTCTACGACGGTGGTCTCACCAGCTCGACCATCCCCACCAAGGAGAACCAAAATGACCACCATCCAGAACATCCACACTCCCAGCCTCCACATCAGCACCAACGTCATCCGCAAGGCAGCGGGCGCCACCCTGGCCCTCGCCGCCACCGCCTTGGTCGTCTTCGCCGTCGTCAAGTCCGACCCGGCCGACACCTTCGGCACCGTCATCTACTGGTTCGCCTCGATGTACTTCCTCGTGCTCTGCACCGCAATCGTCGGAATTGCCGCTCTCGGAGTCGGCGAGAACACCAAGGAAGCACGCAAGACCCAGTACGACATTCGCTGACTACCGGCTCCTCGCCCACTAGCATTTGGGGTGGGCGGGGAAGCTCAGGAGTCGCGATGGCACAGCCCGAACAGCCACCCGTGGGTGAGTTGCTCGGGCTGGTTGCGTCCGGGGCCGATGTCGATGCCATCCTGGAAGCATTCGGCTCGCTCGGGACTCTGCCGATCGAGCAGTTGTCCGTTCGCCAGTGGGAGACCCTCGCCGCAGCGGTCCGTCGCGAGGACGAGACCTATCCAGCCAATCTCGCGTGGCGCGCCGCGTACGGGCTCCGTTACCTCGGACACACCGAGCGGTCCTTCCACTTCCTGACCCTGGCCGACCGAACCGAGCTCGACGACGCCGAGCGTGCACAGTTCTGCGCCGCTTGGGCATCGAGTGCGTGGGGGTCGGGCGACCAGGAGGCCTGCGAGTCGCTGACTGTGGAGGCGTACGAAGCGGCCGAAGCCAGCGGTGACGACGCTGCCCTTGCGGCGGCCTGGGAGTCACGCGCCCTGCTCGCGGCGATGCACGCTGACTCAGCCGGAGATCGTCGTGCCCACGAGCGCGCTCTCGAGCACGCCACCGCTGCCGGTGCGGACCTGATGGCGTCGCGGGTGCACAACAACTTGGGATCGCAGCTGTTCGACGAGTCCCGGTACGAGGAGTCGCTCGAGCAGTTCGGGCACTCGTTGCGTCTGGCTGAGGCAACCGGCCACCTGTCGTCGATAGCACTGGTCCGACACAACCTCGCCGACGTGATGCTGAACCTTGGTCGGCTCGATGAGGCGCTCGTCGAGGTAGAGGCGGCGCGAGCGCTCTGGAACTCCGTCGACTCGCCCATGATCGGCGCCGCCTGGCAGGTGCTCGCCGACATCCAGCGGGCCCGAGGCAACACGGCGCAGGCGACCATGGCCTACCGCGAGGCTGTGGCGGTCGCCGAGCAGGAGAACGAGACGCAGACCCTCGTACCCGCCCTCGTCGGTACGGCACTGATCAGCGTCGCAACCGATCCCGAGGAAGCACGCCTGATTGCCAAGCGTCTCCTGCAGATCCCGCTCGGCACCGGCAGCGTCCCCGCGCTGACGACTGCAGGGTGGATCGCCTTGCACGATGGAGACACCGAGTCCGCGATCTCGTACGCCGCGGAGGCCGTCGACGAGGCTTCACGGCGGCAGGCTAGGGCCGCTCTCGCCGAGTCTCTCGAACTGTCCGTGCTCGCCGGTGGTGTCGGGGATCCGGAGGCTCGCCTGCACGAGGCGGCATCCATCTGGGAGGAGATTGGCAACCCGATCCGCGCCCAGGTCAATGCGATTGTCCAGGCTCACCTCTTCGGCACTCCGTTCGGCGAGCGCCTGGCTCGCAGCACCCTCCGGTCCCTCGGCGTCCAGGACGACGCCTACGGAATCGCGGGCCCACTTCAGGCATTGCGGTCTGACCAGGACGATGCGCCCGTACGCATCCACACGCTGGGGACGTTCGTTGTCTACCGGGCCGGAAAGCCCGTGGGCACGTCGGAGTGGCCCTCACGCAAGGCCCGCGACATCCTGAAGATCCTCGCCGCCCGGGGCGCCAGCGGCATTCGTCGCGACGAGATCGCGGACATGCTGTGGCGTGAAGACGACGATCCCGGCAGCAAGCTGTCGGTCGCGCTGTCACACCTCAAGCGTGTGCTCGATCCCGACAAGCAGTACGACGCCAACTACTTCATTGTCGCCGATCGAGCCAGCATCCGGCTCGACATCGACAACACGTCGATTGACGTCGTCGAGTTCAGGGGTGCGGCAGCTGAGTCCGTCGCAGCGCATGCGGCCAAGGATCCCGGCGCCATCGAAATGCTCGAGGCTGCGGCGGCGATGCATACGGGCGACTTCCTCGCGGATGACCTCTATGAGGACTGGGCCGCCGAGGCCCGCGACGAGGTGGACGCTCTCGGCAGCGAAGTCGTGCGGGTGCTCGCGTTCGCCCTCGCCAAGACGAGCGACCCGCAACGCTCTGTCGCCTGGTTTGCCCGACTGATCTCCTACGACCCCCACGACGAGCCGACCTACGAGGCGTTGATCTGGGTGCTTGCCGAGGCCCGGCGCCACGGCGAGGCCAGGCGCTATCACCGGATGTACGAGATGCGGATGCGCGAGCTGGACGTGCCGGCCCAGTCGCTCGAGGACATGACCGGCTGACACCCTCCGCGTTAGCGTGGCAGGGATGAGCACTGCCGAGGACTTCCTGCTGATCGCGACAGATCCATTGAGCGGCAAGCCCCTGATCGCCTCACCGCAGGCCGATCCCGTGTTCGGTGGCGCGTTCATGCTGGACCTGGTGACGGCTGGGCGTCTCACTGTGGAGGGCGAAGGGCGCAAGGCCCGGGTCGTCGTCGTCGATCATGCACCTGTCGATGACGAGCTCATCGAGCAGGCCTTCCACCGCATCCGCAACAAGGGCCGGCAGAAGCCGCAGACTGCCGTGACCCGACTCGGCAAGAACGGCCGCAAGCTCGTGTACGAATCGCTCGCGGCCAAGGGCGTCGTACGCCCCCGCCAGGCGAAGGCGCTCGGCATCTTCACGCTGACGCGACACGACGTCATCGACACCGCCCGACGCAATGACCTGCTCACGCGCATCCGAAGCTCGCTCCTGCACCACCTGCCGATCGACGCCGAGACCGGACCCCTGATCGGGCTGCTGGCAGCGTCCGACATGGTCAAGGTCTTCGTCGACAAGCCGGACCGCAAGGTCGCCAAGGCACGCGCCAAAGTTCTTGCCGAGGGCGACTGGGCCACCGAGGGCGTACGCAAGGCGATCCAAGCCGCGCAGGCCGCCGTCACCGCCGGCGTTGTTGCTGCAACCTCGGCGGCCGCGTCCGGCAGCGGCTAGAAGAGGGCGTGGGCCAGAATGGGCCCATGTCAGTTCGCACACCTGATCCCAACCCGGGTTGGCTCCCGGACTTCGCGCTCGACGAGACACGGGCTCGGGTGCCGATCCTGTACGTCGAAGCCGTTCCCGTACGCGTCGACGCACTCGGTCAGATCGAGAGCATTGGCATCCTGTTGCGCGGCTCGTCCACGACTGGCGTCATGACTCGCACGCTTGTCTCGGGTCGCGTCATGCACGGGGAGTCAGTACGTGAGGCTCTGATCCGCAATCTGCTCAAGGACCTCGGCCCGACTGCATTCCCCCAGCTCCCCTCTAGCACCGTGCCGTTCTCGGTGGCTGAGTACTTCCCGCTGCCCGGAGTCACACCCCTCTATGACGAGCGCCAGCACGCGGTGGCGCTCGCCTACATCGTGCCGGTCACGGGTGAGTGCAACCCACGACAGGATGCGCTCGAGCTGACCTGGCTGACTCCCGAAGAGGCGGCCGATCCCGAGGTGCTCGACGAGATGGAGGGCGGCCGCGGTTCGCTGCTCAAGGAGGCTCTCGCGTCAGTGGGTGCGCTGCCGCGATGACCTCCCTGCTCGTCCGCCGTGCCTTGCCCGAGGACCTCGAGGAGATCCTGGAGCTGCAGGCGCAGGACTCGATGCACTACTACGAGGAGCCCGCCGGCGTCAGCGCCAATCAGCGAGCGGCGTTCGACGAGATCGACGCCGACATCAACCAGGACCTCCTTGTCGGCGAGCTCGATGGCCAGATCGTGTGCACCGCCCAGGTCACCTGGATGCGAATGCTCGCAGCGGACGGCGGCCTCTACTGCCAGGTCGAGGCCGTGCGAGTTGCGCCGGACATGCGCGGCCGGGGCATCGGCGCCCTGCTGATGGAGTCGATCGAGGGTGAGGCGCGCAAGCGCGGAGCCGCCCGCATCCAGCTGACATCCAACAAGGAACGCACACGGGCGCATGCGTTCTATGAAGGGCTCGGCTACGTGCCGAGCCACGTCGGCATGAAGAAGTACCTCTGAAGCCCGCGACCCCCAACCGCTGGCTGATGCTGGCGGTCGGGATGATCGCGCAGATTGCCGCCACGGTGTACGTGAACGCGGCGCCATTCCTCATTCCTTACCTCCACCTCGTCCAGGGACTGTCGCTCGTCGAAGCCGGGTTCATCGCCTCAGCGCCCCTGGTCGGAACGACACTCACGCTGATCGCCTGGGGCGCCATCGTCGACCGCATAGGCGAGCGAACCTCGATGACCATCGGCCTCGCGCTGCTCACCGCAGCGTCGGCAGCCGCAGCGCTCAGCTCGTCGTACGTCTGGATCGGCATCTTCCTCCTGCTTGGAGGCATGGGCGGCGCCTGCACCAACTCGGCGAGCGGCCGCGTCGTCGTCGGCTGGTTCCCGCCGCACCGCCGTGGCACCGCGATGGGCATTCGGCAGACCGCATCTCCGCTCGGCGTCGGTATCGCCGTCCTGATCGTTCCCAACCTCGTCGATGCTGAAGGGCTGCGTACGACCCTGCTGGTGATCGCGGCGCTCTGCTGCTTTGCCGGCTTGCTCGCCGGTGCAGCGATCGTCGACCCGCCGCGACCCACCCGCTCGGAGGCTGAAGGGCTCGGCCACCTCGTCAACCCCTACACGCGCGATCTGCGGCTGTGGCGGATCCACGCGGCGTCGATGCTGCTGGTCATCCCTCAGGTCACGGTATGGACGTTCGCGCTGGTGTGGCTGATCGACGAGCGTGGCTGGTCGATCTTCGAGGCGACCCTGCTCGTCGGAGCGACCCAGTTGCTCGGCGCGGCCAGCCGTATCGCCGCCGGCGCATGGTCGGATCGCGTCGGCAACCGACTCGGCCCCATGCGCATCGTCGCGATCGCCGCAGCAGCGTCGATGCTGGCGCTCGGACTGCTCGAGGGCACGGCGCTCGCCGTGACCCTCATCGTCATCGCCTCAGTCATCACCGTCGCCGACAACGGCCTCGCATTCACGTCCGTCGCCGAGATCGGCGGTCCCTACTGGTCCGGCCGGGCAATGGGCACGCAGAACACCGGCCAGTTCCTTGCCTCAGCCGCCGTACCCCCATTGATCGGGGCGATCATCACGGGCCATGGCTACGCGTGGGCGTTCGGACTGGTGGCCCTGTTCCCGCTGCTGGCGATCCCTCTTATCCCCGTCAGGTCAGAAGCATCACGGAAGTCACACGACCGTGCCACTGCCGCTGACAACAATCACGGGTAGTCTCAGGTCGAACTTAAGAGCAATCCCTGCAGGTAGGAGTGTCTGATGTCGGTTGTGCTGGTGCTGGGACTGTTGATGAATGCGATCATTCTTCCGATCGCAGGCAAGCGAGTCTTTTTCCTCTTCAAGCTGATCACCAGCGGCCAGCCCGCACCTGATCGCGTCGAGGGCGTGACCAGTCGCATCGGCTCGTCCATCAAGACGCAGGTCGTCGAGGTCTTCGGTCAGAAAAGCTCCTCAAGTGGTCCATCCCGGGCGCTGCACACTTCTTCGTCTTCTGGGCATTCCTGATCCTCGCGACGGTCTACCTCGAGGCCTACGGTTCGCTGTTCAAGCCCGGCTTCGCCATCCCCCTCGTCGGCAGGTGGGACGGGCTCGGGTTCCTGCAGGACTTCATCGCCGTCATGGCGCTCGTCGGCCTGGCCACCTTCGCCATCATCCGCATCAAGAACGCCCCGTCACGTCTGGGTCGCAAGTCGCGCTTCTCGTACTCGCACCTTGGCGGCGCGTGGATCGTCCTCGGCATGATCGTGCTCGTCGTCGCGTCGATGCTCATGTTCCGCGGAGCGGGCGTCAACACCGGACTGTTCCCGTACGGCAAGGGCGCCTTCGCGTCGCACATCGTCGGCGGCTGGCTCGATGGCTTCAGCGAGCACACCAACGAGATCCTCGAGCACGTTGGCCTGCTGCTGCACATCGGCATCATGCTCGTGTTCCTGATCCAGGTGCTCAACTCCAAGCACCTCCACATCTTCCTCGCTCCGCTGAACGTGCTGTTCAGCCGCCGCCCCAACGCCCTCGGCTCGATCAAGCCGATCATGATCAATGGCAAGCCCCTCGACCCGGAGACGATGGAGGACCTCGAGGAAGAGGACTTCGAGAAGCTCGGTGTCGGCAAGGTCGAGGACTTCAGCTGGAAGGGCATGCTCGACTTCGCCACCTGCACCGAGTGCGGGCGTTGTCAGAGCCAGTGCCCCGCGTGGAACACCGAGAAGCCGCTCAGCCCCAAGCTCCTGATCATGGGTCTGCGCGATCACGCATTCGCCAAGGCTCCCTACACCCTCGCCGACAGCGACGAGAAGCGCGAAGCGCTGCCCGACAAGGTCAAGGCTGAGGCTGAGCGTGCACTGGTCGGCCCGACCGAGGGCGATGCGTGGCACCCGACAGGCGGAGCGGTCATCGACCCCGACGTCCTGTGGTCCTGCGTCTCCTGTGGCGCCTGCGTCGAGCAGTGCCCGGTCGACATCGAGCACGTCGATCACATCATGGACATGCGCCGCTACCAGGTCATCGTCGAGTCCAACTTCCCCGCCGAGCTGACCAACATCTTCAAGGGCCTCGAGCGCAAGGGCAATCCCTGGGGCATGGACCCCAAGGGCCGTATGGACTGGGCCAAGAACCTCGACTTCGAGGTCAAGCAGGTCGGCGTCGACGTCGAAGACCTCGACGA
>JBBSJW010000072.1:0-15142 GCA_038256885.1 Propionibacteriales bacterium
CGTTGTACGCGGCGTACGAGATCTTGCCGTCGCCATCGACCACGAACGTCGACCGGATGACGCCGACGACGACCTTGCCGTAGAGCTTCTTCTCGCCGTACGCACCCCAGGCTTCGAGCACCTCGCGCTCCGGGTCCGACAACAGCGTGATCGTGAGCCCGTCGCGCTCGCGGAACTTCGCCAGCTTCTCCGGCTTGTCCGGTGAGATGCCGAGGACGGTGTAGCCCTCAGCCTGCAGACGATCGATCGAGTCGCTGAAGTCGCAGGCCTGCTTGCTGCAGCCGGGCGTCATCGCGGCGGGATAGAAGTAGACGATCACTTTTTGGAGGGACTGAGCCTGGCCGCGCAGGTCCGCAAGGGTCACTGACTCACCGGCGTCATTGGGGAGCGTGAAGTCGGGCGCGGCGTCTCCGGGCTGCAGTCGATCAGTCATACGCACTATCCTGACGTACGAGCGCAGGCCCGCTTCCGTGGCCTCGCCGTCCAGACGAGTGAGGCGCGACGTGGCAAAGGCCGATTCCGATGAGCTGGTCAACGAGATCGAAGAGATCCGTGATCGGTTGGCCGACACCGTCGATGCACTGATCGATCGAGCCCACCCGAGCACGATCGCTCGCCGCAGCCTGGCCAGCGTCAAGGGTCGCTTCGTGGAGCCGGATGGAAGTCCCAAGTTCTCTGCCATCGTCCCGGTGGTCGGCGGCATTGCCGCCACCGTCACGGCGATCGTCGTTCTGCGCCGCTTGCTCCGCTAGTCACGACATGAGCCCGGCGCGCGACATACCGCTTCGCCGACTGCGCCTGCGTCGGTCCGGAGGTACGGTCCGCGACCGCCTGCACATACTCCGGCGCCGGTGGCGACTCCTGCTGCGGCTGAGCCTCGCCACGGCCGCCGCCTACTACTTCGCGACGCACGTCCTGGACCACCAGCAGGCGTTCTTCGCCCCTATCTCGGCGATCATCGTGCTGATCGCAGGAGCAGGGCTGCGCGCCCGTACGTTGTTCGAGCTCGTCCTGGGCGTTTCGACGGGTGTCCTCGTCGGAGAGCTGATCATCCTGCTGATCGGTCGCGGCACCTGGCAGCTCGCGTTGGTCATCGTGCTGACGATGATCGTGGGCATTCTGGTCGGCCTGAAGGGGCTCGCGCTCACCCAGGCGGCGACCTCGTCGGTCCTTCTGGCGACGGTCATCCCGGTGGCCGGCAGTGCCAATCCAGCGACCACGCGCTTCATCGACGCGCTGATCGGCGGGGTGTTCGGGCTGGCGACGATTCTGCTCATACCCCGCAACCCTGTACGAGACATCGACCGCGAAGTGCAGCAGTTCCTGAAGCAGCTCGCCGGCATTCTCAGTCGCACGGCGCAGGCGCTCCGTACGGTCGATGCGTCACTTGCCGACATGGCACTCAACGAGGCAAGAGCGATGCAGCCCCAGGTTGAGTCGATGACCTCGACCGCGGCGAACGTCACCGAGATCGCCCGCATGGCGCCGATGCGGTGGAAGCAACGCGAGCATGTCGAGACGTACGTCGCGACGGTGCGCGACCTCGACAACGCCGTACGTGATGCGCGCGTGCTGGCCCGCAAGACGTCCGCACTGCTTCGTCATGGCGAGCACGTGCCGCCGGACATGGATCTCGCGATCGACGCTCTGGCGAAGGCGATCGGCATCTTCGCCGACGACCTGTCGCAGCAGGATGCCTTCGACGAAGCCCGCCAAGAGCTGATCGAAGCGGCCCGTATGGCGTCCGCGGCACTGCCCGACGCCATGACGATGAACAGCGCGTCGATCGCCGCGCAGGTGCGGTCACTCGCCGCCGACCTGCTGTATGCCAGCGGCTTCACCCGAGACGAGATCGACGAGCGCCTCGAGTTCTAGCTTGTGTTGGGTGCTCGCCTCACCTGGTTTCGACCTTCTTGGCGCCTTCGGCGCGGCACGCGCCCCCTACGCGTCACGTAATGGAGACATCTCTAGCAAGTGTGCGTGGGGGGACCCCCAAACCTGATTGACCGTTCGGCCGCGGACGGCCTCAGCTCAATCAACACGGCTCGGTGGTTAGACAACCGCGCGCGGGCCGCGCTACGTTGGCAGGGCTGCTCCGAACGAGCACGAAACTGATGAAGGAGGTGGACCCATGCAGAAGATCTACACGATGACGAACGGCCTCGATAACCGTCTTGCCGTCATGCCCTTTGCCGGTCCGACCTCCGAAGCAGTGCACCTGAAGTAGGCATCACTTCTTGGCACTTCTGCCGCTTCGGATCTCTGATCTGAAGCGGTTTTTTGTATGTCCGACCGCTATTCATCCATCCATCACCACTGAAAGGAGGCGCGCTATGACCACGAATCTCGAAACACGACTCATAACCGCTAAGAACCAGACCGACTACTCCTCACCGACGACCGGAACCGTTGGAGAGGGGGTGAAGTCAGTGGCAATCTTCGAAGCCCGACGGGTACGCGGCAAGCGCGCCTGGGATGAGTTGTCCGAGATCGACCGAGCAGTGCTCCTGGAGTCGGTGCGACAGCGTCGCATCCTGCAGAAGCGCAAAAGGTCCATCGAGTCAAGCGTCTACAACCTGCGCAGCAGCCGGTAGAACCGCCCTCCCACTAGTTGTTCAAGAGTGGCAGAAGCGCCGTACGGATCAGATCCGTACGGCGCTTCTGTGTGCCTAGCGCGAGGCGATGGCCCCGGCGGAAGCGAGGATCCGATGCGCATCGCGCACGTGGAGCTCCTCGATCATCTTGCCGTTGAACGTCACGACGCCCTGACCTGCGGCTTTGCCCTCCTCGAACGTCGCGATCATGGACTTGGCGTGCTCGATCTCGTCCTCGGACGGGCCGAACGCAGCATTGGCCGGCTCGACCTGGCTCGGGTGGATCAGCGTCTTGCCGTCAAAGCCCATCTCGCGTCCTTGACGGGCCTCGGCCTCAAAGCCTTCGGCGTTCTTGACGTCGTTGTAGACGCCGTCGAGGATCACCTTGCCAGCGGCGCGAGCGGCCAGCAGTGAGATGGAGATGGCGGTCAGAACCAGTGGATTGCGGCCCGGCACATGCAGACCGCACGTTTCGTTGACCACGTCATTTGTGCCCATCACGATGACGGTCAGACGCTCATGGGCGGCGGCGATCTCCTCGGCATGGAGCAGGGCGATCGGCGTCTCGACCATGGCCCAGAGCGCCGTATGCGCAGGTGCGCCGTGGGCCTCGAGCGCGGCGACGAGCTGGAGCACCTCGGCGGCGGAGTTGACCTTGGGCACCAACACGGCGTCAGGTCCGGCTGCTGATGCTGCGGCCAGGTCTGCTTCGTGCCACTCGGTGCCGATCCCGTTGATACGGATCGCGAGCTCGCGGTGTCCGTACTCGCCGGAAGCGACGGCGGCGCACACGCGATCTCGGGCTTCGAGCTTGGCGTCGGGGGAGACGGCATCCTCGAGGTCGAGGATCAGTGCGTCGGCATCGATGCCCTTGGCCTTCTCTAGCGCGCGCTCATTGGCGCCGGGCATGTAGAGGACGGAACGGCGGGGGCGAAGCTGGTCAGACATTCACGGTCCTTAATGTGGCTGGTCTCAGAGGTCGTAGGCGGCGGCGAGTTCGGGATCGCGCTCGGCGAGTGCCTTCGCGAGGTCGAGCATGACGATGCACTGTTTGCAGGACGCGTCGTCCTCCATCTTGCCGTTGATCATCACGGCGCCTGAGCCGTCGCCCATGGCTTCGACGACTTCCTTGGCATGTGCGACGTCAGCAGGGTCGGGGGAGAACACCTTGCGGGCGATGTCGATCTGTACGGGGTGCAGGCTCCACGCGCCGACGCAGCCGAGCAGGAAGGCGTTGCGGAACTGGTCCTCGCACGCGACGACATCCTTGATGTCGCCGAACGGTCCATAGAACGGGAGGATGTCGTTCGCGGCGCAGGCGTCGACCATGCGCGCGATCGTGTAGTGCCAGAGGTCCTGTTGGTACGTCGTGCGTCCTTCGGTGAGGTCGTCGCCGGTGGGATCCTGGCGTACGAGGTAGCCGGGGTGGCCGCCCCCAACGCGAGTCGTCTTCATACGACGGCTGGCGGCAAGGTCGGCTGGGCCGAGCGAGATGCCCTGCATACGAGGGCTCGCGGCGGCGATCTCCTCGACGTTCGTCATGCCTTCGGCAGTCTCGAGGATCGCGTGCACGAGGATCGGCCGCTTCAGTCCGGCGCGTGCCTCGAGCTGGGCGAGGATGCGGTCGATGTAGTGGATGTCCTGGGCGCCTTCGACCTTCGGCACCATGACGACGTCGAGCTTGTCGCCGATCTCGGTCACCAGGGTGATGAGGTCATCGAGGGCCCACGGCGAGTCGAGGCTGTTGATGCGGGTCCACAGCTGCGTCTGGCCGAAGTTGGTCTTCTTGGCGATGTCGACGAGGCCCTGACGCGCGGCTTCCTTGTTCTCGGTCTTGATGGCGTCCTCGAGGTTGCCCAAGATGATGTCGACCTTGGTCGCGATGTCGGGCACCTTGTCGGCCATCTTGGGGTTGCTCGGGTCGAAGAAGTGGATCATCCGGCTCGGGCGGAACGGGATGTCGGCGACCGGCGTCGGAGCTCCGACGGCGAGTGGACGGAGGAACGCTCGAGGATTGCGCACGCGGCTCACTTCTCCTTGAAGACAAAAGACCCCTCAGTATGTCGATTTGCGCGGGCCGCGCGGTAGGGCGGGGGTCACACGGGAGCGCCGTGGGACCTGAAAAGTTTGGCCTCGCGACGCATTCGGGATGGCCATTCGGTGCGTTTCGAGGGGGTCTTTCTAGTCTGGGGAAGGCATGCCCATTCGCCGTACCTTGCTGAACGGGTGGGATCGCAGGTCGTGAGGGCGGCCAGAACTCATCTGACTACCGGGTACACCGGCGGTCGTGAACCCGGGATGCTTCGCTGCCAGTGCAGCGTAGAGGGAGCAGTTTCATGAAGAGATTTGCCTTGGTGCTTGCGATGCTGGCGGGTTCGGTGTTCATCGCTGCGTCGCCCGCCTCAACGAACACGCTGCCCAGCAGCGCGCTGCGTGCCGAGACAGCCGGGACGATCGACAGCTCGCCGCCTGACGACACAGCCGAGACGACCGCCAGCACGCCGCCTGACGACACAGCCAAGACGACCGCCAGCACGCCGCGTTCCGGCGACGTCAGAGCCAAGACGACTGCCAGCGCGCTGCGTGCCGGCGACGACAAGAAGATCGACAGCACGTTGCCCGACGACACCGACAAGAAGATCGACATCTGTCACCTCCCGCCGGGCAACCCCGCCAACGGGCAGTCGATCAGCGTCGACTTCGACTCGATCATCAACGGGACTGGCCACGGCAACGATGGCCTCGACATCATCCCGCCGTTCGACTACACCAAGCAGGGCGTCCCCGGCAGCTTCCCGGGCCAGAACTGGACCGCTGAGGGCCAGGCGCAGTACAGCAATGACTGCGACGGGAAGAAGCCGAACCGGCCCGACGCCAAGGTCGAGAACAAGGACGAAACGGGTGACCCGAACTGCACCGAGAAGACCGTGACGACGACTTTCTACGCTCTCATCACGCCGTACGAGTTCGATGTGACGTCCTGGGCCTGGGTTCTCGGCACTCCGGGTGAATGGGTCGTGGACCACATGACCTCGCGGGCCGCGACCTCTGAGGAGTGCCCGACGACCGTGGTTGACGACACTGACAAGAAGATCGACATCTGTCACCTCCCGCCGGGCAACCCCGCCAACGGGCAGTCGATCAGCGTCGACTTCGACTCGATCATCAACGGGACTGGCCACGGCAACGATGGCCTCGACATCATCCCGCCGTTCGACTACACGAAGCAGGGCGTCCCCGGCAGCTTCCCGGGCCAGAACTGGACCGCTAAGGGCCAGGCGCAGTACAGCAATGACTGCGACCAAGAGACGACCGTGACGCCGGTCGCCCCTGTCGTCGCAGACGACTGTGGCGAGGATGGCTCGATCTCGCTCCCGGTGACGGAAGGTGTCACATATGCCTTCACCGAGGGTGACGGCGTGACCGGTGAATGGACGGTCACGGCGACGGCGCAGGAAGGCTTCGGCTTCGCAGACGACACAGTGACCGAGTGGAGCGGCGCGGTGACGCCTGCCGAAGAGTGTGTTGGCGGACTGCAGTCCGCCATAGCGGAGGTTGTCGTGGACGAGGATTGTCCAGGCTTGGGGCAACCGACCCCGACCGAGGTTGAGGGTGTCAAGTATGCCTTCACGGTTGGCGATGGCGTGGAAGGCGAGTGGGAGATCACGGCCACAGCCGCGGAAGGGTACGAGCTCGTCGGCCAGAGCGTCTTCAGCGGTGAAGCGGGAGAGCTCGAGTGCGTCGAGGGCGTCGGCCTTGAGGACGCGGACGATGCTCTGCTGCCGGACACCGGAGGAGCCCCACTCGGTCTGCTGCTCATCGGCGTGCTGCTGACGGTTGCTGGCGTCGCAATACTTGGCCGGCAGCGATTCGTGGAGTAGCAAGAGCGAACGCAAAGAAGGGGGAGTCGCTTCGGCGGCTCCCCTTCTTGCATGTACAGCGTCCTTTGGTCGAGCCTGCGTCTAGATCGTGTCAGGAGACTTTCGCGTTCCGCGAACGCCCTGAGTTCGAGGTGTGTGCGGGGGCGGAGGTCACACGGACACCATCAGTAACGCTTGATCCGACCTCGGTGGCAGAAACGAATCCGAGACCGCATCCGATCAATGGGTCGTGCGCGCATCATTGCGATTCATGGGTTACGATTTTACTTGAGTCCGCAGAGCAAAACTCCCATGAAGACATCGCGGGCGACACTCCCATATACACCGTTACTCCCCTCGGACGGATTTTTCATGAAGAAATTTATTGCTGTTTTCGCGATCCTGGCGGGCAGCGTCCTCTTCGCGGCCCCGGCCGCGCTGGCCGACGGCGACGTCATCGACACGACGACGGAGACCCCGGCGACGACAGAGACGCCTGCTGACCCGCCAGCGGAGGAGGCTCCCGCCGAGGAGACTCCGGCTGAAACTCCCGCAGAGACACCCGCGCAGACTCCTGAAGCAGGAACCGAAGCGCCTTCCGGCTTGAGCGAAGCCAGCATCGCCAAGGTCAAGGACGATGCGTTCTCGAAGAAGGTGTTCGTGTGCAAGTTCACCGGCACTCCCGGGCCGGACGAGGTGCTGCAAGAAGGGGACAACCCGATCTCCGTGTCGATCAACGCGATTGATCCGAAGTTCGTAGGCAACCCCTTGCTGCTGATCGGCAGGACGTTCGGCGACGGCCAGGGCTTCTCGCGAGTCATTGCAGTCGACGAAGGACAAGAAGAGCCGGATCCCGCGGAGTGCGAGAGGTTCGTCAATCCGAACTATGTCGAGGCTCAGCCGCCGAGTGCTTCGGACCCCACGTGCGACAAGGATGGCAAGCTCAAGGTTCCTGCCGACACAGATGAGATCACCTACGAGTCGACACCTGCGGGTACCGGTCCCGGTAAATACACCGTGACCGCGACCGCCGCAAAGGGCTTCACACTCACCGACGACGGCATCTTCAACATCACGGTGAAAAAGCAGCTCACCGGCGACGAGTGCGCCGGACTAGACGACAGTGGACTGCTGCCCGACACGGGTGGATCCTCACCGTGGCTGTTCCTGGGCGCTGCTTCGATGATCGCCGGAGGCGTTGTCCTCCTGCGCAAGAAGCAGGCGGCCCAGATGGTGCCCGACTACCGTCTGAGCATTTGACGTAGTCGAACCGCTTGATCAACCCTGACGGTGGGGGAGTCGCTTCGGCGGCTCCCCCACCGTCATGTCCGCTGTGTCAGCGCCAGATCCCGCTGACGACGATATCCGCCAGACACCTGAATTCACCGGGTGGCGCGTGACTTTTGTCACGTTCGCAGCGTTGGGCCGTATATATCGGCCGATTCGGGCGGCCGTTCATCGATCGTCCGGGTTCCGGACGACGAGCATCTCGACGATCGGGCTCTGCGCAGGGCCCAGATGGGCGGCACATCACCATGAAACGATTGATAGTGGCGATGGCGTTGACTGCGGGAAGCGTTTTCCTTGCGGCACCGGCATCGGCCGACGAAGGTACGACCGAAGTCACCGCCGAGGCGGTGAGCGAGAATCAGCCGCCGGCGGCAGAAGAACCAGTGGTTGAAGAACCAGTGGTTGAAGAACCAGTGGTTGAAGAACCAGTGGTTGAAGAACCAGTGGTTGAGGAACCGGTGGTTGAGGAACCGGTGGTTGAGGAACCGGTGGTTGAGGAACCGGTGGTTGAGGACCCGGCGGAGCTTGCGTCAGCGTTAGTGGTCGCAGCAGCCAAGGTCAAGGACGATGAGTTCTCGAAGAAGGTGTTCGTGTGCAAGTTCACCGGCACTCCCGGGCCGGACGAGGTGCTGCAAGAAGGGGACAACCCGATCTCCGTGTCGATCAATGCCATTGATTCGAAGTTCGTGGGGAACCCCTTGCTGCTGATCGGCAGGACGTTCGCCGACGGACAGGGCTTCTCTCGAGTTATCGCGGTCGACGACGGCCAGGACGAGCCGGATCCCGAGGTGTGCACCACGTTCGTCAATCCGAACTATGTCGAGGCTCAGCCGCCGAGTGCTTCGGACCCGACGTGTGACAAGGACGGCAAGCTCAAGGTTCCTGCCGACACGGATGAGATCACGTACGACTCAGAGCCGGGCGGCACAGGCCCTGGAAAATACACCGTGACCGCGACCGCAGCAAAGGGCCTCACGCTCACTGATGACGGCATTTTCAAGATCACTGTGAAAAAGCAGCTCACCGGCGACGAGTGCGCCGAGATCGAGGATGAGGAAGTGGCTCTGCTTCCCGATACCGGTGGCGAACCGATGTGGATGTTCCCGGTAGGTGGCGCGATGGCGCTTGGCGGAGTGCTGTTGCTCCGGGCCACGCGGCGCACTGTTACGAGTGAGATGGGCGGTTCGGGCAACCCGGGCCACTCGCTCGCCTTGGTGCCCAGACTGGTGAACGCTCCAGTCAAGGTGCTGAAGGAAGCTCCTGCACGGGTCTCAATTGCGACCTCACCTCAGGTCAGATCCGAATGGGCGGCAGTAGCAGGCGGACTGGCGTTGGCAGCGATTGCGGTCTACTTCCGTAGCCGCTTCCGCTAGTTGCAAAGCAAGAGCAGCAAGAGGGGAGTCGTCCGAAAGGGCGGCTCCCCTCTTCGCTGTCCTGGGCGAGAGCGAAACTCTCAACCTGCGAGGATCGACGCGTGATGACTCAGCTGATTCGACTGGTCGTGTCGTGCGTGATCCTCGGGATTGGCGTGGCCATGCTGCTGATCGCAGCGCTCGGCTCGGACGGCTACTCCACGATGGTCAATGGCTTGTCGATCGCGCTCGACGTGAAGTTCTGGGTCGTCAATCTCGTCGTCGGAGTTCTGCTGGTGTGGATGGCGTGGGTCCGCGGCCTCAAGCCGGGAATAGGAACGATCGTCCAGCCACTCGTCGTTGGCTTCGTCGTGTCGGGTCTGCTCGACGCATTCGACGAGCCGAAAAACATGTCGATCAGGATCGCGCTGCTCGTCTTGTCGTTCCCTGTGGTGGCAGTCGGCGTGGCGGGCTATCTCGCGGTCGATGCCGGTGCGGGACCGACGGAGGCGGCAGCGTTGGCGTTCGACCCGCCCGTCCCGTTCAAGTGGAGCTACAGCGTCGTACAGGGCGGCGGTGCGCTGCTCGGCTGGCTGTGTGGGGCCGCGATCGGACCGGGAACCCTGATGGTGATCTTCCTGCTCGGCCCGATGGTCGACTGGCTCTCGGCGCGATTCGCGGTCCTGTCGATCGACCGCGTCAACGACTGACTGGCCGGGTGCACTCGACGCAGGTGCGGGCGATCGGCCTCGCCTCCAGACGAGCTGCCGCGATGGGCTGGCCGCAGGCTTCGCACGCGCCGTACGCCCCAGCGTCCAAGCAGGTTCGGGCGGCCTCGATCTCGGTGAGCCGTTGCTCTGCCTGCTCGATCAGCGCCCCGACCTGCGACCTCTCGAACGCGATCGTCGAGCCTTCCGGGTCGTGCTCGTCATCGGCGTTGGAGTCGGCGGACGCGGCGACAATGTCGTCGAAGTCATGGCGCAGTGCGGCGAGCTGTTGGGTGGCGGCCTGGTGCTCCTCGGCGAGGCGGGAGCCGGGATCGGTCATGCAGTCGAACCTAGGCGCGTCGTCGGACGAATCTGCGCAGGTCTACTTCGCCTTGCGCTCTCGCCGCGCTGTGAGAGCAATTCGGCGGTCGGCCATGACAACTGAGATGACGAGAGCAACAGCACCTGCCGCGGCGACGGCGAAGCAGATCATCGCGATGCTCGGATAGCCCCAGATCCGAGACTCCGTCGGAATCTGCATCATCAGCGCCGCTCCCACCACCAATGACGCGAGGAGGAGGCTGGTGGTCAGCCTGTTCGCCAGTCGCTGGAGCACGGCAAGAAGCCTCGGCTCGTCGAGGGCATCGATCTTGAGCTCGAACTTTCCGTCCGCCACCGAGTCCATGACCTTATTGATACGGCCCGGCAGCTGAACTGTGAAATCACGCGCGTCCATCGCAGCGGAGAGCAGACCTCCGGCCGATCCAGTCATACGTGCCTGCATGATCGCCGTGACATCGCGACTGAGCGCCTCAGCGGGGGCGAACTTCGGATCGAGGTTGCTGGCGACCTGGTCGAGGTTCAGTAGAGCTTTGCCGACGAGCGCTAGCTCAGGCGGCGGCCGCATTCCGCACTGGCTCGCTATGCGTGTCATCTCCAGAACTACATGCCCAGCCTCGAGATCACTGCCCATCTCGACGCTGCGCTGCACCAAGTCGCCCACCAAGCGACGGAAGACATCGGGATCGAACTCGTCTCGCGGGCTGCCGAGACTGGCAAGCGAGTCGGCTGCTGCATCTCCGTTTCCATCGCTCACCGCGAGCAACAGCTTGACGATCTTGTCGCGCGCGGTCATGGAGATCCGGCCGACCATCCCGAGGTCGATCAGGGCCAAACGGCCGTCCCCCATCAGCAGCACGTTGCCGGGGTGGGGGTCGGCGTGGAAGAACCCTTCGGCCAGGATCTGCTCCAAGTAGGCCCGGAAGAGATCGTTGACCACGGGGCCACAGTCCAGCTCGGTTCGTGCGACCGGACTGATGTCGGTCACCTTGCGACCCTCGAGGTAGTCCATCGTCAGTACGCGGCCGGTGCTGTAGTCGGACACGGGGCGGGGCACGACCAGGCGCGGCCATGGTTCGACAATGCGCGCCAACGTTTCCAGGTTTCGCGACTCCTGCGTGTAGTCGAGCTCGGCGATGAGCGCCTTCCGGAACTGCTCGAGCAGCTCAGCGAGACCGAACTGGCGCCCAACCTCGGTGTGCGCGTCGGCAAAGCCGGCCAGCTCCGCAAGAGCCGCCATGTCCTCCGCGATCAGCTTGCGGATGCCAGGTCGCTGAACCTTCACGACCACTTCGCGCCCGCTGTGAAGTGTGGCTCGATGCACCTGCGCGAGCGAGGCTGCGGCCAAGGGCGTTGGATCGAGGGACGCAAACGCGTGAGAGACGTCGACCCCGAGCTCATCAGCGATGATGAGCTCGACTTCTTCATACGGGAAAGGCGCCACATCGTCCTGAAGCCGCGACAGCGCGGTCGTGTAGGGCTCGGGCAGCAGATCGACTCGGGTTGAGAGCAACTGGCCGAGCTTGATGAAGGTTGGGCCCAATGCCTCAAGGTCGCTGGTGAGCTGTGCGGCGTCCTCGCAGACGGGGGCGTCCTGCTCCTCTGCACCAAGGCCCTCGATGTCGAGGTCACGTACCAAGTCGGAGCGTCCGTACTTGATCAGGAGACGCGCGATGTCGATGTAACGGCCAAGGTGGGTCGGTTTCAGGGAGAGGCCCATGGCGTGTGACTCTATTGCGATTCGGGGGACTCGGCATCTTGTTGGAATCACCTTGCTTCCGGGCAGAGCAAAGGCCCCGTTCGGCGAGGAACGAGGCCTTCACAGTGCGGCATCAGGGACTCGAACCCCGAACCCGCTGATTAAGAGTCAGCTGCTCTGCCAATTGAGCTAATGCCGCGAAGCGGGTGCAACATTATCAGCCGATCAGGTGCCTCCCATAATCGGGCGGTCGACGTCTAGGGCTCGAGGATCGCGTGCGCAGCATTGTGGCCGCCGATACCGCTGACGGCACCGCCACGACGCGCTCCGCTGCCGCACAAAAGCACCCTTGGATGCGCTGTCGCGACGCCCCAACGCTCTGCGGGATTGCGAGGCTTCTCGCCTTCTTCGAGCCATGGCCACGCGAGATCGCCATGGAAGATGTGGCCGCCGGGCATCCCCAGCGCGTCTTCGATCTGCGCCGGCGTCTTGTGCTCGACGCCAAGGATCAGCGGCTCAATCGGCTCGGCGAGGTGTTCGTTGATGGCCGCGAGGAATTGTTCGTAGGCGCGCGTCGCCGCGGCCTCGTCCGGGAGCACCTCATAGGGCGTGTGCAGGCCGAAGTAGGTCAGTGTCTGCGCATCCGAACTGGCCAGGTCGCCACCGAGGATCGAGCGGTCGGTCAGAGTGTGGCAGTAGAGCTCACCTGCCGCTGCCTCAGGAAGCTGGCCTGCTGCGGCTGACTCCCAGGCGGCCTCCAGCTCAGTCATCGACTCGCCAAGGTGGAAGGTGCCCGCGAAGGCGACTGCGGGATCGATGCCGGACTTCAGCGCGGGAAGCCGTGACACCAGCAGGTTGATCTTGAACTGCGAACCCGAGGGCTTGGTCGGGAGTGGGTCGCCGAGCAACCGAGCGAGGACGAAGGGAGCGACACCGCTGAGGAGCCACTGGGCATCGATGACGAATCCATCGCCGGTGACGGTGACACCGCCGGGGTCTGTCACGATGCCGTCGACCTCGCAGTTGGTGCGGATCGTCACGCCGGCTTCGTTCGCTGCGCGTTCGAGCTCGGCGGTGACAGCGCCCATGCCGCCGACAGGCACCCGCCACTCGCCGGTCCCGTTGCCGATCAGGTGATAGAGGAAGCAGCGGTTCTGGATCAGTGTCCTGTCGTGCAGCGATGCGAACGTACCGATCAGTGCGTCAGTCGCGACGACTCCGCGAACGAGGTCGTTGGAGAATCGACGCTCGACGGCGGTGCCGAGCGGTTCTTCGACCAGGTCGGTCCAGATCGCCATCTCGACCTGGTTGCGCAGATCTCCGACGTGGGGGAGGGGTGACAACAAGGTCGGCGAGACTGCAGCAGCGATTGTGGCGACTTCGTCATAGAACGACTTCCACTGTGCGTACTCATCGTCCGAGCCGGTCAGCGCCCGGAATGACTCGCGTGTTGCTTCGCCCTCAGCAGTCTCGATCAGGAGGCCGCCCCCTTCGTAGGGTGTGTAAGACGCCGTGTCGCGCGAACGAAGCTCGAGCTTGAGGCCGAGGTCCGCGATGATCTGCTCTGGCATCAGGCTCACGAGGTAGGAGTAGCGCGAGAGTCGCGCGTCCAGGCCGTCGAAGACTGGCGCGCTGATGGCGGCGCCGCCGACATGTCCGAGGCGTTCGAGGATGACCACCGACTTGCCGGCACGTGCCAGGTAGGTCGCAGCCACGAGGGCGTTGTGGCCGCCGCCGACGATCACGACATTCGCCCATTCGTTGGAGAGAGTCTCATCCGACATGCTTCAACGCCTCTCGTTTCGACAATCCGCTCAGCTGATCTTCTCGCTCGGACACGAACGTGCGCACCCAGTCAGGTTCGACCTTGCCGTAGTCGCGCAGTGCCCATCCGATCGCCTTGCGGATGAAGAACTCAGTGTCGCTCATATTGGGCTCGATCACCTCGGTGAGCAGCCCGGTGTCTAGGCGATCACGCCGACCGAGCTGGCTGATGATCGACAGCCGCCGGAGCCACAGCATGAGCCGGATCCCGCCGCGAGACCGTCAGACCCGCGACGGCGTAGCGTTCATCGACGCCTGGCTGGGTCGCGTGGCCCCGGCTCATCGTGCGGTCGGGAGGTGAGGTGACGGATGGCCCACCCTGTCGTAGCGACTCGCTTGACCACGTCTCCGGGGGCATGGCGCGACTTCATGTAGGCCTGCATCCCCGGCGCCCGGGTCGGATCAGCCGCCTCGCGCAATGCGCTTCGGATTGACGAGGCGAGCTGATCCACCGTCAGCGGCTGGTCGAGCGACGGTATTGCGCGTTGGCCAACGGCACGAAGATCAGCAGCACCACGGCTGCCCAGATCAACGTGTAGGCCTCCGGGTGGACCAACGGCCACGCCGTCGGATCGGGTGCCAAGGGGTTGGGATCAGGGTTGCCGAACAGGTCGCGGGCAGCCTGGGTCACCGCTGACACCGGGTTCCACTCGGCGAACACCTTGAGCGGACCGGGCAGCGTGTCGAGCGGTACGAAGGTGTTGGCGATGAACGTCAGCGGGAAGATGATGATGAAGGACGCGTTGTTCACCACCTCGGGGCTCGGCACCAGCAGTCCAACCCACGCCATGACCCATGAGATCGCATAGGCGAAGACCAGCAGCAGGATGAATCCCCACGCCGCCTCGAAGAACGAGGTGCGGATGCGCCAGCCGACCAGCAAGCCGGTCAGGCTCATCACGAACAAGACGATGATGTTGTTGACGACGTCGGACAACGTACGACCGGCGAGCACGGCCGAAGGAGACATCGGCAACGACCTGAACCGGTCGATGATGCCCTTCTGCACGTCCTCGGCCAGACCGGCACCGGTGATGGTTGCGCCGAAGATGACCGTCTGAGCGAAGATGCCGGCGATCAGGAACTCTCGGTAGCCACCACCGCCACCCTCTTGGTCGATCGCTCCACCGAACACGTAGGCGAACAGCAGCACGAACATGATCGGCGACAGCGTGGTGAAGACCAGCAGGTCAGGGACGCGCTTGATCTTGATCAGATTGCGCTTGGCGACGACAGCTGCGTCGCCGAGTACGTCAAGGGCGCTCATGCCGAAACCTCCGTAGGAAAGGCACGGTACGGTACGGATGCCCCGCCATGAATGTCTTGATCGCTCGCTCGCTTCGCTCACTCATGCGGTCACTTCCTGTTCGGTCTTTTCTTCTTCATCGACGATTGCGTGACCCGTCAGGGTCAGGAAGACGTCGTCGAGGGTGGGACGACGCAGTCCGGCGTCGTCGACGCTGATGCCTTCGTCCTC
>JBBSJW010000073.1:0-14957 GCA_038256885.1 Propionibacteriales bacterium
GCATGGACCCCAAGGACCGCATGGACTGGGCCAAGAACCTCGATTTCGAGGTCAAGCAGGTCGGTGTCGACGTCGACGACCTCGACGAGGTCGAGTGGCTGTTCTGGGTCGGCTGCGCCGGCGCATACGAGGATCGCGCCAAGAAGACGACGCAGGCTGTTGCCGAGCTGCTCGACATGGCTGGCGTCACCTTCGCGGTGCTCGGCGATGGCGAGACCTGCACGGGTGACCCCGCGCGGCGCGCCGGCAACGAGATGGTGTTCCAGCAGCTGGCGATGCAGAACGCCGAGGTGTTCAAGGAGACCAAGGTCAAGAAGGTCGTCTCCACCTGCGCCCACTGTTTCAACACGCTCAAGAACGAGTACGCCGAGTTCGGCGTCGAGCTCGAGGTCGTGCACCACACGCAGCTGCTCAACCGCCTCGTCCGCGAAGGCAAGCTGACCCCCCTCGCACCCGACGCGGAGACCGAGAAGAAGAAGATCACGTACCACGACCCCTGCTTCATCGGTCGTCACAACAAGGTCTACGAACCGCCGCGCGAGCTGCTCAGCGTCATCCCGGGAGCCGAGTTCACCGAGATGCCCCGCAACTCGGAGAAGTCGTTCTGCTGTGGCGCCGGCGGTGCGCAGATGTGGATGGAAGAGACCATCGGCACGCGCATCAACGTCAACCGTACGAAGGAAGCCGTCGCAACGGGCGCCGACCAGATCGCAGTTGCCTGCCCGTTCTGCCGGGTCATGCTGTCGGACGGTCTGACCGCCGAGCAGAGCGAGGGCAATGCCCGCGAAGAGGTCGAGGTCCTCGACGTTGCGCAGATGCTGCTCGCCGGCGTCAAGCGCGCGACACCGAAGCCCTCCAAGGCGGACGACGACGCCGTCGTCGCCGAGGCCGAAGCCGCAACGGCTGCTGCTGTGACCGAGACTGTGCCGAATGATGGGGCAACGGAGGCTGAGCCCGACGCCGAGGACAAGGCCGACCCCGAGTCGATCTCCGAGACCGAGGACGCTGCTCCCGCGGCTGACGCTGCTGCCGAGGCTGCTGCCGGCGGCGATCCCGTGACGGCCCACGAGGACAAGGAACGCGGAGCGGACGAGGTTGTCCATGACGTGCCCGCCGGTGACAAGGAAGAATCCGCTCGGGCCAATGTCGGCGCCGTCAACACCACCGACGGTCCCTCCAAGAAAGAATCGCTGGACGACCCGATCACCGAGAAGCCTGACGAGTCCAATCAGGCAACGGCTGCTGAATCCAATGACGCACCGTCCGAGGACGAGACGCCAGACGTGCCTGCCGGCGACAAGGAAGAAGCCGCCTGGGCCAACGTCGGCGCCGTCAACACCGACGACACTCCTGCCGGCACCGACGACACTCCTGCCGCGGAGCCCGAGAAGGAAGAGGCTCCGGCAGAGAAGGTCACCCACGTGCCCGACGAGACCGAGCCGGTCGAGGAAGACGCTCGCGAGGAAGAGGCCGACGCCTCTGACACCGAGGTCAAGGATGAGACACCCGACGTACCAGCTGGCGACAAGGAAGAAGCCGCCTGGGCCAACGTCGGCGCCGTGAACCCTTCGACAAGCTCAGGGACCGCCACCGACGACAACCCGGCCAAGGAGCCCGACGAGGCACCGGCCAAGGAGCCCGACGAGGCACCGGCCGAGAAGGTCGTCGACGTACCCGACGAAACCGAGCCGGTCGAGGAAGACGCTCGCGAGGAAGAGGCCGACGCCTCTGACACCGAGGTCAAGGACGAGGTCAAGCAGCCCGAGACCAAAGCCGTGGCACCCGAGGGTGAGATCGTTGCCGTCGAGGATGCGCCGTCGACTGCCGACCCTGTCTCCGAGGACTCTGCTCCACTGAGCGATGCCAACCCCAGCGGTGCCGAGCTGAGCGACGTGGCAACTCACGCCGCTGACGTCAACACCCACGGCCAGGCGACCGACGAGGATGCCGTCGAGGAATGGCTCGAAGAGGGCGGAACCCAAAAGGGCGAGGACGACGAGACAAAGCCCTAAGTCTTGCGGACGTAGTTCAATTGCAGAACATCGGCCTTCCTGGTCGAAGACGTTGGTTCAAATCCAGCCGTCCGCTCCAACACCGCCGCAAGCTAGCCTGCTTTCATGACCAGGTGTCCGTGTCTGAGCGGGCTCACGTACGACGACTGTTGCGGGCGGCTGCACTCCGGTGCAGCCTCCGCGCAGTCGGCCGAGCAGCTCATGCGGTCGCGGTTCAGCGCCTTCGCGGTCGGCGATCCCGACTACCTGCTCGCCAGCTGGCACCCGAGCACTCGGCCTCCCGAGCTGGAGCTCGATGCCGAGCGGCGGTGGTATCGCCTCGACATCATCGCCACCAGCGGCGGGACACCGTTCGAGACGACCGGGGTCGTGGAATTCGAGGCGTACTACCGCTCCCCCGAGGGCGCCGGCAGCCAGCACGAGGTCAGCCGCTTCGTCCGCGAGAACGGTTCCTGGCTGTACGTCGACGGCACCCGCTAGCCAACGACGAGCGGGACTCCCGGGCGGTACGCGAGGTGGACGTACGACGGAGCGTTGAGCACGGCGAAGTCTGCCTTGGCGCCGACTCCCAGATGTCCGACCTCGTCGAGGCGTAGCGAGACTGCGCCACCCCTGGTTGCCGACCACAGTGCCTCGCGCGGGCTCATGCCCATGTCGCGCACGGCGACGGCAATACAGAACGGCATCGACGACGTGTAGGAGCTGCCGGGGTTGCAGTCCGTCGCGAGGGACACCGTCGCGCCCGCATCGAGCAGCTTGCGGGCGTCCGGATAGGGCTGCCTGGTCGAGAACTCGACGCCGGGCAGCAACCCCACGACGATGCCCGAGTCGACCACGGCGGCGATGTCTGCGTCGGACAGGAAGGTGCAGTGATCAGCGGGCGCACCGAGCTCTGCGGCGAGCTGCACGCCCGGGCCGAGGCCGAGCTGGTTGGCATGGATCCGAGGCAGCAGGCCCGCAGCGATGCCGGCTTCGAGCACGGCACGTGACTCGTCGGCGCCGAAAGCGCCGTCCTCGCAGAACACGTCGATCCATCGCGCATACGGGGCGCACCGCTCGAGCATCTCTCCGGTGACGAGCTCTACGTATGCCGCAATCTCCGACGGCCCCACGTTTGCTGAGCTCGTCGAAGGGACGACATGGGCGCCGAGGAACGTTGTCTGCTCGGTGAACTGCTGCGCGATCGCCAGGGATCGCGCCTCGTCATGGGTCGTCAGACCGTAGCCGCTCTTGATCTCGACCGTCGTCGTGCCTTGCGCGCGCATCTCGGCGAGATGTCGCGCGACATTGGCAGCGAGCTGTTCGTCGGTGGCCGCCCGGGTAGCGGCGACCGTCGTACGGATACCGCCTGCCTCGTACGGCTGCCCCGTCATCCGTGCCTCGAACTCTGCGGATCGGTCGCCGGCGAACACCAGGTGCGTGTGCGAGTCGACGAAACCGGGGATGACGGCCGCACCGCCGACATCGCGCACCGCATCGGCGGAGGGAGCCTCGTTGCGCAGTCCGAACCAGGCGACCTTTCCACCGTCCACGACGAACGCGGCATCGTTCAGGACCGGGCGCTCGTCGTCCCACGTCACCAGCTCACCGATGTTCGTGACCAGAAGGGCGGTCACACGCGGCTCCAGCACGCGTCGATCGCGGACTCGAGCAGATCGGCGATGTCGGTCGGGTCGCCCTCGACATCGGCGGCCGTGGCAGACCAGAGGAGCTCATCGGCGCCGGCCGTGCGAATCGTGTCGGCGATGTCGATCGTGTCGGGTACGACGAAGCCCAGCGACTCGTGACCCGTCGTCGTCGCGGCGAGCCACAGCTGATCGGCGGTCCACGCGCCACGTACGCCGGTCGACAACCGCTCGTGCATCTCGACGGCACGCGCCTCGGCGAACATGTCGATCACGGTATTGCTGTCGGAGCCGAGTGTCAGCCTCGCGCCGGCATCGCGCAGCGCCACGCTCGGACCGATGCCGTCACCGAGCTCCGCCTCGGTGGTCGGGCAGAAGCACACGTACGAGTGCGCCGTGCCCAGCGTCGCAATGTCGTCAGTCGTCAAGTGGGTCGCATGGACCGCGGTCGTGTGCGGCGTCCAGGCACCAGCCTCGGCGAGCAGCGCGACCGGCGTGAGTCCCGTGGCAGCGATGCACTCGGCGTTCTCGGCGGGCTGCTCCGAAACGTGCACGTGCAGGGGTGCAGCCGGCAATGCTGCGGCGACAGTCGCGAGCTGCTCACGCGGCACCGCGCGTACGGAATGGATTGCCGCCCCGATCACGACGTCATCGTCTTCGGAGTGCTTGCTGGCCAGCGACTCAACGCGAGCCGCCCAGGCATCGGCGTCGCCGTCGGCGAACCGGCGCTGCACCCCGTCCGGCGCCTTGCCGAAGCCGGCTGCGAGGTAGCACGTGTCGAGCAGCGTGATCCGTAGGTCCGCTTCGCGCGCCGCCGCGATCAGCGCCTCGCCCATCGCATTGGGTTCGTCATAGGGCATGCCGTTGGCCTGGTGGTGGACGTAGTGGAACTCGCCGACGCTACGGATGCCGGCGAGGTTCATCTCGGCGTACGTCGCCCGCGCCAGCTCGAACAGCAGGTCAGGGTCGAGCACTCCGGCGAGTGAGTACATCTGGTCGCGCCAGCTCCAGAAGCTGTCGGCGCCCGTCACGCGCCCACGCAACGCGCGGTGAAACGCGTGGCTGTGGCAGTTCGCGAATGCCGGGACAGTTGTCATGAGGCCAGCTCACGTACGACCGCGGTCAGGGCGACGATACCGGCTTCACAATCAGCGTCCTCGGCGAACTCGGCGGGCGAGTGCGAGATGCCGGTCGGGTTGCGAACGAACAGCATCGCCGTCGGGATGTGCGCACTCAGTACGCCGGCGTCGTGGCCAGCGCCGGTCGGCAGCACGGGCGCATCCAGGAGCGTGGCGAGGCGGTCACGCAGGCCAGCATCGAACTCGACCGCTGGGCTCACCGACTCGGTGGTCAGCTCAACGGTTGTGCCATCGAGTCCGGCCTCGGCCTGCGCCGCGGCGATCACATTATCGACAAGTCGATCCAAGGCGTCTTCGTCGACCGCCCGGGCATCAAGCCAGGCGCGCACTCGCGACGGTATGGCGTTGGTGCCGCCGGGCTCGACCTCGAGCCGCCCAAAGGTCGCGCGCGCACCAGCATCGGAAGCCAGCCGTCGAGACGCAAGCACCGTTGCAGCGTAGGCCTGCATCGGATCGCGACGATCTTCCATCACTGTCGCGCCGGCGTGATTGGCCTCGCCACAGAAGTCGAGGCGCCAGCGCCCGTGCGGCCAGATCGCGGTGGCAACACCGACGGCGTCTCCCGTGTGGACGAGTGAGCGACCCTGCTCGACGTGCAGCTCGACGAACGTGCCGATCAGGTCGAGCAGGTCTGTCGTTCCGACAGCGTGAGGGTCTCGGCTGCGGGCCTTGAGCACCTCGGCCATGGTGATGCCGTCACGATCCTTCTGGGCCAGCGCCCGGTCGGCAGTGAGTGCTCCGGTGATCAGCTGCGAACCCGCGCAGGCGATACCGAAACGCGCGCCCTCCTCGTCGGCGAAGTTGCCGATCACGATCGGTCGGCTCGGGTCCAAGCCCTCCGCCTTGAGTCGGTCGACGGCCGCGAACGATGAGACGACGCCAAGCGGTCCGTCGTACGCGCCGCCATCCGGCACGGAGTCGAGGTGCGAACCGATCAGGAGCGCATCGCCGCCACTGCCCCACCACGCGAACTGGTTCCCGTTGCCGTCCTCGACGAGCTCCATGCCGCGCGCGGCCGCCTCTCCGGCGAACCACTCGCGCAGTGCCATGTCCGCGTCGTTCCATGCGTACCGGCGATAGCCGCCCGTTGAGGGATCACGACCGATGTCGGCGAGGTCAGTTAGGGTCATCAGGCCTCCGACATCGGCACTCGGAGGCCGCGTTCCTTCGCCACTTCGGCTGCACGCTCATACCCCGCGTCGACGTGGCGCATGACTCCCGTGCCGGGGTCGTTGACCAGCACGCGCTCGATCTTCTGTGCCGCCAGCGGGGTCCCGTCGGCGACAATGACCTGGCCTGCGTGGATCGAACGACCGATGCCTACGCCGCCACCGTGATGGATCGACACCCAGGTCGCACCCGACGCCGTGTTCAGCAGCGCGTTGAGCAGCGGCCAGTCAGCGATTGCATCCGAGCCGTCGGCCATGGCCTCAGTCTCGCGGTATGGCGAGGCCACTGAGCCTGAATCGAGGTGATCGCGGCCGATCACGACAGGAGCACTCAGCTCTCCTGACGCCACCATCTCGTTGAACTTGAGTCCAGCGAGGTGGCGCTCCTGGTAGCCGAGCCAGCAGATGCGAGCCGGCAGACCCTCGAAGTGCACCTTCTCCTGCGCCTTCGTGATCCAGCGTGCGAGGTGCTCGTCCTCGGGGAACAGCTCGAGGATCGCCCGGTCCGTCGCCGCGATGTCAGCCGGATCTCCCGAGAGCGCTGCCCAGCGGAACGGTCCCTTGCCTTCGCAGAACAGCGGCCTGATGTACGCGGGGACGAACCCGGGGAACTCAAACGCTCGCTCGAACCCGCCGAGGCGAGCCTCTTCGCGGATCGAGTTGCCGTAGTCGAAGACCTCGGCGCCTGCGTCCATGAAGCCGACCATTGCGCGTACGTGCTTGGCCATCGACTCGCGAGCCTTGAGGGTGAAGCCCTCGGGATCACGGGCGGCCTCAGCGTGCCAGTCGTCGACGCTGATGCCCTCCGGCAGATAGCTCAGCGGGTCGTGGGCGCTCGTCTGGTCGGTCACGATGTCGATCGGCGTGCCGCGCTCGAGCAGCTCGGCGAAGATTGTCGCGGCATTGCCGAGCACGCCGACCGAGAGTGCCCGACGCTCGTTCTTGGCCTCGACCGCGCGCTCCACGGCCTGGTCCAGATCAGTCCAGTACTCGTCGAGGTAGCCGTGCTTGACCCGTCGCTCCAGCCGCGTCTCGTCGACGTCGACAACCAGGGCGACGCCATCGTTCATCGTCACGGCCAGCGGCTGGGCGCCGCCCATGCCGCCGGCGCCAGCGGTGAGAGTCAGCGTTCCCGCGAGCGATCCACCGCTGTGCTCATGCCTGCCAGAGGCAGCGAACTTACGAGCAACAGCGCCGAACGTCTCGTAGGTGCCCTGCAGGATTCCCTGCGTGCCGATGTAGATCCACGAGCCGGCGGTCATCTGCCCGTACATCGTCAGACCCTCGGCCTCGAGCTTGCGGAACTCCGGCCAGGTCGCCCAGTCACCAACCAGGTTCGAGTTGGCGATCAGCACCCTCGGCGCCCACTCGTGCGTGCGGAACACGCCGACCGGCTTGCCCGACTGCACCAGCAACGTCTCGTCGTCGGCGAGTGTCTCGAGGGTGCGGATGATCGCGTCATACGCCTCCCAGCTGCGGGCTGCCTTGCCGGTGCCGCCGTAGACGACCAGGTCCTCGGGGCGTTCCGCGACCTCGGGATCCAGGTTGTTCATCAGCATGCGCATCGGCGCCTCGGTCTGCCAGGACTTCGCAGTGAGAGTGGTGCCGCGGGCTGCGCGAACAGTGGGTCGGTTCATGTCAGATCTCCTTGTGGGCTGCTGCGACGAGGGCGCCAGAACGAACGAGCTCGGTGGCGGCCTCGAGGTCGGGGGCGAGGAAGCGGTCAGGACCGGGGCCATCGACCTGCGTACGCAGCAGAGCGAGAGCCGCGCCGGTTGCCGGGCCGGGCTTGAGTGGCGCTCGCAGGTCTATGCCGCGGGCAGCGGTGTAGACCTCGATCGCGAGCACGCGCGTGAGCAGATCGACCGAGGTACGCAGCTTGCGTGCGGCGGACCAGCCCATCGACACGTGGTCCTCCTGCATCGCGCTCGACGGGATCGAGTCGACGCTCGCCGGGGCAGCCAGCCGCTTGAGCTCCGAGACCATCGCCGCCTGCGTGTACTGCGCGATCATGTGCCCGGAGTCGACGCCCGGATCGTCAGCCAGAAACGGCGGCAGTCCCTGGTTGCGCGACGCGTCGAGGAAGCGGTCCGTACGCCGCTCGCTCATGCTGGCGACATCGGCGACCGGGATTGCGAGGAAGTCGAGCACGTAGGCGAGCGGTGCGCCATGGAAGTTGCCGTGCGACTCGATGCGCCCGTCGTCGAGGACCGATGGGTTGTCGATTGCTGATGCGAGCTCCCGGCCCGCAACCGTCGCAGCATGTTCGAGGGTGTCGCGCGCGGCACCGTGCACCTGCGGCGCACAACGCAGCGAGTACGCATCCTGCACGCGACCATCGCCGACGCGATGGCTCGCAACGATCGGTGATCCAGCGAGCAGCGAAGCCATGTGGGCGGCCGACCTGGCCTGGCCGGGGTGCGGGCGGAGAGCCTGCAGGTCGGCGGCGAGCACGCGATCCGTACCCATCAGGCCCTCAATGCTCATGGCAGCCGCAAGGTCAGCGGTGTCGAGCAGCTGGCGCAGATCGTGCAGTGCGAGCACCAACATCCCGAGCATGCCGTCGGTGCCATTGATCAGGGCGAGCCCCTCCTTCTCAGCGAGCTCGATCGGGGCGAGTCCGTACGACGCCAGCGCCTCGCCTGCGGGACGTACGACTCCGTGATCCTCGACCTGACCCTCTCCCATCACGGCGAGCGCACAATGCGCCAGTGGAGCCAGGTCACCTGAGCAGCCGAGGCTGCCGTACTCGTGGACGAGTGGTGTCAGACCGGCGTTGAGCATCGACGCGTACGCCTCGGCCGTCTCGGCACGCACACCGGTGTGACCCGACGCGAGTGTCGAGAGCCTCAGCAGCATGAGCGCGCGGACAACCTCGTTCTCCACGCGCGGCCCGGTGCCAGCGGCGTGCGAACGGATCAGGCTCTTCTGCAGCTGCGTCCGCAGCTCGGGCTCGATGTGCCGCGTGGCCAGGGCACCGAATCCGGTCGAGACACCATAGACGGGGGTGTCCGATGCGGCCATCTCCTCGATGACCGCGCGCGACCTCGCAATCGCCTCGAGCGCTTCGGCGCTCAGCTCGACGAGCGTGCCCTCTCGCGCCACGCGTACGACATCTTCCGGCGACACCGCGCCGACTCCCACCACACAGCGTTCATAGAGATCGTTGGTCATGCTCCATAGGACTCCACGAGTGCACTCCGGCGCTACGGGCTGCGCGACAAACTCGTCTCGTATACGAGACACTGTTCATATGGTGCGTCCAGTTCCCGCAGCGACGACGACCCTGCGCGTGCTCCGATTCCTGTCCTCGCAGCCTGTCCCCGTCTCGGCTGCCCGCATCGCCTCGGCCGTCGACCAGCCACGGTCGTCGACCTATCACCTGCTCAGCGCGATGACCGACGAAGGATTCGTCATCCACTATCCCGACGACCGAACCTGGGGCCTCGGCATCGCGGCATGGGAGGTCGGCCATGGCTTTGCCCGCCAGGAGCCACTCGCCCGACTGGCCCGTCTCCCGTTGGCGCGACTCGTCGATCAGGTCGGCCAGTCCGCCCATCTCGTGGTCCTCCAGGGTGCCGATGTCCTCTACGTCATCGAGGAGCGGGCGCCCGGCAGGCCTCCGCTGGTGACCGACGTCGGCGTACGCCTGCCGGCTCACCTCACCGCGTCAGGTCGCGCGATCCTGGCATCGTTGCCGGCCGCGCAGGTACGCGCGCTCTACCCCGACAAGGCTTCCTTGACCTCACGTACGGGCACCGGCCCCAGCAGCTTGAGCGAGCTTCGGCGGCTGCTCTCCGCCACGCGCCAGCGCGGATTTGCCACCGAGGACGGCGAAGTGACCGCCGGTTTTGCGTCGATCGCAGCACCCATCACAGCCGGGACGATCCACGCTGCAGTTGCTGTCACCTGGGAAGCACGGACTCCTGCCGACGGCCTGGCCGAACCAGTGGCCGCAACCGCAGCAGAAATCTCCCGGAGACTTCATCACTGACGCACTCCGCTGCTGAAAATCGTGACCTGAGCGACATTTGCGTCGTTGTTACTGCGAAGTAGGACAGATGTCCCACTTGTCAGCCAAGGAGCACCATGCGTTCAGCCCGCTCGTACCTTCTGGCCCTCTTCGGAGCAGGCCTCGCCGCCACAGCCCTCGTCCAGCCGGCCCAGGCCGCTGACCCGGTGTACACCGTGCAGGCGCTGCACTTCAAGGTCTTGGTCGGCCCGGCCAACGACGAGCCGTGCAGCATTGTCGGCGACCTCTACCTCCCGAAGAGCGCCAGCAGCACCAAGAAGGTCCCCGCGATCCTGACGACCAACGGCTTCGGTGGCTCCAAGAGCGACCAAGCCGGGCTCGGCAGGACCTTCGCGTCGCGCGGATACGCGGTGCTGTCCTACTCCGGGCTTGGTTTCGGTGGTTCGGGCTGCAAGATCACCCTCGATGACCCTGACTGGGACGGCAAGGCCGCAAGTCAGCTCGTCAGCTACCTCGGCGGAAAGACCGGGATCGCGTTCACCGACGCCGCCCACACGACCCCGGCGAAGAAGCTCAGCGTCATTCGGCTGGACACGACGAATCACCTCGGTGTGAAGGCCGCCAACGATCCGCGCGTCGGCATGGTCGGCGGTTCGTACGGTGGCCAGATCCAGTTCGCCGCCGCCAGCGTCGACCCGCGCATCGACACGATCATCCCGATCATCACGTGGAGCGACCTCTCGTACTCGCTGTCACCCAACAACACCTCACAGACCTCGGGAGTCCAGACCTCCACGCCCGGCGCCGCCAAGCTGATCTGGGCGCTCGGCTTCACCGGGCTCGGAATCGTCAACGGACTGCAGAACGCGCAGGTCGATCCCTCGCGCTTGATCCCCTGCCCGAACTTCGCGACCTTCGTCTGCCCAGCCCTGGTTACCGCAGGCGTGCTCGGCACGGTTGACACCAGCACCACCGCGAACCTGCGCCACGCTTCGGTGTCGAGCTACTTCTCGAAGATCAAGATCCCGACGCTGATCATCCAGGGCCAGAGCGACACTCTCTTCAACATCAACGAGGGAGTTGCCAACTACCAAGCCCTCCAGAAGCAGGGCACGCCCACCAAGATGATCTGGTTCAACGGTGGCCACTCCGGTCCCGCTGCACCGGGCGAGCTCAACATCGGCAATCCCAATCCGGCCACGGAGCACCTCTCCAAGAGCATCGCCAACTGGTTCGACCACTACCTCAAGGGTTCGTCGGTCAGCACCGGTCCGGAGTTCTCGTACTTCCGCAACTGGGTCAAGTACACCGGTATCGCGACTCCGGCGTACGGAACCGCGACGTCGTACCCCGTCGGCACAACCACGAAGTACTACCTTTCCGGGACCAAGCTCACGACCTCGAGCGCGGGCATCACCGCCGGGACACAGTCATTCCTCACCCCGCCCGCAGGGCTCCCCACCTCGACAGATCCCACCGATGTCGCCGCCCTCCCGCTGCCCGAGACTGACCTCCCAGGCACGTCGGCCTCATGGTCGACGCCGCCGCTGACGAGCGCCACCAACGTGGTCGGCCAGCCCAAGCTCACGATCAAGGTCAACGCCGCTCTGGCCGAGGGCACCCAGACCGCTGGCCCCTACGGCTCGCTGGTCCTGTTCGTCAAGATTGCTGACGTCGACGCAACCGGCAAGGCCACGATCATCCGCAACCTGGTGGCACCCGTACGCGTGCCCGATGCATCGAAGCCTTTCACGGTCACGCTGCCAGGAATCGTGCACCAGTTCGCCAAGGGCCACACGCTCAAGCTCATCGTGGCCGGCGGCTCGACCAACTACCGCGGCGGGCTGATCCCCAACGCCGTGACGATCACGACCGGCACGGCGGGACAGGTGCTCACGCTGCCGATCGTCAAGTAGATCCCAGACACGAAAGTGCCTGGCCTCGTCAGAGGTCAGGCACTTTCGCGTGGGTAGGTTGGTGGCATGGACCCGGGAAGCGAGCAATGGCGTGACGAGCAGCGCCGGGCGATCCTGGCGTTCGCGCAACGATCGAGGCTCGAGAACGGCGGATTCGGCTGGCTCGACAACGACGGCGGTCTCGACCCCGATGCCAACCTTCAGCTCTGGATCACCGCCCGCATGACGTACGTCTTCGCGCTCGCTCACCTCGCGGGTGAGGACGGGGCACTCGAGCTGGCAGAGCACGGCGTACGCGCTCTGGCCACGATGTTCCACGATGACGTCAACGGCGGCTGGCACGCCGAGATCGATGCCGCCGGCTCACCCACCCAGACCGGAAAGTTCTGCTACGAGCATGCGTTCGTGCTGCTGGCGGCGTGCACGTCCTCGGCCGCAGGTGCTGACGGCGCCGACGAGCTGCTCGACGAGGCGACGCAGGTGCACCGCACGCGGTTCTGGGATGCCGATGCCGGCCGGTGCCGCGAGGAGTGGAACGAGGATTGGTCCGAGCTCGACGGCTATCGCGGGGCCAACAGCAACATGCACAGCGTCGAGGCCTATCTCTTCGCCGCGGACGTCACGGGCGACGACTCATGGCGTCAGCGTGCTCTGGCGATCTGCCAGCGGGTGATCGGCATTCATGCCCGGGCTCACCAGTGGCGCATACCGGAGCACTACGACCACGACTGGACGCCGTTGGCCAACTACAACGCCGAGAATCAGGCAGACCCGTTCCGTCCGTTCGGCGCTACACCGGGCCACGCGTTCGAGTGGTCGCGGCTGATCGTCCAGCTCGCCGCCAGCATCGACGAGCCAGGACCGTGGATGCGGGAAGCTGCCGAGGAACTCTTCGCGCGGGCTGTCTCTGACGCCGTTGACGACGACGCACCCGCGATCCCCTACACGACCGACTGGCACGGCTCGCCTGTCGTCGAGGAGCGCTTCCATTGGGTCATCGGCGAGGCAGTTCTCGCTGCAGAGGCACTCAAGACCTACACCGGCGAGCAGATCTATGACGGATTCGCCCGCCGCTGGTGGTCCGAGATCGATGAACACTTCGTCACCGAGAAGGGCTGGGTTCATGAGCTCTCCCCCACGATGGGCCCGTCGGCCCGTACGTGGTCGGGCAAGCCCGATGCCTATCACGCGTTCAACGCCGTCACGCTGCCCAGCCTGCCGCTGGCCCCGTGCCCGGCGAAGACGATCGAGCGGCTCGCCGGATGACGATTCTGGTCATTGGCGAGGCACTCGTCGACATCGTCGATGACGAGCCGCACGCTGGAGGATCGCCGTTCAATGTCGCCGTTGGCCTGTCCCGGCTCGAGTGCGACACGGTGCTGGCGACACAGATCGGCAACGACTCGTACGGCACGATCCTGCAGCGACACCTGGCCGAGTCCGGCGCCAATCTCGCGCTGCTCGATCCGGTGCTCGAACGTACGTCCTCCGCCACCGCGACGATCGCCGAGGACGGTAGCGCGTCGTACGAGTTCGACCTGACGTGGGATCCGGAGGCAATGCCCGACCCGGCCGTGTTCGAGGCAGTGCACATCGGTTCGCTCGGAGCCGCGCTGATGCCGGGTGCCCACCGCGTGGCTGAGCTCATCGCCACGGCGGACGCGATGGGGCTCGCGGTGTCGTACGACCCCAACGTCCGTCTCGCGGTCGAGCCCGACCCAGCGTTCTGGCGCGAGGTGTTCGAGACGGTCATTCCCTACGCGCGCATTGTGAAGATGAGCGATGAAGACGCCGCCGTGCTGTTCCCGGAAGAGGCGCCGGAGGACCTCGCCAGGCGGCTCGCCGGCGAGGGCAAGCTCGTCGCGATCACGCTTGGCGGGGCCGGCGCAGTCGTCGCGGGAGGCCACGACGTTGGCGGTGCCGACGCTCCCTCTGTCGCCGTCGTCGACACCATTGGAGCCGGCGACTCGTTCATGGCGGCCATGCTTTCGTGGTGCGCCGCCTACTCGTGGCCGGCCGGCGATCAGCTCGACGAGACCGAGCTCACCGATCTCGCGGAGTTCTCGGTCGCAGCGGCGGCGATCACGTGCTCTCGACCGGGTGCCGACCCGCCGCGGCTCAGCGAGCTCTGACGGGCCGAGCTCCGCGTACGGCCACACACTCTGCAGCAGCCTTCGCGCCAGCCGCCAGAGCATCGTCGGCCTCCCGGCGCTTGGTCCACACACTGAGGAACCCGGCACAGAACGCGTCGCCAGCCCCTGTCGTGTCGACGACGTCGGACGGACAGGCCGCGACCGAATGCTCGCCGAACGCTGCACCGTCCGACCCTCTCGTCACGACAGTCTTGCCCTCCAGCTGAAGGAACTGTTGCTCGTCGTTGTTGGGGAACAACAGATCGGCGTCAGCGACCCACGACAAGAACTCGTCACGACCGGCGACCTGGAGGAATCCCAGCGAGCTCGGATCGACGCTGATGCCGATGCTGCGGCGACGCGCCTCCGCCATCAGCTCGACGACGATCGGGCGCACCCCGGCGTCGAAGAATGAGTAGCCCGTCAGGTGCAGCCACTCGATCTCGTTCCAGATGTCGGTGGGCAGGTCGGTCGACTTCAACGTCGTGTTGGCGGCCCGGTCGACGTACATCGTGCGATCGGCGGCCGCGTCGAGGGTGAGAACGATCGTTGCTGTCGGCAGCTCGCTGTCCGCGGTGATGCGCGCATCGACGCCGTGGGCCGAGAGCGCGTCGACATGGCGCAGGACGCCATCGGCTCCAGCCTTGCCCACGAAGCGCGCGTAGGAGCCGAGATGACCGAGCCAGGCGGCTACGTTCGCGGCGGATCCACCGGGCGTCATGCGGATCTCGGACTCAGTGTCGCTGGCCGCGTTGATCGTGCCGAGGGGGCGTACGCCGATGTCGTCGACCACGTCACCGACGACGAGGATCATCGCGACGCCCAGGACAGTGCGATCTCTCCGGCCACGCGGATGTTGTTCTCGGCGATCTTGAGGTTGACGGCGAGACTCTTGCCGCCAGTCAGCTCCACGATCGTCAGGAGCAGGAACGGAGTGACGTCCTTGCCGGAGAGCCCTTGCTCGTCGGCGAGGCGCAGCGCCTCGGTGAGC
>JBBSJW010000074.1:0-14130 GCA_038256885.1 Propionibacteriales bacterium
AGCGTGACGCCTGCGAGATCTCCGGATGGAAGCTCGAAGCCCTCACCGACGACCAGAGGACGGCGTTCAGTGCCTTCGCCGAGACCTGGGGCATCAGCGGGGCTGCCGACCGGGTACTCGAAGGACTCGCTACTAGCTCGTGATCGAGGTGTAGGACACCACGCCGTGGCGCAGCAAGTCGAGTGCCTCGCGCGACGTCTTGCGCAACGGACCAGGCCCAGACGCGTCAGCGACTTGCGCCACGACGTCGATCAGCTGCTTCATGGCGCGTACGAAGTCGCCGGCCGCAAGCTCCATGTCGGTGAGCACGTCGTCGAGCGAGGCGCCCATTGACCACTGCCAGACGGCCTGGGCGAATCCGAAGTCCGGCTGGTGCAGGAACTTCACACGATGCTCACGCTCGAGCCGTTCAAGCTCGGCACCCAGAGAGCTCATCGTATCTGCCACGTCTCGTACGTTCTTGGTCGGGAAGCGCGGAGCCGGCGCATCGTCTGCGTTGCGGGACTCGTACGTCAGACCGCTGATGGCTGCAGCCAGCTCAGGCGCCTCGAGGTTGTCCCACACGCCCTCGCGGATGCACTCGCTGACAAGGAGATCGAGCTCGCTGTAGACCCGCTGGAGCTTCTTGCCGTCCTCGGTGACCTTGTCGCCGTCGAGGTAGCCGAGCACGTCGAGCACTTCGCACACGCGATCGAACTGGCGGGCGACGGTGTTGGTGCGCTGCTCGATGCGTGACCGCTGGTTCTTGGTGTCGCGTTCGAGCTTTTGGTAGCGCTCAGCCCAGCGTGCGTGGGACTCACGATCGGGGCACTCGTGGCAGGGGTGCTCGCGCATCTTCTCTCGCAGCGCTTCGACGCGCGGGTCCTTGCGCGGGCCGTGCTCGCGATAAGCCGTCTTGGGCTTCCAGGCGACGCCCTCAGCGTGGTTGCGCAGGCTGGACGCCAGGTCGCGGCGTGCCTGTGGGTTGCGCGGGTTGAAGGACTTCGGGATACGGATGCGGGTGATCACGCTGACGGGAGTCGGGAAGTCGACCATGGCCAGCCGACGAGCATGTCGATTGGCGGTGAGGACCATCGGACGCGGTCCCTCGCGGTCGGCCTGCGTACCGGGGTCAAGAACCACGGCGATGCCGGCCCATCGTCCTGCAGGGACATTGATGATGTCGCCCGGTTTGAGACCCACGAGCGACTCGATCACGACCTCACGGTCGGCTGAGCGGCGCTCACGGGCACCTGAGGACTCGATGTCGCTGATCTCGCGGCGAAGAGCGGCGTATTCCATGAAATCGCCGAGATGGCACTGTGCCGACTCGCGGTAGCCCTCGAGCGCGTCATCGGCCTTGTGGATCTGTCTCGCCATGCCGACGACGGCTCGGTCGGCCTGGAACTGGGCGAACGACTGCTCGAGCAGCTCACGCGCGGTCAGGCGCCCGACTTGTCCGACCAGGTTGACCGCCATGTTGTAGGACGGGTGGAACGAGGAGTTGAGCGGGTACGTACGCGTCGACGCCAGACCGGCGACCTGCTTGGGGTCGAGTCCGGGTTGCCACAGGACGACCCCGTGCCCCTCGATGTCGATGCCACGGCGCCCTGCGCGACCGGTGAGCTGGGTGTACTCCCCCGGCGTGATGTTGGCGTGTGTCTCGCCGTTCCACTTCGAGAGCCGCTCGATGACGACAGACCGGGCGGGCATGTTGATGCCGAGTGCGAGAGTCTCCGTCGCGAAGATCATCTTGACCAGGCCCTGGCTGAACAGCACCTCGACGACCTCTTTGAACGTCGGGAGCATGCCGGCGTGGTGGGCTGCGATCCCCCGTACGAGCGCCTCACGGAACTCGTAGTAGCCGAGCACCTCGAGATCGTCCTCGGGCAGGTGCGAGCACGCCGCGTCGACGACGGCAGTGATCTCCGCCTGCTCCTCGGGCGTCGTCAGGCTGAGGCGGGCGTCCAGGCACTGCTGGACGGCGGCGGCGCATCCGGCACGGCTGAACACGAACGTGATCGCGGGCAACAGTCCTTCGGCGTCCAGTCGCTCTACGAGCTCGATGCGACCGGGCGTACGGTGACGGCTCCGAGGCCGCTGACCGCCCTTCTTGGGCCGGCCCTTGGACATACGGGAGTACTGCCAGTCCTCGCGCGCGATGCGCTCCAACGCTCGATTGACCTCGGTGCCACCGGACTCGAACAGCGGGAACAGCTTTCGGCCCACGAGCACGTGCTGGTGGAGCGGTACGGGTCGACGCTCCTCGACGATCGTCACGGTGTCGTCGCCACGTACCTCCGTGAGCCACGCGCCGAACTCCTCGGCGTTCGACACGGTCGCCGACAGCGAGATCACCGAGACGGATTCCGGGAGGTGGATGATGACCTCTTCCCAGACTGCGCCGCGGTTGCGGTCTGCGAGATAGTGCACCTCGTCCATCACGACGAAGCCGAGACCGGTGAGCGTGCTCGAGCCCGCGTACAGCATGTTGCGCAGCACCTCGGTCGTCATGACGACGATGGGGGCCTCACCGTTGATCGTGTTGTCGCCGGTGAGCAGGCCGACATTGTCGGCGCCGTAGCGATCGACGAAGTCCGAGAACTTCTGGTTGGAGAGCGCCTTGATCGGCGTTGTGTAGAAGCATTTGCGACCGGTCGCGAGCGCCATGTGTACGGCAAACTCGCCAACCAGGGTCTTGCCGGAGCCGGTCGGTGCAGCGACCAGGACACCGTGGCCCTCCTCGACGACCTTGCAGGCCTCGATCTGGAAGTCGTCGAGCGGGAAGTCGTACAAATCGCGGAAGGACGCCAGGAGTGGATGTTGCTGATCCGCCCGGGATTTCGCGTACTTCTCAGCGGGCGTGATCATACGACCAGCCTACGTGGCAACAGGTGGTGCGAAGACCCGGAGCGCGCCGGGCTGGATGCGTGTTGTCATCGGCAGGGGGCCGAGCCGCTCGCCGTCGCCGTACGCGACTATGCCCGGCGAAGTCAGCGTCACTTCCTTGACCAGGTGGCGCTCGAACTCGGGCAGTGTGATGTGCGTGCCCTTGTAGAGCTTGGGGAACACGCGGAGCAGCTTGGGCTTGCTGACCGGGTTGATCACGACGACATCGAGAAGTCCGTCATCCATCTTGGCGCCCTCGCAGATGCGCAGGCCCCCGCCGAACGACGGGCCATTGCCGACAGCGACGAGCATCGCTTCGCGCTCGATCGTGTTGCCGTCGAGGACGAGCGTGAACGGCAGTGGCTCGAACGCCCGCAGCTCGACGACCATCGCGATGTTGTAGCGCATGTTGCCGCGTGGCCAGGTCATCTCGTTGGCACGCTCATTGACCTTGGAGTCGAAGCCCGATGCCACGACGGTCGCAACATATGCCTCGTCGGCGCGCGCGAGATCGATCGTACGTACGGTGCCGGCGATGATTAGATCGACGGCGGCGTCGACGTCCTTGACCGGTATGCCGAGCGAACGCGCCGTGTCGTTGCCCGTGCCAGCCGGGATGAGACCGAAGACCAGGTCTGAGTCGGCCACGTGATCGAGGACTCCGTGCAGTGCCCCGTCTCCGCCGACGACGAGCACACCGTCGAGGCCAGCATCGATCGCGAGCTTGAGCTGGTCACGTGCGGCTGCCGCGTCGGCACCCTGCACGATGATCGTCGAATGACCCGCATTGCCAAGTCGTTCGGCAGCCTGCGCCGAGATCGTCTCGCCATGGCGCTTGCCGGACGTGGGGTTGACGACGATCGCGAAGTGCATGCGCCCAGCGTAGGGCCGGTCAGTCGTCCAGCGGGGAGGCTTCGTCTTCCAACGGAGATGCTTCGTCGTCCGAGAGCTCCGCAGGCCCCGTCTTGCCCTTGCGGCGATCTGTGAGCTTGGCGATGACTTCGGCGATCAGGTAGAGGACGAGCATCGGGACGGCAAGGAAGAGCATCGTCAGCGGATCTGTGCTCGGAGTCGCGACGGCTGCAAAGACGAAGATGCCGATGACGGTCCACGGACGTGCCGAAGCGAGCTGCCGGGCGCTGACAGCACCGATCCGATTGAGCAGGATCACGACCAGCGGGATCTCGGCGGCCACGCCGAACACGAGCATCATGCGGATGACGAAGTCGAAGTACTCCTGGCCGGTGACGAGGTTTCCGACGCCATCGGGAACAAACCCGATCAGCACGTCAATGGCCTTCGGCAGCACGACGTATGCCAGCGCCGCTCCGGCGAGGAACAGCGGGACGCCCGTGCCCGTGAGGAGTGCCGCCCACCGCTTCTCGTTGCGGTGCAGAGCGGGAAGGACGAATCCCCACAGCTGCCACAGCCAGATGGGGCTCGACAGCAGAACTCCGGTGACCAGGGAGATCTTGAGCTGGAACGTGAATGCGCCACCGATGCCGGTGATGACGATGTCGGACTCGATCCCACGCTTCTCGAGCAACGGCTTGATGTCGTTGTAGGGGTGCGTCAGGAACTCGAGGATCTGGTCGTAGAAGAACCACGCCACGACCGTGCCGATGAAGATCGCCAGAAGCGACTTGACCAGACGTGTCCGAAGCTCACGCAGGTGTTCGATGAGCGGCATCGTGCCGCCCTGAGGGGTAGGCGTGCCGCGCCGAGGCGCCAACCTCAGCCCTGTTCGGGCTTCTTGTCCGCCTCAGCCGACTCGATGGCTTCGGGCTTGGTATCGGGCTCGTCAGCGCCCAGATCCTTGACCTCGGACTTGAAGATGCGGAGTGCCCGGCCGGATCCACGAGCGAGCTCGGGGAGCTTCTTGCCGCCGAATATGAGGACGACGACTCCCAGCACGATCAAGAGTTCTGTGCTGCCCAAGCCGAACATGACTGCTCCTTCTACGAAGTACTACCTACTCAGCATCGTACGCGCGAAGCGCAAGGACAGCCTGACGGGCTACGTCTGCGGCGAGTTCGGGAGGTTCGATGACTGCAACCGATCCGGCGTTGCGCAGGACGAGCCTCCGCAGCCAGCTCCAGTCGGCGCCGTACAGCCGCGCGCGCCAGGTGCCGTCATCGGCCTGCTCGAGGAGATCAACCTGGTAGTACTCGGTCAGCCAGTGGGCTCGCGGGTGCAGGTCGACCAGCGCGAACGGGGTCTCCTCCCCCACGGTGAAGAACCCGTCGGACAGGTCGCGAGGCGTGACATCGTGCTCCTCGGCATCGAATGCCGTCACGTCGGCGGCCACGATGCGGTCGAGGCGGAAGAACCGCAGGTCCTCGGCCTTGAGGCACCAGGCCTCGAGGTAGAGCTTTCCCTGCTCGGTGAACAACCGCCGCGGGTCGACGTGCCGGTCGGTCTGCTCGTCGCGCGATGCGGTGGCGTACGTGAGCTCGAGCCTCTTGCCGGACGCGAGCGCCTGGACGATCGTCGCGTGGATTGCTGGGTCGACCTCGTCCAGGACGATGTCGACCGCTGGGGTGATGGTGTCGCCGACAGCCGCTTCGAGCTTGGAGAGGGCGCTGTCGATGACCGTGAGCTCTCCTCCGCTTGCGGAGGCGCGCAGCGTACGGAGCGCGACAATCAGTGCCACGCCCTCGCTCGTGCTGATGCGCAGCGGTCGGCTCATGAACTCGGCGTCGCGGATCGAGACGACCCCGTCGTCCTCGAGCGCTGTCAGGTCGAAGTCGATCAGCTCACCGGGATATTCGCCGACGCCGGTGTACATCAGCAGCCGCAGGTCATCGCGGATTTGTTTGGGCTTCACACCGAACTCTGCCGCGACCTCGTTGACCGGGATCCCGCCGTGCGCCTGGAGGTAGGGCACCAGGGCCAGCATGCGCACGACCTGTGAACGTGACCGGGTCATGCGTTCACCGTGCCGCTCGCGGCTGCCCTGAGACGGGACACGACGGCGTCCCGCATGGCCTGCGGCGAGATCACCACGACGTCAGGGCCGTATGACGCGACCTCCGAGGCCAGCTCCCAACTGGAGGAATAGCGAATCGCGACCTCGTCGAGGTCATCGCTTATCGGAGTGACCTTCTCAGCAAGGCGGCGGAGCGAAAGGCCACGTCCCTTCCGGATCTGGAGGACTGCCGCTTCGTCGGGCGGTGACGGGAAGAGCCCGCGAGCGAGATCCTTCATGTCCGTCCCCTCGGGGACCTCGTACGAGCCGGGCGAACCCGTCGTCTTGACGTCGCCAATGACCCGGGAGAGGCGGAAGATCCGCGGCCCATCGCGATCGAGGTCGAATCCGCCGACGTACCAACGGTCGTGCCAGGAGATGATTCCCCACGGCTGCAGATGCCGTTCCATCGGTTCTTGAGCCGGGCGCGCGTACACGAAGGACACGGGGATCTTGCGGGTGACGGCGTCCCACATCGCATCGAACGACGGTTCGTTGGTCGAGAGCTTGGGTTCGGCCATGCGAAGCACCGACGTGTCGACGTCCACCCCAATGGCCTTGAGCTTCATCAGTGCGGTGGTCGAGTCGTTGGCGAGTCCTGCGTGCTCCCAGACCTGCGTGGCAAGCCCGATGACGGCAGCTTCCTCGCGAGTCAGCTCGAGGTCGGACAGCTCCGCCTCGTCGCGACGAATGCGGTAGCCGACCTCGTCGTCGAAGTAGGCATCGTTGCCACCGGTCTCGACGGGTATGCCGAGCTCGCGGAGCTCTTCCTTGTCCCGCTCGAACATTCGGTCAAATGCATCGCTGCTCGGCGCATCGCGATAGTCAGCGATCGCATCGCGAATCTGCGCCTTGGTGAGGAACTGCTTGCTCACCAGAAGAGCGAAGATGAGGTTCATCAACCTCTCGGTCTTGCGCTCGGCCATGAGAGGAGGATGTCAGGAAGCGTCGAGCAAGTCGATCGAGAAGATCAGCGTGTCGCCGCCCTTGATGTCCTCGCCGCTTCCTTCCTTGCCGTATGCGACGTCGGCCGGGCACACCAGGACGACGCGGCTGCCGACCTTCTTGCCAGCCAGCTGGTCGAGCCAGCACTCGATCAGACCTTGGCCCTCGGCGAACTGAATGGATGCTGGGGAGTTGCGCGCCCAAGACGAGTCGAAGACCTTGCCGGATGGGTAGATCTGGCCGATGTACTGGACGCTGATGGTCTGATCGAGCTCGAGGGCCGGCCCGGTGCCCTCGATCACGACGTCGGCGCTGGCCTTGGTCTTCTTAGCATCTGTCTTGGAGGTCTTGGTGAACTTCGAGGGCTGCTTCTTGTCGTCGAGCTCGAGCTTGGGCAGCCCCTTGGGCAGGGCCTTGGCCTTTCCAGTCGCGATCGTCGGGACCTTGGCGATGATGTCGAAGAGGAACACCATGGTGTCGTCCTTCTTCATGCCCAGCTCAGCCTGATCCTGGCCGAAGCCGTCCTTGGGGGGAATCGCGACGAGCACACGGCTGCCGACCTTCTTGCCCTTCAGGCCCTTGACGAATCCCGGCAGCACCGAGGTGTCGGCGAGCGTGAGGGTGAGCGGCTTGTCGCTGGTGAAGGAGTTGTCGAACTCCTTGCCGGTACGTCCGTTGATCGCCACGTAGTTGACCTTGACGGCATCACCTTCCGCCAGCGCGGGGCCGCTGCCGGTCGTGAGGACCTTCGACGTGGTCTTGGTCGCCTTGAAGTCCTCGTCGACCGACACCTTGGGCTTGGCGTCCGTACTGACGTTCACGTCGGCAAGGCTTCCAGGCGAGTTGTTGGAGCCGCATCCGGCAAGAGCCAAGCTGGTGGCGGCAACAGTTGCCACGAGAAGTCGGCGCACGAAAGAACCTTTGGATCGGTGGACAGGCCGTGGACCATCGTATCGACAGGCCCAAAGGGTCTGACGGTCACATGCCGTCGATCAGCCTCTGGACGCGTTCGTCGTGTGAACGGAATGGATCCTTGCAGAGCACAGTGCGTTGTGCCTGGTCGTTGAGCTTGAGGTGCACCCAATCGACCGTGAAGTCGCGGCGGCGTTCTTGCGCCCGTTTGATGAAGTCACCACGCAGGCGAGCGCGTGTCGTCTGCGGTGGGATCGACTTCGCGGCGAACACGTCGAGGTCGTTGGTGACCCGAGCAACGGCGCCCTTCTTCTCGAGGAGATAGAAGATTCCGCGATCGCGGCGGATGTCGTGATAGGCGAGGTCGAGCTGGGCAATACGTGGATCGCCCCAGCTGAGCCCATGGACTGAGCGATAGCGATCGAGCAGCTTGTACTTGATCACCCAGTCGATCTCGCGCTCGACGAGCGAGAGATCCTCGGACTCGACTGCCTTGAGCGTGCGCTCCCACAGGTCGAGCGTGCGGGTGATGGTCGGTGTGTGCAGTCCGTGGCGGTCGACGAACTCTGCGGCCTTGCCGAAGTACTCGGCCTGGATTTCAAGCGCAGACAGCTCGCGTCCGTTGGCGAGCTGAACCTTCTTGCGGCCGGTCATGTCGTGGGAGATCTCGCGGATCGCGCGGATGGGATTGTCGAGCGTCATGTCGCGCATCGACACACCGCCCTCGATCATCCGGAGGACGAGATCGGTGGTGGCGACCTTGAGCAGCGTGGTCGTCTCGCTCATGTTGGAGTCGCCGACAATCACGTGGAGCCGGCGGAACCGCTCGGCATCGGCATGCGGCTCGTCGCGGGTGTTGATGATCGGGCGGGAACGTGTCGTGGCGCTGGAGACGCCTTCCCAGATGTGCTCGGCGCGCTGGCTGACCGAGAAGATCGTGCCGCGAGGAGTCTGCTGGATCTTGCCCGCACCGCAGATGATCTGGCGCGAGACCAGGAACGGTATGAGCACGTCGGCGAGGCGGCTGAACTCCCCCGCCCGGCTCACGAGGTAGTTCTCGTGGCAACCGTAGGAGTTGCCGGCCGAGTCGGTGTTGTTCTTGAAGTGGTAGATGTCGCCCTCGACACCGTCATCGGCGAGCCGCTGCTGGGCGTCGATCATCAGGCCTTCGAGGATGCGCTCCCCTGCCCGGTCATGCGTGACGAGGTCAACTAGGTCGTCGCACTCGGGTGTGGCGTACTCGGGATGGCTGCCGACATCGAGGTAGAGCCGAGCGCCGTTGCGCAGGAAGACGTTGCTGCTGCGCCCCCACGAGACAACCCTGCGGAACAGGTAGCGAGCTACTTCGTCAGGTGACAGACGGCGCTGGCCCTTGAACGAGCACGTGACGCCGTACTCATTCTCGATGCCGAAGATCCGCCGATCCATGGGCTCAGCCTAGTCACGCCCGCCTGACACTGCGGGACAACACGGCGCCGACACCGCAAGACCTCAGAGGTTTGTCAGGAGCCCAGAGCTGCGACAACGTCTGCTTCGCTCACGCGACGGAACTTCCGTGGCTGCGAGCGTGCTCGAGTCAGGACCGCGATCTCGAGTGCCGAGGCCTCGACGGTGCGAGCCGGCTCGACGTCATGCCCCAACGCCTCGACGGCGATCTTGATCGCCTTGGGGAGCGTCAGGCCTGGCTTGAAGTTCGCGCCGAGGTGTTCCTCGACCTGCTCGCTCTGGCCGCCCATGACGCCGAATCCCTGAACGTCGGCAACCGACCCGTCGTAGGTCAGACGGTAGATCTGGTCTTCTTCGGCGGTGTCGCCGACTTCTGCGACGAAGATCTCGACCTCGTACGGCTTCTCGCCGCCTGAGGAGAAGATCGTGCCGAGCGTCTGCGCGTACGCGTTGGCGAGCCCTCGGCCCGTGACGTCGCGACGGTCGTAGGAGTAGCCACGCATGTCAGCGAGACGTACGCCGGCGATGCGGAGGTTCTCGAACTCGTTGTAGCGGCCTACTGCGGCGAAGCCGATGCGGTCGTAGATCTCGCTGATCTTGTGCAGAGCCTTGGAGGCGTTCTCCGACACGAACAGGATGCCGTCGGCGTACTGGAGGATCGCGACGCTGCGGCCACGGGAGATGCCCTTGCGGGCAAAGTCGGCCCGGTCTTTCATGAGCTGCTCGGGCGAGACGTAGAACGGTTGTGTCATCGAATCTCTCCTCTCAGCTCAGCGGGGCGGTCGGGCCGTCGGGACGGACGAGGCGGCCACCGATGACGTCGTCGGCGATTGCACCGACCTCGCCTTCGGCCAGCTGGCGGTAGCCGTCCGCGGTGACCACGGCGACGATCGGGAAGATGCGTCGCGTCAGGTCGGGACCGCCGGTTGCCGAGTCATCGTCAGCAGCGTCATAGAGCGCCTGGATCACGGCGGTGACGCAGTCTGCCTCGGTGAGGTCAGGTCCGTAGAGCTTCTTGAGAGCACCGCGGGCGAACATCGAGCCGGAGCCGACCGAATGGAATGAGTGCTCCTCGTATCGGCCACCGGTCACGTCGTACGAGAAGATGCGACCCTGCGCTGTCTCGAGGTCGAAGCTTGCGAACAACGGCACGACTGCCAGCCCCTGCATCGCCAGGCCGAGGTTGCCACGGATGAGCGCTGCAAGACGGTTGGCTTTGCCGTCAGCCGAAAGGACCATGCCCTCGATCTTTTCGTAGTGCTCGAGCTCGACCTGGAACAGCCGTACGAGCTCAATCGCGAGTCCGGCGCTGCCGGCGATGCCGATGCAGGAGAACTCGTCGGCCGGGAAGACCTTCTGGATGTCGCGCTGCGCGATCACGTTGCCCATCGTGGCGCGGCGGTCTCCGGCCATGACGACGCCGCCGTCGAAGGTTGCGGCGACGATCGTGGTGCCGTGGGGTGCCAGGTCGCCGTGGCTTCCACCGGCGCCGCGCACAGCGGCACCGGGCATCAGGTCAGGTGCAGTCGTCGCGAGGTAGTCAGCGAAGGATGAGGATCCGGACAGACGATTGCCGTCCGGGAGACTCACTGTCCGCCCTTCTGGACGAAGCTGCGAACGAACTCCTCCGCGTTCTCCTCGAGCACATCGTCGATCTCGTCGAGGATCGAGTCGACGTCATCGTCGAGCTTGACCTTCTGCTCGACGTCGACCTCTGTCGTCTCGGCCGTGACTTCGGACTCGGTCGACTTGCGCGTGTTTTTGTGCTGCTGCTCAGACATGCCTTAACCCTATATCGCCGCGGAAGCGCCGAGGGGTGATCTCGCGCTAGCGGCGGGTGATTGCCGCGAACAGGTCGGCGGCGGTCTTGCTCGTCTCGAACAGCTCGCCGACGTGCTCGGCGGTGCCGCGGAGAGGCTCCATCGTCGGTATGCGTTGCAGCGAGTCATGACCGGGAAGGTCGAAGATGACCGAGTCCCACGAGGCAGCGGCGATGTCCTTGGCGAACTTGGCGAGGCACATGCCGCGGAAGTACGCGCGGGTGTCTCGCGGCGGGTCGGTGACGGCGTCGGCGATCCGATCCTCGGTGATGAGTCGCTCCATGCGCCCCGTGCGTACGAGCTGGTGATAAAGCCCCTTGTGGAGCCGGATGTCGTGATACTGCACATCGACCAGGTGCAGCTTGGCGTGATCCCAGTCGAGCCCGTCGCGTTGGCGGTAGCGCTCGAGCAGGGCCAGCTTGGCCACCCAGTCGAGCTCGCGTACGCACTCCATTGGGTCGCGGGCGAGACGTACTAGGACGCTCTCCCACCGTTCGAGGACGTCGTCGGTCTGCTCGTCGGAACCTTCGCGGGCAACGAATTCCTTGGCGAGCTCGAGGTAGGCGCCCTGGATCTCGAGCGCCGTCATCGTGCGGCCGTCGGCCAGCTCGACCTTCTGGGTGAGCGTGGGGTCGCACGAGATGTCGTGCAGCGCCGTGACTGGCGCGCCAAGTGCAAGGTTGCCGGTGACGAACCCTGCCTCGATCATCGCGAGCACCAGCGAGGTGGTGCCGTGCTTGAGGTAAATCGCAGTCTCGGAGCAGTTGGCATCGCCGATGATGACGTGCAGCCTTCGGTACTTCTTGGGATCGGCGTGTGGTTCGTCGCGAGTGTTGATGATCGGGCGCTTGAGGGTCGTCTCGAGGCCGACGCCGACCTCGAAGTAGTCGGCGCGCTGGCTGACCTGGAACGCGTGGACGCTGCCGTCCTGCTTTTGGCCCACCCGCCCGGCGCCCGTGAAGACCTGGCGTGACACGAAGAACGGTGTCAGGTGCTCGACGATCTGCTCGAACGGGACATCGCGTCGCATGAGGTAGTTCTCGTGCGACCCGTAGGACGCGCCCTTGTTGTCGATGTTGTTCTTGTACAGAACGATCGGCGCGGTGTTGGGGATCTGGGCTGCCAGCTCAGCGCCGAGTCGCATGACGTTCTCGCCGGCTTTCTCCCAGATCACGACGTCCATCGGGTTGGTGACCTCGGGGCTGGAGTACTCGGGGTGCGCATGATCGACATACAGGCGAGCGCCGTTGGTCAAGATGATGTTGGCGAGACCCATGTCCTCGTCGGTGAGCTGTGACGGGTCGGCGATCTCGCGGCTGAGGTCGAATCCGCGCGCATCGCGCAGAGGGTTCTCCTCTTCGAAGTCCCAGCGGGCCCGCCTCGTGAGTCCATGGGCGGCGGCGTACGAGTTGACGACATGCGTCGACGCGACCATCGGATTGGCGTGCGGCTGTCCCTGTACGGCAATGCCGTACTCGACTTCACTCCCCTGCACCCGCCTCACCGTCATGTCTTCACCCTACGGTCGTGGTCGGTGTGATCAGTCACGGTGGCTCAAAACCCGGAGTGTCGGTGGACACCGAAACTGAAACGTGTTCTAGTTTTCCCATGACTGACACGTTTGGAACAGGGATCCTTGCTGGCAAGGTGGCGTTCGTCGCCGGTGGCACCCGAGGCATGAACCTGCAGATTGCCCGTCGTTACGCCGAGCATGGCGCGAAGGTCGCCGTGTTGAGCCGCAACCAGGAGCGCGTCGACGCTGCCGTGGACGAGCTCAAGCAGATCGGCGGCGAGGTGTGCGGCTTCGCAGGCGACGTCCGTGACTACGACCAGATCGATGCAGCAATGAAGGCCACCGCTGCGGAACTCGGCAACATCGACCTGGTCGTCGCCGGTCAGGCCGGCAACTTCTACGCCCCCGCAGCCGAGATGTCGGCCAACGGCTTCAAGGCCGTCGTGGACATCGATCTGGTCGGCACGTTCAACGTGTTCCGCGCCAGCTACGACGTGCTCAACAAGCGTGGCGCCTCGATGATCGCGATCACCGCACCCGAGGCCGTACGGCCGCTCAACTTCCAGGCTCATGTGTGCGCAGCCAAGGCCGGCGTCAACATGCTGATCAAGGTGCTGGCACTCGAGTGGGGCCCCGAGGGCATTCGCGTCAACGGCATCTCCCCCGGCCCGATCGAGGGCTCGTGGGGCATGGAGAACGTCGTCTCGCCGACCCAAGAGATGAAGGACCACATCGGTCAGTCCATGCCTCTGCGCCGCTGGGGCACCGTTGACGACGTGGCCGACAGCGCGCTCTTCCTGTCGTCGGACGCGGCGTCATACATCACTGCGACGATCCTCGACACCGACGGTGGCGCCGTGATCTCGGTCCCGAACACGGACAAGGCCGACAAGCACGACGTCCGGGTCAAGGGCCGCGGCCACAAGGTCGAATAGCTACAGCCTCTTGCCGAGGTGCACGCTGAGCTCTTCCTCGGCGTAGAAGCCGAAGGCCGGTATGTCTTCGTATCCGGCTGCTCGATAGAGCGCGATCGCCTCTGGCTGCTCGAGCCCGGTCTCGAGGATCAACCGCTCAACGCCGGCTTCCGCGGCTGTCCGCTCGAGCTCGGCGAGGATGACTCGCGCCAGTCCGCGGCGCTGGTATTTCTCGCGCACGAACATCCGCTTGATCTCGCCGACGGCGTCACCGTGCCAGCGCCAGCCACCCATCGCCGCCGGCTCACCGTCGACATAGACCATGAAGAATCGACCGTTGGCGCCGTCGAACTCTGTGGTGTCCACCGGGGCCGTGTCGCCCTCGCCGCCATAGCGCTGCTTGTAGATCGCCTGGACGTCGTCGGTCAGCAGCTGTGCATCGGCGCTGTCGTAGGCGGCAACGCGCAGTTCGTGCTTCAAGACTGCCAAAAATCAATGCCGTCAGAGGTACTGGCCGGTGTTGGCGACCGTGTCGATCGACCGACCCGGCTCGTTGCCACTCTTGCCCGAGATGAGGGTGCGGATGAACACGATGCGCTCACCCTTCTTGCCTGAGATCCGCGCCCAGTCATCGGGGTTGGTCGTGTTGGGCAGGTCCTCGTTCTCCTTGAACTCGTCGAGGCATGCCTGCAGCATGTGCTGCACGCGCAGGCCCTTCTGACCGCTCTCAAGGAGATCCTTGAT
>JBBSJW010000075.1:0-14053 GCA_038256885.1 Propionibacteriales bacterium
TGGTGCTGTCGAACTTCACGTTGGTGACCGGTGGCAGCGTCGCTCTGAGCGCATTTCTGGCGGCCGTACCCTTCGCCGGGCTCGCGATCGGGTGGATGACCGGCACTCCGAATCGAGCCGTCGACACCACGGTCTGAGCGGGTCGGGGAGAAGACTCGGCCTACGATGGGCAGCAATGATCTTCTCCTCGCCCGATCCCGCTGCAGATCCGTACGTGGCGCTGGCGCTGCTGGACCTGCAGCGGGCGTCGTACGCGATCGAGGCCGAGCTGATCGGGGACGACCGGATCCCGCCCCTGCGCGAGGACCAGATCGATCTCACGGCATTCCGCGGCTGCTGGGTCCTGGCCTGGAACGGCGTCGACCTGGTGGGCGCGGCAGCGTGGGTCGAGCGTGAGGACTCGGTCGAGATCGACAAGGTGATGGTGCGGCCGACGGCTCACCGCCAGGGGATCGCCAGTCGGTTGCTGGGGCGCGTGATCGACGCGGCCGACGGCCGGCAGATCGCTGCCGCCACGGGCCGCGACAACGCGCCCGCTCGCGCGCTGTACGGCAAGCACGGATTCGACGCCATGGGAGACGAGGAAGTGCCGCCGGGCATCTGGATCACCCGGCTGCGACGAGTCAGCCCTGTAGGAGCCTGACGCCCGAACACGCTGTTCCTCGAGGCCTTCCTCGGGTGTCCCAGTGACCCATTCACGCTTGTCGACTTCCTTAGTCAACGTATACAAAAAAGAATGATATATCTATATGCATCAGGAGAAGACGCCGACACGGAGGTGTGTGATGAGGGTTTTCGCAGGGCGAGATGAACTCCTAGCGAGCGCGGGTGAGGAAATCGGCATCAGCTCTTGGCTCGAAGTCACGCAGGCGAGGGTGGATCAGTTCGCGGAGGCGACTGGAGATCATCAATGGATCCACGTGGACGCCGAACGCGCTGCGAGCGGACCATTCGGCACCACCATCGTGCACGGATACCTGACTCTGAGCCTCATGGTTCCGTTCATGCTCGAGATCTATCGGGTGGAGAATCGCAAGCACGCTGTGAACTACGGGCTCAACAAAGTCCGTTTCACGTCGCCGGTGCCGGTTGAATCCAGATTGCGCGGTCGCCTGACGCTGGCGGATGCATCCGCGATCGACGGCGGGTTGCAACTGGTCTGGTTGGTGGCGATCGAGCGCGAGGGCGAGGAGCGCCCCGCATGCATCGCGGAGAGCATCTCGCGCATCTACTTCTAGTGACGACCGGTGAGACCGGTGTAGCGCGGTCGTCGTGGCAGCTGCTCGTCGATCGACGCTTCGGTTCGTTCATCGTGGGAAAGACGCTGGCCTTCACCGGTGTGTGGATTCACAACGTCGTGGCCGTGGTCTTGGCGTGGCAGATCACGGGCTCTGCGACGTGGGTGGCCGTTGTCAGCGTCGTGCAGTTCGTTCCGCAGATTGTCCTGGCCCCGATCGTTGGCCCGCTTGCCGATAGGTCCAGTCGGGGACGGCTTGTCGCGTACGGGCGACTCTTCTGCATCGTGGGCTCGGGGGGGCTGGCGCTGTGGATTTGGATCGTCGGCGCCGATGCGGTCAGCATCGAGGCGATCTTGCTGAGCACGCTCGTGGTCGGGACGGGCTTTGCAGTGAGCGGCCCGGCGATGCAGGCCATGGTTCCTGACCTGGTCGAGCGGTCGGAGGTCGGCCGAGCAGTTGCGCTCGATTCGATGCCGACGATGTTTGGTCGAGCAGCGGGGCCTGCGATCGGCGCGCTGCTCGCAGCAGTGGCAGGGCCGGCTGTCGCGCTGGTAGTGGCGGCGCTGGGGCATCTCGTGTTCGGCGCAGTGGCCGCGGTGATCGCCCGCGGTGACGCAGCCACCTCGGCAGCCTTGGCTGATGGAAGGTTCCGGGACGGTCTCGCCTACATCCGTCGAAACCCCGTGGTGATGCTGCTGTTGGCGGGCGTGACGGCGGTGGGCATGGGGGCTGACCCCGTCGTCACGCTGGCACCGGCCATCGCGCACGACCTGGGCGGCTCCGACGCGCTTGTCGGGTATCTCGGGTCGGCGTTCGGGATCGGGGCTGTGCTGGGAAGTGTGGCGTCGACCTTCCTCGGTAGCGGAGTCCGCCAGTCGTGGACGCCAGCAGTCGGCCTGACGATCCTTGGCCTGGGGCTGGTGGTGGTCCCCTTCGTGTCGTCACCTTGGGCCGTCTGCGCGTGCTTCCTCGTGGCCGGCGTCGGATTCACGATCGCTTTTGCCGGATGTACGTCGTTGCTGCACCGCGTCGTGCCATCAACGATGCGAGGGCGCGTGATGGCACTGTGGCTGATTGCCTTCATGGGGACGCGGCCGATCGCGGCAGTCTTCAACGGCGTTGTGGCGGACGCCTTCGGCACCGGGGCGGCGCTCGTGTCGCTCGGACTGGCGGTCGCGCTGACCGGTCTGCTCTGCCTGCCCGTCATGCTGAGACGGTCGACTCCGGCTGAGAGCTCGTCAGCGGGGTCGTGATCGACCAATGCGTTGCACGACGAGCGCCTCGGTGGAATGACGGTGCTCATCGGAGATGCTGATCAGCTGGTTCACGTCCCGGTCACGGATCGCTTCGATGATCTGGGCGTGATCCTCCTGGACTCGCAGACGCGAATCGATCTCTTGGATGTAGAGCGAGCGATAAAAGGTCGACATGTACCAGAGGCGCTCCACCTCGAGTCGAACCAGCTTGAGGTGCGAATACTCGAACAAGCGAAAATGGAAGTCGTGATTCGTCTGTTGGTAGCTGTCGGGGTCGTTCGATGAAGAGAGCCCGGCAAGTGCGCAGTTGAGAGTCTCTAGCTCCCCGACATCGACGGCAGACAAGTCGATCGAACGGATGAGTTCGGTCTCGAGCAGGCGACGCATCAGGTAGATCTCGGTGAGGTCCTCGCCGTTGAACCGCGCCACGGTGAAGCCGGTGTTCGCCTTGTAGGTCAGGACGCCTTCAGCCTGCAGCGTCGAGAGCGCCTCGCGCACGGGAATGCGGCTGACGTCGAGCAGGGAGGCGACTTCGCCTTGATGCACCTTCTGACCGGGCAGGAGCTCCCCGGAGATGATCATGTGGCGAATCTCGCTCAGGCAGCGCTGTACGCCCGTGGTCGCAGGTGCGCTGTCGGTCATCCGGGTCCTCTTGCTCGTCCATGGCGGGTGGGTGGCTCGTCCCGGAGGTTCGACGCCGGTGGCCAAGACGAATCGTATGCCAAAATCTGAATATCTATGGGTATACATTCTTGCATTTTATCTCGCATTCATGATCTACTGGTCGCACGATGTGTTGCAGGACACATCACCGTCGAGAGGAAATCCGCGCCGTGACCGAGACCCTAGACCCGACCGCAGCGCGGGCGACCCGGGCGGCCGACATCACGGGCCTCGACGCGTTGTTCGCTCCGCGCAGCATCGCGGTTCTCGGCGCTTCATCGGACCCGACCAAGATTGGCGGCCGTCCGGTCCGCTTCGTCAAGGAGACGGGTTTTGCGGGGGAGATCTACCCGATCAACCCGAAGTCATCCACCGTGCAGGGCATCCCGGCGTATCCCGACATCGAAGCCGTCCCCGGTGTCGTCGACCTTGCGCTCATCGCGCTTCCCAACGCTGCCGTCCTGGATGCCATTCATGCGTGTGGGCGGAAGGGCGTGAAGGTTGTCACGATCTTCAGCGCGGGGTTCGCAGAGGTCGGTGAAGTCGGCCTGGAGAAGCAGGACGAGCTCGTCGCGGTGGTTCGCAGTTACGGCATGCGTCTACTGGGACCGAATTGCATCGGCAGCATGAATCGCGCCACCGGAGCGGTAGGAACTTTCGCCGCGTCCGTCGGCGTCCCTTTCGTCCACGAGCCTCTCGCGACTGTCGCTCTGGCAAGCCAAAGTGGCGCCATCGCGAGTGAATGGGTCGTGTCCGGCACGCAGCAAGGTTTGCAGTTCGACCCATGGCTCTCCACAGGCAACGAGGCGGACATTCAGCTCGCTGATGTTCTGGCGCACATGGCGCTCGACCCTGCTGTCAAGGTGATCGCCACCTACCTTGAAGGCTGCCGCGACGGAGATCGACTTCGTGAAGCCCTCGAGATCGCTCAGGATGCGGGCAAACCGGTCGTCGTGCTCAAGGTCGGTCGTTCAGAGGTCGGCGCAACGGCGGCCGCCTCACACACGGCATCACTGGTGGGTTCCGATGAGGTCTTTGACGCCGTCTTTGCGCAGTACAACGCCATTCGTGTCGATTCGATGGCCGAGCTCTTCGACGTCTGCTACGCGCTGGCGATTGGCAAGCTCCCGAGTGGGGATCGCCTCGGGATCCTCACCGGGTCCGGCGGAGTCGGCATCATCGCGGCAGATGAGGCAGCTGACCATGGGCTGGTTGTCGCACCCGCATCCGACCAGCTTCAGATCGATCTGAAGAAGATCTGGTCGCCTGCGGGAGTGGGGAACCCGATCGATCTGACGGCCCAGGCGATGAACGACCCGGCGCTGCTCCCGGCCTTCTTGAATTCGTGCATGGCTGATGGCAGCTTCGACCAACTGGTTCTCGGCATGACGTACATGGGCCTGCTCGACCCGTGGACTCAGCAGCTCGTCGATGGTCTGGCAGTCGCGCGAGCCGCGCACCCCGAGACCCCGATGGTCGTCACGACTCTGTCTCGCCCCGAAGTCAAGCGTGCGCTCGAGGAGCTCTCGATCCCGGTCTTCGCCGACATCTCGATCGCGGTCCAGGTGATGGGCCGCGTCACGGAGTACGCGCAGCGTCGACAGCGTTTCGAGCGGGATCGGAATCAGCAGACGAGCGTGGCGGACGCCACGCCCGTGCCGGAGTTGCCCTCAACCCTCACCGAAGTCACGGCCAAGGCGTTTCTTGCCGCAGCAGGAATCCCAGTGGTTCCCGAGATCGTCGTCGGGTCAGCTCAGGCAGCGGCCGACGCCCAAGTGGCGCTCAACACCCCCGTGGTGCTGAAAGTCGTATCTGCCGACATTGCTCACAAGACCGAAGTAGGCGGTGTCGAGCTCGGCGTCGTCACCGCAGACTCAGCAGCCGCAGCGTACGAGCGAATCCTTGAATCGGCGCGCGTCCAGGCGCCCGACGCGCAGATCGACGGTGTCTTGGTGGCCCCGATGATCAGCGAGGGCGTGGAGACGATCCTCGGCGTCGTGAACGATCCGACCTTCGGGCCGCTTGTTGTCTTCGGTCTCGGTGGCACCCTCGTCGAGGTGCTCAAGGACGTCGCCCACCGCTTGGCGCCTTTCGACGTGGCGACCGCGCGTTCAATGATCAGTGAGATCAGTGGCGCCGCAGTCCTCAACGGCGTCCGCGGATCTGAACCGGCTGACATCGAGGCGCTGGCACAGGCATTGGTTGCGCTGTCACGCCTGGCAGATGCTCACCGCACCCGGCTCGACAGCATCGACGTCAACCCATTCGTCGTCTTGCCGGCAGGCCGCGGAGGCGTTGCGCTCGATGCCTTGGTGGTGCTGCGTGAGCGGGTCGGCGAGGACACATGACCTACCGGAATTCTCCGGACGGTGACTCAACAGCAGTTGATGAACAAACACACAGGAGTTCAATGATGAAGAAGCTGAGTATCGGCGCGATCGCCGGCGTCCTGATGTTGTCGATGGCCGCCTGCGGCTCTTCGAGTTCCGCCGATTCTTCGGATGACTCGAATGCCGCTGAGGGATATCCCGACGGCGACATTGAGATGATCGTCACCTATGCGGCGGGCGGTCCGACCGACATCGCGGGCCGTGCAGTCGCTGCGGCACTCGAGAAGGAGCTCGGCACGTCAGTCGTGGTCAAGAACGTCGAAGGTGGGTCCGGTTCAGTCGGGACCGGCGAGCTGGTGCAGGCACCCGGCGACGGCCTCACGATCGCGATGACCACCTCGTCGGCGGTGTCTCGCGTGCCATTGATCGAGAAGGTTGGATATTCGAAGGATGACGTCGCCCCCATCGGTATCGTCACCGAGTTCGCGGGCGTCATCATGGTGGCCGAGGACTCGCCCTACGCCACCATCGACGACTTCATGGCGGCTGCCAAGAAGAATCCGAACAAGGTGACCATCGGCGCTGCAGGTGCGCAGACTCCGCAGGCCGTCGAGATCGAGCGTCTGAAGGCCGAGTACGACGTTCCGCTCCAGCTGGTGCCCTTCCAGGGGGACGCTCCTTCGCTGACCGCGCTCCTGGGTGGCAACACCGACGCGTACACCGGTGGATACAACGAGCCTGTGCAGGCTCAGGTGGATGCCGGGAAGATTCGTCCCTTGGCCTACATGGGCGAAGAGCGTGCTCCGTACCTGCCTGACGTGCCGACCCTGAAGGAATCCGGATTCGAGGACCTGATCTACGGCAAGTCGTCGTTCATCCTGATCGCGCCGAAGGACACGCCGACGGCAATTGTTGACCTGCTCGAGACCAGCCTCGAGAAGGCTGTCCAGGAGAAGGAAACCTACGATGCGCTCAATGGCGACATCACGGTCCCCGAGAACTTCACGGGAGCTGACGCACTGAAGACGCAGATGAACAACGAAGTCGAAGCGCTCAAGGGCGTTCTCACCGAGTTGTTCGGCTAATGGTGACCGGGGTCCCAGGTGACGCGCCTGGGACCCCGAACACTGCCTTTTCGAACAGAGGATGACGGACATGACAGTTGAGAAGCTTCCAGACTTGGCCGCGTTGCCGGCTGACTCTTCGTCCGTTCGTGGGACTGGCTGGATGGGATCCAAGATCCCGCTCCTGGTTGTACTCGCCGTCGCGGCTGTTTTCCACAGTCAGATGGGAGACATGGAGTTTGGTTCCCTGAGTTCCCCGGGACCCGGCTTCTGGCCGCGGGTGCTCCTCGTGTCCATCGTTCTGCTCTCTCTCGTGGGCCTTGTCGCCGACATGTCCGAAGGTATCGAATCCTTCGACACATCCGGCACGACGCGGGTTACGGCTGGCTTCGTGGCGATGGCCGCATTCGTCCTGATGTTCGAGACAACGGGTGTCATCTTCTCCGGAGTCGTGTTCTTGATGTTGTGGCTCAAGGGTCTCAACGGCGAATCGTGGAAGCTCTCGATTGCACTTTCGATCATCGTTCCGGTCGTTGCCTATCTGTTGTTCGTCACAGCGCTGGGGGTGCGGTTTCCCGCTGACCCCATCGCCAGTCTCTGGGGAGGTCGGTGAACATGGATTCCTTGTCGTTGCTAGCGAGTGGATTCGTTGTCGTCTTCACCCCGGAGAACATGTTGTTCGTGACGCTCGGCGTCACGATCGGCACTGTCATCGGCGTGCTGCCGGGTCTCGGCCCGACGGCGACCATCGCGTTGCTGCTACCCATCACCTATTCCATTTCGCCCGAAGCATCGATCATGATGCTGGCGGGGGTCTACTACGGATCGATGTACGGCGGAACCATCACATCGGTCCTGCTACGCATACCCGGCGAGGCAGCGAGTGCAATCACAGCACTCGACGGCTACGAGATGACCAAACGTGGCCGAGGCGGGCCCGCACTCGGAATCTCGGCCATCGGCTCGTTCATCGGGGGTACGGTCGCGATCATCGGACTGGCATTCGTCGCCCCGATTCTCGCCTCGTGGGCCATTCGATTCGGACCCCCTGAGTATGCCGCTCTGACCATCCTGGGGCTCGTCCTGGTGACGTACCTGGGAACGAAATCGACCGTCAAGAGCGTCATCGCCGCTCTGTTCGGACTGCTTCTCGCGTCCATCGGACCAGATCCGATCCGCGGCACCTCGCGGTTCTCCTTCGGCATGCCGGAGATGCTCTCCGGCGTCGACCTCGTGGCTATCGCGATGGGATTGTTCGGCATCGGCGAGATCATGTACAACCTCGAGCAGAAGCTCAAGGGCGCAGACACGATCGGCAAGATCGACCGGATCATGCCGACCCGTGAAGACTGGCGCCAGTCGCGTGGCGCGATCGCCCGCGGAACGATCCTCGGATTCCCGATCGGCATGTTGCCCGGCGGTGGCGGCGTCATGTCGTCGCTGGCCTCCTACGCCACAGAGAAGAAGATCGCGAAGGATCCCAGCAGGTTCGGCAAGGGCGCCATCGAAGGCGTCGCTGGGCCAGAGACGGCGAACAACGCGTCGTCGATCTCCGCCTTCATCCCCTTGTTGACGTTGGGCCTGCCATCGAATGCCGTCCTGGCGCTGATTCTCGGCGCGTTGATGATGCAGGACATCACGCCAGGGCCCCAGCTCATCGCTGAACAACCCGAGCTGTTCTGGGGCGTCGTCGCGTCGATGTTCGTGGGCAACCTGATCCTCCTCGTGCTGAACCTGCCGTTCGTGGGCATCTTCGTGCAGTTGTTGCGTGTCAGGATCGGCATCATCGGCGGAGTCGCGCTGCTGGTGACCTTGGTGGGCGTCTACACCCTCAGCTACAGCGACTTCGACATGTGGGTCATGCTCGCGGCCGGCATCGTGGGCTACCTGATGCGGAAGACGGGTTTCGAACCCGCGCCGCTCGTCCTGGCCTTCGTGCTCGGCAGTGTCATGGAGATCGCCTTTCGCCAGTCGCTGCTGCTCTCCGATGGCGACATGAGCATCTTCGTCACCCGGCCGATCTCTGGATCGATCATGGCGGTCGTGGGGCTCGTCCTCCTGAGCTCGGTGATCGGTGCGATTCGCCGGCGGCGCGGCAGGAAACCCGGATTCATCGACATGACCAAGCAACTCGCGGAGGACTGAACGCATGGACCTGACATTCACCCCGGAACAGAACGAGTTCCGAGCCGAACTGCGAGCGTGGTTCGCCGACCACGCGCCCGCGGTGCGCCTTGACAGCCCGTACTCCGAACCCGGTTACAGCCAGCACCTGGCGTGGGAACGCCAGCTGCACGAAGCGGGATACGCCGCTCCCAGCTGGCCCACCGAGGTCGGCGGCCAATCTGCCGACGCATGGGCCGAGCTGATCTATGACGAGGAGTACGCGCGGTTTCGGCTGCCCGAGCGGCTCAACAAGATGGGCTTGATCCACGGCGGGCCCACCGTCATGGCGCACGGTACCGAGCAGCAGAAGCGGGATCTGTTGCCTGGGATCTTGACCTGCGACGACATCTGGTGCCAAGGCTTCTCGGAGCCGGGCGCCGGGAGTGACCTCGCCGCATTGCGCACGACGGGCCGCATCGAGGGCGACACGATGATCGTTGATGGTCAGAAGATCTGGACCTCGCAGGGCATCATCGCCACCACGATGTTCGCCATCGTGCGCACCGACCCGCAGGCGAAGGGACACCGGGGATTGACGTTCGTCATCATCGACCTCCGCTCGGCAGGCGTTGAGATTCGCCCCTTGGGACAGCTGCACGGCAACCCCGGTTTCGCTGAGGTGTTCTTCTCAGGAGTTGAAGTGCCCGTGGCCAACGTCATCGGTGATGTCGGGGACGGGTGGCGTGTCGCCTCGACGTCGCTGCAGCTCGAACGTGGGACTGCACGAGGCACCCACACGCGGATGGAACAGGCTCTGGTCGACCTGGCCGAGGAGACCCTGACCGCAGGTGCGGGGGAGGCGTCGGTGCGAAGGCTCGGCGAGCTGGGCGCGTGGGTGGCCGCATACGAACAGGCTGCCTACGCCTCGACGCACGAGATCGCGACCGGTCGCGGGGGTGTCGACCACTCCAGCGTCATCAAGATGTTGGGCACGGAGATTCTGACAGCGGTTCACGAGGAGCATCTCGCTGTACTCGGGCCCAATGCCGAAGTGATGTCCGACTACGGACCGAATCGCGAAATGTTCGGCATGAGGCGCAACTACTGGCACGGTCGAGGCGCCGAGATCTATGCGGGTTCCAACGAGATTCAACGCAACATCATTTCCGAGCGCGTGCTCGGGCTACCGAAGGAGCCCCGCGGATGAAGATCGCGTTCGAACCAGAGCAGCAAGCCCTGGCGAGGAGCTTCGACCGGGCCGCCGGGAGCGTCGCATCGCCCGAGGCTCTACGCGAACTGTGGACCACCGAGACTGGCCGGACGCCCGCGATGTGGTCGACTGTCGTCGACATGGGACTGCCCGCAATCCTGATATCGGAGGAGAACGGGGGGTTTGGCGGCTCACTGGTCGACCTCTCACTCGTTCTGGAGCAGATCGGCCGGCACGCTGTGCCGGACGCCCTGCTCGAAGCCTGTGTCTCTGCTCCCGTGGCGATGATGCGCGCTGCGTCACCCGAGCAGCAGGCTCGTTGGCTGCCCGGGATGGCGAACGGTTCCGTGCGCGCGACTGTCGCGCTTCGAGGTCTCGACTCGGTGCCGGACATGCACGTCAGCGACGTCCTGGTGTATCGCGACGGTGACGAACTGCGGATCGTTGAGACGTCCTTGTGCGAATCGACGCCTCTTGTCGTCATGGATCCGTCGCGGCGTCAATTCACAGTTCAGGTGCCACCGGGTGCTGGGCAGGTGATGCCGGACTCACGAAAGGCCCTGGAGTCTGTGCTGGCCCACGAGGCCGCCGGTTCTGCCAGTGTCCTCATCGGGGTGGCCGACAGGATGCTTGAGGAAACCGTCGCCTACGTGAAGGTTCGTGAGCAGTTCGGGCGCACCATCGGTTCGTTCCAGGCAGTCAAGCACCAACTCGCTGACGCAACGGCTCGCGTCTCCATGGCGACGTTCCAGGTCCATGCGGCGGCGGCGAAGGTGTCCCAGGGCGCTGGAGATGCCCGGTTCGCCTCGCTCGCTGCGCGTCATGTCGCGATCGACGCGGAGTTCGAGGCCAACCGCGCAGCGCTGCAGCTGCACGGAGGCATCGGGTTCACCTGGGAGCACAACCTTCAGATGTGGCTCAAGCGAGGAAAAGCCCTTGAGCACGCCCACGGAAGCCGGCGCGAGGTGTCCGACGAACTCGGCGCCGCTGTGCTCGCCAACCTCTAGAGGAGATGTCCATGTCACCGTCCGACGATCCTGTCCTGCTCAAGCAGGAGGGTGCGATCGCCACGATCACGCTCAACCGGCCGAAACGGAAGAACGCGCAGAATGCGGAGGGTTGGAACCTTCTGTACGAGCACCTGCGGGCGATCGCGACTGACGATTCGGTTCGTGCTGTCGTCCTGATGGGGGCTGGCGGGAGCTTCTGTGCTGGGGCCGACATCAGTGGCGTGCCAGGAGGTCACCCGCTGACGCGCGTACGCAGCCATGGCCGGACGGCCGAGGCGCTCTACAGCTTGGCCAAGCCGGTCATCGCGAAGGTCGAAGGTGCAGCAGTGGGGGCCGGCTGGAACATGGCGTTGTGCTGCGACTTCGTCGTGGCTTCGAGCGACGCGAAGTTCTCCGAAATCTTTGCCAAGCGTGGTCTGACTGTCGACTTCGGCGGCACATTCCTGCTGCCCCGGCTCGCCGGTCTCCAGCAAGCCAAGCGACTCGCCTATCTGGCTGAGTTCATCTCGGCCGACGAAGCGCGGGAGCTGGGACTCGTCACGTGGGTCAAGGCGCCCGAGGAACTGGACGACTTCGTCGCCGACTTGGCGGCGCGCCTCGCGACGATGCCGCCGATTGCGATCGCGCAGTCGAAGGACCTCATGCAAGCTGGCGTCGTCCAGACGCTTCGTGAGGCGCTGGACAACGAAGCGCGCGCCCAGGCGGTCAACTATGCCACCGACGACGCGCCGGCTGCGTTCAAGGCGTTTGCGGACAAGTCCGAGGTCGAGTTCACCGGGAGGTGGTCGATCCGATGAACGAGTACACGCAGATTCGTGTCGACGTCAGCGATCGCATCATGGAGATCACGCTCGATCGGCCCGAACGGCTGAATGCCTTCACGCCGCTCATGACGGCAGAGCTGGTCCGTGCACTCGATCGAGCCGATGTCGATGACGCCGTGCGCGTCGTCATCGTGACGGGGGCGGGCAGAGGCTTCTGCGCCGGCGCCGACCTTGGGTCGGCCGGAAGCAAGCCATTTGGCTACGAAGACGACGGGATGCAGCCGCAGGCCGATGAGGACGACTACATCCAGGGCACGCGACGTGATGGCGGTGGGCAGATCGCGACGCGACTGGCCGGGCTCCGGAAACCGATCATCGCCGCGATCAATGGCGCCGCGATCGGGGTCGGATCGACCATGACCTTGCCGATGGACATCCGCATCGCATCGACGAAAGCCAAGTTCGGGTTCGTCTTCGCTCGACGCGGCATCGCACCTGAGGCGATCTCGAGCTGGTTCCTCCCGCGAGTGGTGGGAATTTCCCAGGCCTCGGAGTGGGCGCTGACTGGCCGCATCTTCGACGCTGAAGAGGCGAAAGCGGGCGGACTGGTTTCACGAGTGGTTCCTCCCGATGAGCTCCTGCCCGCGGCGCGCGGCATCGCTCGGGAGATCGCTGACAACACGTCGGCGATCTCGGTCGCCGTGACGCGTCGGATGCTGTGGTCCCAGCTCGCCCAGACTGACATCTGGCAGACGCATCATGCTGAGACCCGCCTCATTGCGGAGCTCAAGACGGGCCCCGACGCCGCTGAAGGTGTCGAGTCCTTCCTCGAGAAGCGCCCGGCCGTGTTCACCGGCCGTCTCGACGGGAACCTGCCGGACCTCCTGCCCGAGTGGCCAGCGCGCCCTGACTGGGCGCACTGAACCTGAGCTGCCGTGCTTGAGCTCCAACCAGAAATGAGGACTTGCCCATGTTGCGCACCCGATTCACCGAGACGTTCGGCGTCGACCATCCCATCGTCCAAGGAGGAATGCAGTGGGTAGGCCGCGCTGAGCTGGCCGCCGCGGTCTCGGACGCTGGTGGGCTGGGCATCATCACGGCGCTGACCCAACCGACGCCTGAGGCGTTGTCCGCGGAGATTCGCCGCGCTCAGGAACTCACCGACAGGCCGCTCGGTGTGAACTTGACGATCCTGCCGACCATCAATCCGCCGCCCTACGATGAGTATCGTCGGGCGATCTCAGATGCGGGTATCAAGATCGTCGAGACTGCGGGCCAGAACCCGGAGCCGCACATGCCCTTCTTCCGTGACAACGGAATCAAGGTGCTGCACAAGTGCACGAGTGTCCGGCACGCGCTGAAAGCCGAGGCGGTCGGCGTCGACGCGGTCAGCATCGACGGCTTCGAGTGCGCCGGGCACCCAGGAGAAGATGACATCCCGGGCTTGGTCCTCATTCCGGCGGCGACGAGTCAACTGTCCATTCCCGTGCTCGCATCTGGCGGCATCGCCGACGAGCGGGGACTCGTGGCCGCCCTCGCCCTGGGCGCTGACGGCGTCAACATGGGGACTCGCTTCATGAGCACCCAGGAATCGTTCATTCACGCTGCTGTCAAACGGCGAATCGTCGATGCCACGGAACGTGAGACGGACCTGATCTTTCGGCCCTTGCGCAACACCGCCCGAGTTGCACGCAACGAGGTGAGCACCAAGGTCGTGGCCATGCTCGATGAGGGCGCTCAGTTCCCGGACATCAAGGAGCTTGTGGCCGGAGTTCGCGGCCGAGAGGTGTACGAGTCCGGCGACCTCAATGCTGGCATCTGGTCGGTCGGAATGGTTCAGGGCCTGATTGACGACGTTCCCACGGCAAAGGACCTCATCGATCGCATGGTTGCTGGCGCTGAGCGCATCATCGGACAGCGATTGGCCGGGCTTCTCGCCTGATCCGTCGTGCGACGGCGGCCAGCCTCGAACGAGGGCCCGAACGAATACGTTCGGGCCCTCGTCCTCGGCTTGGTGGCTGGTCAGCGCACTGGCACTCGTCCGCCATCAACCGAGAACGTCTGTCCTGTCATGTAGCTGGTCTGAGGAGATGCCAGGAAGACGTACACGCCCGCGATCTCTTCCGGCTCGGCCCAACGTCCCAGCGGGATGGACTCCAGGTACTTGTCCTTGAACCGTTCGTCCGTGCGTATCGTTTCGGTCATGGGTGTCGCAGCGGCCGGAGCGACCGCGTTGACGATGATGTTCGACGGGGCCAGTTCCTTTGCGGCCGAGCGAGTCATGCCAAGAAGCGCAGCCTTGGCTGTCGCGTAGTTGATCTGCCCGATCGTTCCGTTGATCCCTGCCGCCGAGCTGGTCAGGATGATGTGACCGAGTCGCTGCGCGCGCATGCCGGGAACCACGGCTTGCAA
>JBBSJW010000076.1:0-13927 GCA_038256885.1 Propionibacteriales bacterium
CGTGCACGATTCTTTTCTTGGTCGCCCGCGACAACCCGTTCGGAGTGCAATGAGCCAGTCGGCGTATCGATCGCGGAAGCCTCGCCCGTGGTACCGCAAGATCACCCGTGCGCACATCGGATGGGTTTTCGCAGGTCTGCTGATGCTCGTGCTGATCCTGTTCGGGTGGCAGGCAGCGCGCGCGAGTTCAGCGCTAAGGCTGGCATCGAACCAGGCGCAGGTCCTGCAGAATCAGATCGTCGCCGGCGATGACGTCGCGGCCAAGACAACGATAGCGGCGCTCGCCGACTCGGCTGACCGTGCCAAGAGCTCGACGGACGGCGTCCTGTGGCGACTGGGTGCGAAGGTCCCCTTCTTCGGCAAGAACGTGTCTGCGGTCCAGGACGTGTCGGTCGCGATTGACACCATTGCGCGGGAGGCTCTCCCGCCCGTCGTAAACCTCTCCTCGAAGATCAACCTCAACACCTACAGTCCGCATGACGGCAAAGTCGACATCAAGGCGATCGAGGAGATCGGGCCGTCGGTCTCTGACGCTTCTGCGGCGATCGCCAAGGCCAACGAGCAGATCCGTGACATCAACGCTGGATCTCTCCTGGTCCCGCTGCGTGGCCCGGTCTCGTCTATCCAAGCCAAGGTCGGCGAGGCCCGGAGCGCTTCCAAGTCGGCGACGCTCGCGGCGCGCCTGCTTCCCTCGATGCTCGGCAAGAACGAAACCCGCCGCTATCTCCTGCTGATCCAGAGCAATGCGGAGATCCGCGCGACCGGCGGCATCGCTGGCTCGTACGCGATTCTCACCGCCAAGAAGGGCAAGCTGTCGATGGGGTTCCAGGGCGCGATCCAGGATCTCCTTCCGTTCGAGAAGCCTGTCATCCCAATGACCGACGACGAGAAGGACGTGTTCTCGTCCGCACTCGTGACCGACCTGCGCAACGCCAACCTCACTCCCGACTTTCCGCGCACGGCGCAGATCACCCGTGCGATGGTCAAGAAGGGACTCGGCAAGAACGTTGACGGAGTCATCTCCGTGGACCCAGTCGCGATGAGCTTCATCCTCGCGGGCACAGGTCCGGTCAAGCTCAAGAATGGCGCGGCTCTGACACCGGAGAACGCCGTCGAGGTGCTCCTCAACGCGATCTATCGGTTCTACCCGGACGCCACGCGGCAGAACGACACCTTCGAGTATGCGGCGCGGAAGGTCTTCAATGTCGTGAAGTCAGGGCGCGGTGAGTCGCGTCTCGTGATCTCCGGCATGGTGAAGGGCGCGAGCGAGAACCGGATCATGCTGTGGTCCTCTCACAAGGATGAGCAGCGGCTCATCGGTCCGTCGGACCTGTCTGGTGCGTTCCTTGGCGATGACGGCAAGACGCCGCGTGTTGGCCTCTACTTCAGCGACGCGGCGGCGACGAAGATGGAGTACTACCTCAACTACTCGACGAGGGTCACGGCCACTCGTTGCCTCGAAGGCGACATCCAGGAACTGACGACCACGACGCAGGTCACGTCGAACGCCCCAGCAGATGCAAAGAAAAGTCTGCCCGAGTCCGTCACCGGAAGCGGCTTGTCCACGCCCAAGGGCACGATGAGTCTCAACCTTCGCTTCTACTCCCCCTTTGGCGGTGGCTTCACTGAGGTACGAGTCAACAACAAGAAGCAGACGGTCTACGGCGACACCTTCAAGGGCCGCAACGTCACTCGAGTCACGCTTCAGGTCAAGCCGGGCGAGACCATCTCGGTGACCACGGGAATGATCTCCGGACCCAATCAGCCAGGCGATGTCATCTTCTCCACGACACCGGGAATCGTCAGCGCTCGAAACGACGTCGTGACACCGTCCGCGTGTAAGTAACAAGGTCAGTCGACGTCGGTCTGCGGGCTCAGCAGCAGGTCTGGGTTTTGTCGTTTGAGCTCATCGGGCTCCGTCGGTGCGCGCGCCCATCAGCGCGTCTCCTGGTGCCTCGGTTGTCCGGGTTCAACGACTTCGGAAGTCGGTGAGGGCCCGCAGTCACCTGACTTCTTCGGGTGCCGGCAGGACGTCGTCGGGGTTGGCCCTGATGTAGGCCGAGACCGAGTCCTTCCGCAAGGCGTCCCACAGCTGCATCGCCTTCAGCTCATCGAGCTGCACGATACTGCCATAGATCGGGACCGTCTCGGTGCCGGCAATGGGGGCCGTGAGGAATCTGACGTCCTTGGCTTGGGTGCCGCGCAGGGAGAGGGCGAGGCCGCGCATGTCGCCCGCCGACCATTCGGCATCGACCGTGAGGTTCTCGGTGAGTGCGCTGACGGTGTTGATGAGCTTGACCGGGTTGGTCATCGTCCCCTTGTCGAGGATCTTCTTCATCAGTGCGCGCAGGAAGTTCTGCTGCCGCGCGATGCGATCGAAGTCGCCGCGGAGGAGGCCATAGCGGGTTCGGACATAGGCGAGAGCCATCTTGCCTTCGAGAACCTGCGGTCCGGCTTCCCACTGGATCTTCTGCTTGGGATCGTAGAACGCCTTCGGGATCGTGACGGGTACGCCGCCAACTGCCGACGACAGCTCGCGGAAGCCGGCCCAGTCAATGATCGCGAGGTGCTCCATGCGGAGGTTGGTCAGGTGCTCGACCGTGGAGATCGCGCCGAGGGGACCGAACTCGGAGAACGCTGCGTTGATCTTGCCCTGGTGCTGCGGGCGCCCTTCAGCGTCGTAGATCGTCGTGAACGTGTCACGGGGGATCGAGGTCAGGTAGACGCGCTTTCGATTGGCTGAGATGTGCACGATCATCAGGGTGTCGCTGCGGTACTTGCCGACCGGCCACTCCTCGGCCTTGGCGTCTTCGCCAATCGAGGAGCCAGACGGCTGACCTGCGATCTTCTTGCCCTTGTCTGATCCCAGCAGCAGCACGTTGAGTGACTTGCCCTTGTCCGGGTCGGGACGGTTGGTGTCCTTGGAGCTGGGCAGCTTGGAGACGTTGTTGAGCTTGGAGTTGAGCATGTAGGCGTAAGAAGCGCCGCCCACGATGGGGACGATGATCAGAAGAGTGAAGAGCGCGACCAGCAGCTTGCGATGTCGTATGTGGAACGGAATGCCACCAGCGCGACGCTTGCCGGCGTCGCCGTAGCGACGCTCTCGCCTGCTAGCCATCGTGCTCCGTTCCAGGGGGATCCCGACTATTCTGCCGGGTCAGAGCAAGTCCGACCAATCGTGCCCACCCAGATGGCCGATAGAATCGAACTCATGCCGTTCGAGATTCCGTCTGACCTCCACCCCGACCTCATGCCGATGGCATGGCTGCTCGGTCCGTGGCACGGCAACGGCCAGGGCGAATACCCCACGATCAAGCCATTCTCGTTCGAGCAGGACGTGGTGTTTGCCCACGACACCAGGCCTTTTCTGCACTACTTCAGCCGCACCTGGATCACTGACGAGGCTGGTGAGCGCGTACGCCCTGGCGCCCTCGAGACGGGCTTCCTGCGTCCCGCAGGTGAGGGTCAGGTGGAACTCGTCCTCGCGCACGCCACTGGCTTCGCCGAGATCTGGTACGGCACGATCGACGGCCCCCGACTCACGCTGTCGACTGACGTCGTAGCGCGAACGTCGTCCGCCAAGGACTACACCGCAGGTCAGCGTATGTATGGGCTCGTCGAAGGTGACCTGATGTACGCCTACGACATGGCCGCCGAGGGTCAAGAGATGCAGTCGCACCTCTGGGGACGGTTGCAGCGTGTCTGACGAAAGCCCATTGCTGTCGTTGCCCGGCGCGGTCGGCGGTAACGCGCCCGACAACCTCGTGGCCGCGCATTACGGGTCGATCGCCGGGGAGCAACGCCGCCTGATCGAGGGCGGCACGTTCGTCGATCTCTCGCACCGTGACGTCATCACGGTCAGCGGCCCTGACCGTCTCACCTGGCTCCACTCTCTGACGACGCAGTACCTCGAAGGGCTGGAGCCGGGCGTACACACTGACGTGCTGCTGCTCTCGCCGCAGGGACGAATCGAGCACGGATTCTCTGGTGTCGACGACGGCGAGACCTTCTGGGCGCACACCGAGCCGGGCGAAGGCGCTGCGCTCGTGGCCTTCCTCGACCGTATGCGCTTCATGATGCGCGTTGAGGTGGTGCTCGGCACGAGCGAGTGGGCGGTGATCGGCCTCCCGCAGCTCGACTGGAAGATCGTGCCTCGCGCCGACCTGGAGGACCTCCCGGCCGAGCTCGGCGACCCAGTCGGACTCTGGGCGTGGGAGGCGCTGCGCATCGAGGCAGGGCTGCCTCGCATCGGTGTGGACACCGACGAGCTGACGATCCCCAACGAAGCGGGTTTGATCAACATCGCGGTTCATCTCGACAAGGGGTGCTACCGCGGCCAGGAGACTGTCGCGCGGGTGCACACGCTGGGCCGACCGCCTCGTCGGCTGGTGCGCCTGCACCTCGACGGCTCCGTCAACCATCTGCCGGCGGTCGGCTCCGATGTGACGCTGGATGGCGTACGCGTGGGCTCGATCGGCTCGGCAGCGCGCCACCACGAGCTGGGCCCGATCGCGCTGGCGTTGGTCAAGCGCAATGTCGACCCTGCCGCCGAGCTGCTCGTCGATGGTGTTGCCGCAGGTCAGGAACTCATTGTCGACCCGGAGGCCGGGCTGCACGTACGCCCGGTACTACGTTGACGGGGCATCGGCGTTTCGCAGTCCTGGCCATCTGCACCGCCAACATCTGCCGTTCCCCCATGATCGAGATGCTGCTGCGGGCAGAGCTCGACCCCGAGCTGTTCGAGGTCGCGAGCGCAGGCGTCCAAGGCTGGGACCGTCAGCCGATGGATGCCATGGCTGCGATGGAGCTCATGCGATTCGGTCACTCGCCCGGCAAGTTCAGGTCGCATGCGATCGACTCCTACCTCGTCGACTCGGCAGACCTGATCCTCACTGCGACCAAGTCGCACCGTTCAGAGGTGCTCGCGCTGAACCCGCGTGCCCTGCGGCGTACGTTCACGCTCGTCGAGTTCGCTGCACTGTGCGAGAAGGTCGAAGGGGCCTACCCGACTGAGCTCGTTGCCCAAGCGGCACGTCAGCGCAGTCTCGCGCCGGCTGACATCGACATCGGTGACCCCTACCGGCGCAGCCCTGAAGTGCACCGCAAGACGGCCGATCAGATCGCCGCTGCAGTACACACGGTGGGCTCGCGCCTCAACACGCTCGCCCACGTCTGATCAGCTGCGGCGTGAGCCTCTGCGCTGGCCGCCGTTTGCTGCTTTGGAGAAGTACTCTGGGCCGTAGCCATATCCGTAGCCGTAGCCATAGCGGCTCAGCTCGCGCGCCGGGCTCATGCTGAGCACTGTGCCGAGCAGCCGGGCGCCGACGGCCTGCAGGCGATCAGTGGCCGTTCGCACTTGCTCGCGACCGGTGGAGCCGTGTCGTACGACGAGGATCGCGCCATCGGAGATCGACGCCAACAGCGATGCATCCGTGACGGGCAACAGCGGCGGCGCATCGATCAGCACGACCTCGTAGCGGTGGCGCAGCTCAGCAACGAGGGCCGTCATGGCCTTGGTCTGCAGGATCTCCGACGGGTTGGGTGGCAGCGCCCCGCTCGTGAGCACGTCGAGGCCTGGCGTTCCGGCCTGCTGCAGGGCGGCGTCGAGGGCAACGCGACCGACCAGGACGGTGGTGAGTCCGACGGACTTCTCGATGCCGAGGTATTCGCTGACGCGCGGACGACGCAGGTCGCCTTCGACCAGCACCACGCGCGTTCCGGTCTGGGCGAGGGCAATCGCAAGATTGCATGCCGTCGTAGACTTGCCCTCGCCGGCAAGAGAGCTCGTGATCGTGATGACCTTGTGGTCCCGATCGACGTCGAGGAACTGGAGGTTGGTGCGCAGGATACGTACGGCCTCGAACCGTGGGTGGTGCGTGCCGAGGGACGTGATGAGGGGTGTGCTCGCTGCGGCCCGGTCGTACGCCATCGCTCCGAGTACAGGCGCTCCGGTCAGTTCCTCGAGCTCCGTCGGTGTCCGGACACTGCGGTCTGCGAGCTCACGCCAGGTGGCAAACAACAGGCCAGCCAGCAGGCCGAGGCCCGCGCCGATGGCTAGCCACATCGGGCGCGACGGGTAGAAAGACGAGGACGGTGTGGCGGCCTGTGTGACCACGGCCGCGCTCAGCGCGGTGTCAATGCCCGGCTCGCCGTCGGCGCCCTCGATGACGTTGTCGGCCTGCTCGTCCTCGAGCCAGCTGACGAACTGCTCGGCTGACTCCTGGGCGGTACGCGCGGCGATCTGCGAGTTGTCGCTCTCAGCTGTGACGCGCAGGACGGAGGTGTTCTTCAAGACTCTGGCGTCGAGGCGACGATCCGTTGCAGCAACGCTGTCGGAAAGGCCGAGGCTCTTGACGACGCGACCGGCGATCGTACGACCACCGAGAACGTGGCCGTAGGACGCGACCGTGCGCGAGTCCACGGCGTGGGTGCTCTCGGCTGGCGGCGGTCCGATCAGCACATCAGCATGGGCGGAGTAGCGCTGCGTTGCAGTGCTCAGCAAGCCCACTGCAACAGCAATTCCAAGCAGAGTGAGCACGACGATGGAGGGCCAGCGTCGGCCGAGCTGTTGGGGCGACACTGCGTCTCCTTAGCGGTTCGACGTCTTCTGAACGGCACGAGCATGCCACATGATCGCCGCCATGATTGCCGCATCGCGCAGAGATGTCTCGTAACTCTGGTCCCACGGGCTCGTTTCTCCTTACACCGGCAAACTCTGCGTGAACATTTGCAGGCGACTAGGAGAGATGGTGCATGGACTACACACCGATCGGAGTCGGTCGCGTTCTTGCGGCCTTTGCCCTCACCATCGTCGTTGCTGTGCTTCCCGTGGTGGCAGTCTTGATGAACGACACCCCCGCGACAATTAGTATCCCCGGCGGCTACGGTGGGTGGGTGCTCGGTTTGGGAACCGTCCTGTTGGTGACGGCTCTGATTGGACTCACTCGGCTGACTGTCGCCGCCAAGCGACGTCCCGTCGGGCGGCCCTCCCGGGCGTGAATCCGCGAGTGGGCTCTACCGCTTCGGTGCTGAATAGGCAGGAGCGGGAGGTGGAGGTGAGTTCCGCAAGTCGCGAGACGGGTGCCGGATGGCAGCGCCGCTATGGCAGCATCCTCGTACTCTCCGACTTCATTGTCCTGACATGGGTATTTGTCACCGCTCATATCGTCTGGGCCTCAAAGCCCCATTGGGACGATCCAAGTGGTGCCTACGAGACCAAATGGCTCGCCACGTCGATCGTCATCCTGGGGATGTGGCACCTGGTGTTGACGCTTTCCGGCTCACGGGACCCGCGGGTTCTCGGAGGCGGCGCTGAAGAGTACAAACGGGTCCTCAATTCCACTCTGGTGATGTTCTCGTTCCTCGCGTTCATCGGCTACGTCGCCGCGATCTCACCCCCTCGTGCGTACGTCGTCGTCTCGGTGCCGTTCGGAATGCTGATGCTTGTCCTCAGCCGGTGGGCGTGGCGCCAGTGGCTGCAGGTCCAGCGACAATCGGGCCGGATGACCCACCGTGCGATCGTCGTCGGGAACCGCGAGTCCGTCGAACACCTTGCGGCCGTACTCGGTCGCCATGAAGGATTTGGATACCAGCTCGTCGGTGTGTGCCTGACGGGACCGGATTCAAATGATGGCGTGGCAGGGCTGTCTGCAGTTGGCAACGTTGACGCTTTGAGGGAAGCTGCAGCAGCTGTCAACGCTGACGCGGTGATTGTCACCTCGTCGGACGCGACCCACCCCGACATGGTTCGCCGACTCGGCTGGGATCTCGAAGGACATGACATCGAGATCATCGTCGCGCCCTCGCTCGCGAACATCGCCGGGCCGCGTGTCCATATCCGACCCGTGGCCGGTCTTCCGCTGTTGCACGTGGAGAAGCCGGCCTACCGCGGCGGCGCTCGATGGGCCAAGGGCACGCTGGACCGTGTCGGCGGCTGGACGTTGCTCCTCATGGGGTCGCCGATCTTCGTTGCCGTGGCCATCGCGGTCAAGGCGTCGAGTCCCGGAGGCGTGTTCTTCGTCCAGGAGCGGGTCGGCCGAGACGGCAAGACCTTCGGCATGATCAAGTTCCGCACGATGGTCGACGGTGCCGACGAGATGCTGGATGAGCTCACCCCGGACACTGGCAACGCCGTGATGTTCAAGATGCGCGACGATCCTCGCGTGACCCGCGTCGGCAAGTTTCTGCGCCGATTCTCGCTCGATGAGCTCCCGCAGCTGGTCAACGTCGTCAAGGGGGACATGAGCCTGGTCGGCCCTCGCCCGCCGCTGATGTCTGAGGTGTCGGGATATGCGGCCGACGCTCGACGACGCCTGCTCGTACGCCCAGGCATCACCGGTCCGTGGCAGATTTCAGGGCGATCTGACCTCAACTGGGAAGAAACGATGCGCCTTGATCTCTACTACGTGGAGAACTGGTCGATCGTCGGCGACATCTTGATCCTCTGGAAGACCTTCAGGGCGGTTGTGCGTGCCACCGGTGCCTACTAGCCAGCATTCGTTGCATTCGGTGCTGCACCGATAACCTTGTCCCCATGACTGACGACGAGGTTCGCGAATCCCCGACGTTCGCAGACCTCGGATTGATCGAACCGCTCGTACGCGTGTTGTCTTCCCTGGGCTACGAGACGCCGACACCAATCCAGGAACGAGCCATCCCGTCCCTGCTTGAGGGCAAGGACGTTGTGGGTCTGGCTCAGACCGGCACCGGCAAGACCGCAGCGTTCGCGCTGCCGATCTTGCAGCGCATCGATCCGACCAACCGCAAGACCCAGGCGATCGTCCTGGCCCCGACTCGCGAGCTTGCGCTCCAGGTGTGTGAGGCCATCGCGGCGTACGCCACCAATCTCCCCGGCATCCGCGTGCTTCCGGTATACGGCGGCCAGGGCTACGGCTTCCAGCTCCAGGGACTGCAGAAGGGTGCGCACATTGTTGTCGGCACCCCGGGGCGCGTCATCGACCACCTCGAGCGCGGCAGCCTCGACCTGACGTCGCTGGAGTACCTCGTCCTTGATGAGGCCGACGAGATGCTCAACATGGGCTTCGCCGAGGACGTCGAGCGGATTCTCGCCGACACTCCTGAGTACAAGCAGGTCGCACTGTTCTCGGCGACCATGCCCAAGCAGATCCGCTCGCTGGCCAAGAAGTACCTCCACGATCCCGTCGACATCGCGACGCCCAAGGCAACGACGTCGACGACGACGGTCCGGCAGCGCTGGATCCAGGTCTCGCACCACCACAAGTTCGATGCCATGACCCGACTCCTCGAGGTCGAGACCGGCGACGGCATGCTCGTGTTCGTCCGCACGAAGTCCGCCACCGAGGAGATCGCAGACAAGCTACGTGGCCGTGGCTACTCCGCTGCTGCACTCAACGGCGATCTGGTGCAGGCTCAGCGCGAACGCACCGTGTCGCAGCTCAAGTCCGGCGCGATCGACATCATCGTCGCGACCGACGTCGCAGCCCGCGGACTCGACGTCGAGCGGATCACCCACGTCATCAACTACGACATCCCGCATGACACCGAGGCCTACGTTCACCGCATCGGCCGTACGGGCCGCGCCGGTCGCACGGGCGAGGCGATCCTGTTCGTCACCCCGCGTGAGCGCCGCATGCTCTCGGCGATCGAGAAGGTCTCAGGCCGTCCGGTAGAGGAGATGTCCGTCCCCTCGGCCGAAGAGGTCAACGAGAGCCGTGCCGGACGCTTCGCCCATGCGATCACGTCGAGCATGGGGTCGCCGCAATTCCATGCGTTCCGCACCCTGGTCGAGGAGTACGTCTCCGAGAACGATGTCTCGATGACCGATGCGGCCGCGGCACTGGCGATCATGAGCCAGTCCGACAAGGAGTTCTTCCTCCGCCCCGATCCGCCCAAGTCGGCGCCTCGCGAGAGGGACAGCTCCTGGGGACGGGATGGCGACGCGCGTCGCAAGCCAGCTGGGTTCGACCGCAGTGATCGGCTCCCCGCCGAAGGCTCCGCGGTCTACCGCGTGTCAGTGGGCAAACGCCACAAGATCGGCCCGTCGGCGATCGTCGGCGCACTCGCCAACGAGGGCAGCCTCAAGCGCTCCGACTTCGGCAAGATCACACTTCTGACCGACCACTCGCTGGTCGAGCTGCCTGCGGACCTCCCGAGTGCGGTGTTCGAAGCGCTGGCCAACACCCGAATCTCGGGCAAGCTCATCGAGCTCCAGCTCGATGACGGTGCTCCGCCGCGAGCTCGCACCAGCGAGTCGCACGGCAGCAAGCGCCCGTACGAGAAGAAGCAAGGCGGCAGCCGGCAACCCACGAAGAGGCCATACGCGAAGAAGGCCGACGACAAAAAGCCCTACGTGAAGAAAACGGGGGAGAAGAACCCCTATGAGCAGAAGGTCGCCGAGAAGTCTCGCAAGCCGCGGCACAAGTAGTCGACGCTTCTCCCTAGGATGGTCTGATGTTCCGCCTCGTCAACGCGTCCCGCGGCTACGACTGGGGATCGACGGCTGACATACCCCGATTCCTGGGTGACGAGCCAGATGGCGGTCCGGTCGCCGAGGTGTGGATCGGCACTCACCCGCTTGCCCCGTCGACGAATGACAAGGGCACCTCGCTCGCCGATGGGGCTGGCGACCTGCCCTTCCTGGTCAAGCTCTTGGCGGCCGACCGGCCGCTGTCACTGCAGGTGCACCCCGACCGCGCGATGGCGCGAGAGGGATTCGAGGCCGAAGAGGCCGCAGGCATACCGCTTGACGCTCCGGAGCGGACCTACAAGGACCCTCACCACAAGCCCGAGATGGCGTACGCGCTGACGACGTTCGACACTCTCGTCGGGTTCAGGCCCACCGCCGAGATCCTGCGAGTCCTCAGCGGCATCAACACACCGGTGACCCGGCGTCTCACCGAAAGCCTCAACGCGTCGCCCGGCTTCCCAGGCATTGTCAAGCTGGTCGAGCAGCTCCTCGTCGATCCGCCGTCAGCAGCAGAGCTGGCCGAGGTCCGAGCTGCCTGCCAGACGTTGACGGACCAGGGCATCGACATCAAGCGCGCCTACGTCACGGCGCTGGAGATTGCCGAGCACTTCCCCGACGACGTCGGTGTGGTCATCTCGATGATGCTCAACCGGCTCACGCTCCAGCCGGGAGAGGCGGCCTTCCTCGGCACCGGGATCATCCACTCCCACCTCAGGGGGATGTGCCTGGAGGTCATGGCGTCATCCGACAATGTGCTGCGAGCCGGATTGACCAACAAGGCTCTCGACCCGGTCGGACTCGTACGCTGCCTCGGCACTGGTATGTCCCGACTGGCGCGCGTCACACCTGAGCCATTCGGCTTCTCGACGGACGTGTTCAGTCCCGACGTCGAAGAGTTCGCTCTTGCGGTCAGCCAGTGCTCGGAGGGCTACCGTGATGACACTCCGCTGCCTCCTGCTGACAAGCGCATCCTGGTGTGCACCGGTGGCGAGGTCGAGCTGGTCAACGCCGCAGGCGAGCGGCTCTCGATGTCGCGTGGCGACTCTGTCTACGCCGGACCTGAGGATGGCGCCTTGACCATCGTGGGCACCGGAGAGGTCGCGCAGGCCTATCAGCCGACGTCGGACACGGTGGTCGGCGAACTGATCGACCTCGTGCCACGATTCGTCGAGCGGGAGCTCAAACGAGATCGTCGCGGCCGCGGTCCTTCAAGGCGCTGACAACATCCTTGACCCGCTGCGCGTGCTCCCGGGTCGTCACGAGGGTCGCGTCGACAGTGCGTACGACGATGACGTCGTGCAGACCGACCACGGCGATGGTCGTGCCGTCCTCGGCGATGGTGAGACCGTCGGCGTCGACCCAGATCGTTCCGGGGGCCGGGGTGACTCCGATGTCCTGCAGGGCGGCGTAGTCGCCGAGGTCGTCCCAGCTGAACGAGCCGGGCACCATCGCCATACCGCCCTCGAGCGACACCGGCTCGGCGATCGCGTGGTCGATCGCGATCTTGGTCAACGCCGGCCAGACGTTGTCGAGCACGTCCTGGCGGTCGGGCTGCTGCCAGGCAGACGCGATGCGGGTGAGCCCGTCGTGGAGTCCGGGCTGCAGGCGCGCCAGGTGGTCGAGGAGAACGCTGGTGCGGGTGACGAACATGCCCCCATTCCAGCTGTGGTCGCCATCGGCAACGTAGGCGACAGCCGTCGCTTCGTCAGGCTTTTCCACGAAACGAGCGATGGCGCGAGCAGAGGTCGCTCCTTCGACGTCGAGGAGCGCGCCGGCCTCGATGTATCCGAACGCGGTGGACGGTCCGGTCGGGGTGATGCCGATCGTGCTGATGAGGCCTTGTCCGGCGACGGCGACGGCCTGCCGGATCGCCTCGGTGAACGCGATCTGGTCGTCGATCACGTGATCGGCGGCGAATGATCCGATGATGGCATCACGATCGGAGGCCCCGATGATTGCCGCTGCGAGCCCGATCGCCGGCATCGAGTCGCGCGGTGAGGGTTCGACGATCAGCGATGTGAGGTCTGGCAACTGCTCGCTGACTGCACCCGCATGAGCCGCGCCTGTCACGACATGGATGCGCTCGGCCGGTATGAGGTCGACGAGCCGATCCCACGTCTGCTGAAGCAACGATCGACCTGATCCGTCGAGGTCGAGCAGGAACTTGGGCCTCGACGCCCGAGAGAGTGGCCACAGTCTGGTGCCGGCTCCACCAGCGGGGATCACCGCGTGGAAGGAGGTCAGCGCTGAGTTGTCGATTGCCGGCACGTCGTCACTGTAGCGACAGGCCCAGCCCGCTCATGATCGTGATTGCTGCGGATCTCATAGGGTGACGGGGTGGAAGTCCTCGCAGAAGTCGTCAGGTCCGGTCTGGTCGAGAGTCGCCATCGTGGAGTCGTCGTACGCGTCGACGCTGCAGGTGAGGTTGTGTGGTCGATCGACGATCCCGGGACCGTGGTGTTTCCGCGCTCTGCCAACAAGCCGATCCAGGCCCTCGGCATGCTCCGGGCGGGTCTGCCGCTCGATGGTGAGCTGCTGGCCATTGCTGCAGGAAGTCACACCGGTGAACCGTTCCATCTGGAGGCTGTACGGCGAATTCTCGCGCTGGCCGGACTCGATGAGTCGGCACTGCAGACCCCGCCGTCGTACCCGTTGGACCCAAAGGTTCACGCCGACTACATCCGTGCCGGCGGCGTCAGGGCACCGATCTGCATGGACTGTTCGGGCAAGCACGCAGCGATGCTCCTCACCTGCGTGACGAACGACTGGCCGACCGACACGTATCTCGCTTCCGACCATCCGCTGCAGGTGGCGATCACCGAGACGTTCACCGAGCTGACGCAAGGGCCACCAGCCGTGATCGGTATCGACGGATGCGGCGCTCCGCTCCTGGCGACGCCGCTCGTACAGCTCGCTCGCGCGACGGGTCGTATCGCTGCAGGCCCTCCCGGCAGCCTCGAAGCCAAGCTGGCGGCTGCGATGATCGCGCACCCTGAGTTCGTCAGTGGCACGGGCCGCCCCGAGCTCGAGCTGATGCGGGGGATCCCCGGATTGCTTGCGAAATGGGGTGCGGAGAGCACCTATGTGGTTGCTCTTCCGGATGGGGAGGCATTCGCAATCAAGATCGAGGACGGTGCTGAGCGGCCGGTGTACGCCGTTATGGCGCGCGCGCTCGAGCTCGCGGGACTCAGCGCCCCGGTGCTGGTGGAGCGGCCTCAGGTGCTCGGAGGAGGACACCCCGTCGGAGAGGTCCGTACGACGTTCTGAGCACGGCAAAGGGCCCCACTCCCTGCGGAGCGAGGCCCTTTGCCTTGTGTGTCAGGCGTTGGCGTGCTTGCGTGCTGCGAACGCGATGCCCGAGGCGGTGACGACTCCGCCGCCGACGAGCAACCAGGTCAGGTCCATACCGCCGTTGTCGGTGTCGTCTGCGACGAGCTCGACTTCGGCTGGACCGGCGACGAAGAGGTTCTCGCTGCGGTC
>JBBSJW010000077.1:0-13417 GCA_038256885.1 Propionibacteriales bacterium
GATCTCGTACGGGTTCTCGCCGAGCTCGACGAGACGATCGCGCAGCTGTACGAAGTGGCCGAACTCGGCCGCTTCCATCGCCATGATCTCGACCCGAGTCTCCAGGTTCGGCGCCATCTTGGCGTCCTCGGCGAGCCGCTCGCAGGCGGTGATCTCGCCGTATGCGAGCACGCCAAGCAGCTCGATCATGCCTTGGCGGTAGACCGGATCGTCGATCTCATTGGGCGATGGGGAATCCTCAGAAGCCATAACTCCGCAGCGTAGCGCGGGCTCTGGCGTAACGGACGATAGAATGGCTGCTACTTGACCTTGAGAACTCGCCTGAGAATCTCATGCATCCGAAGAATTCGAGAAGACAATCACTACGTTTAGAGATCTGGGCGTCATGCCCGAGATCGCCGACGCTCTCAAAGAGGTCGGCATCGAAGAAGCTTTCCCCATCCAGGAGATGACCCTCTCGGTCGCGCTGATGGGCACCGACCTGATCGGCCAGGCGCGCACCGGAACAGGCAAGACGCTGGCGTTCAGCATTCCCTTGATCCAGCGCACGGTTGCGCCGCACGACGCCGACTACGACCAGATCGTCGCCGGCAAGCCGCAGGCGCTCATCGTTGCCCCAACCCGCGAGCTCGCGATCCAGGTCGCCAGCGACATCGCCATCGCGTCCAAGCTGCGCGGCACCCGCAACCTCACGATCTACGGCGGCGTCCCGTACGAGACCCAGCTCGACGCACTCTCGGCCGGCGTCGACATCGTCGTCGGAACGCCGGGCCGTCTGCTTGACCTCGCCAACCGTGGCGCCCTCGACCTGTCGCACGTGAAGTCGCTCGTCCTCGACGAGGCCGACGAGATGCTCGATCTCGGCTTCCTGCCTGACGTAGAGTCGCTGCTCGCCAAGACGCCCGAGACCCGTCAGACCATGCTCTTCTCGGCGACCATGCCGGGTGCGATCGTCGGCCTGGCCCGCAAGCACATGCGCCACCCGATGAACATCCGCGCCGAGTCCGGCGACGACAACCAGATGGTGCCGGCAACCGCGCAGTTCGTCTGGCAGGCGCACGAGATGGACAAGGCCGAGATCGTCGGCCGCATCCTGCAGGCGGACGACGTCGGCAAGGTGCTCATCTTCACCCGCACCAAGCGCACGGCTCAGCGCGTCGCCGACGAGCTCGTCGACCGCGGCTTCCCCGCCTCACCGTTGCACGGCGACATGGCGCAGCCCGCGCGCGAGAAAGCACTCATCCGCTTCCGTGAGGGCACGATCAACATCCTCGTCGCAACCGACGTCGCCGCCCGCGGCATCGACGTCGCCGGCATCACGCACGTCATCAACTACAACTGCCCTGAGGACCACAAGACCTACGTCCACCGCATCGGCCGCACGGGCCGCGCTGGCGCGTCCGGTATCGCCGTGACGTTCGTCGACTGGGCTGACCTGGTGCGCTGGAAGCTCATCAACACCGAGCTAAAGCTGCCGTTCGATGAGCCACAGGAGACCTACTCGACGTCAGATCACCTGTTCCACGATCTCGGCATCGACCGTGGCGTCAAGGGCCGCCTCAAGGCAGCCTCGCCCCGCGAGCCCAAGAAGGACGACGACCGCGGTGGCCGTGGTCGCAGCGGTGGCGGAGGCCAGCGCAGCGGCGGAGGTCAGCGCGGAGGTGGCGAGCAGAAGCAGGCAGCAACTGCGTCGGCATCGACAGGTTCGGGCGACGGCGCTCCGCGCACTCCTCGCAAGCGCAACCGCAACCGTTCACGCGGTGGCGCACCGGTTGCCAAGCAAGACTGATTCAACGCAGTGCGGGGTTCCGATTCGTCGGCCGCGGGGAGCCCGTCTCAGGAGTAGGTCAGTGGCTAGGCCATGACAACGACGCGGGTGCCAATGGGGGCGAAGTCCCACAGGGCGATCGCGTCGGGCATCCACTGGCGCACACAGCCGGCTGACAGTCGGGTTCCGAGCTGCTCCTTGGTCTGCTCCAGTTCGCCGTTGTTGTAGCGCGGCACCGAGTGAAAGCCGATCGGCGCGGTACGCCCGGTGGCGAACCGCACGAAGTACTCCATCGTGCCGCTGCTGTCGAACGCGGTGGCGGTCCGCGACTTCGACTGCACCCTGTATGACCCCGGCTGAAGATTGTTGAACCGGCTGCCCGAGACGAGATAGGTGCGTTCGACCGTGTTGTCGGCCTTGACCAGCCAGACGCGCTGGTCGCTCTGGTCGAAGACGATGCGGAGGCCGCTGCCCGAGTCCTCGGGCAGCGCCGCGGTGGTGGTCTGCGACGCCAGAGCCTGCACCTTCGCCGTGTCGGTCTTGATCTCGGGAATCGAGAGACGCTCCAGCTCGGCAGTCTCGATCGCTGCCGGCCTGAGAGCGGCTGAGGTCGTAGCCGGGTCTTGCTCGCTGAGCTGCGGGATGACGCCCATGGCTGCGGCGCTTCCGGCGCCGGCCGTCAGCCCGAGCGCGAGCACGATGGCAGCGATACGACCCCTGCGACGGGGTGCACGGTGCGCGCCGCGATGCTTGGACATGAACGCAATCTTAACGCGGGGGCCGTCTGGCCGGGCTGGGTTCAGCCCTGACCCGCAAGCATCGCTGCAGCAACTTGGCGGTAGGCGTCCGCACCCTTGTGCGTGGTCGCGGTGTCGAGGATCGATCGCCCATACGCAGGAGCCTCAGCGAACCGGATCGTCCGTGGGATCGGCGGTGTCATGACCGGCAGCTCGTACGTGTCGCCGATGGCCCGTACGACATTCTGTGCGTGCGTCGTACGACCGTCATACATCGTTGGGAGCACGCCCATCACGGTCAGCTTGGAGTTGATGAACTGGCGCACGTCATGGATGGTGTCGAGCAGCTGACCCACGCCGCGATGCGCCAGAGTCTCGGCCTGGATCGGTATGAGCACCGAATCTGCTGCCGACAGCGCGCCGACCGTGAGAACGCCGAGCGCTGGTGGGCAGTCGAGCAGGATCCAGTCGTAGTCGACCGCGACCTTGTCGAGCGCAACCCGGAGCCGCTGCTCGCGGCCCGTGCGTCCCACGAGCTGCTCCTCGGCACTTCCGAGCGAGAGGTTCGACGGCAGCAGGTGCAGCCCGTCGTCAGTGATGACGATCGCGTCCTCGGCGAGCGAGGTGCCCAGCAGAACGTCCGCCACGGTGACTTCGAGATCCTCAGGATCGATGCCGAGCGAGAAGGTCAGACTGCCTTGAGGGTCGAGGTCCACCAGCAGAACTCGCTGCTTGAGCTCACCGAGCGCGGTCCCCAATGACGCCACAGTCGTCGTCTTGGCGACGCCACCCTTCTGGTTGGCCACCGCAATCGTTGTCGTCACGGTCGCCATTGTGTCATCGGCGGCCTCGACCTTGCTGCGGCTCACCGTAGGCGTTTGGCATGCTTGGCCTCATGACACGTCGCGCGCTGATCACTGGGCCCACCGCAGGAATCGGCAACGCGTACGCCCGAGAGCTCGCGAGGCGCGGATATGACCTCGTGCTGGTTGCCCGCAACACCGAGAAGCTCGAGGCGATCGCCGCGCAGCTCAGCACCAAGCACCGCATCGATGTCGACGTCATCACCGCTGACCTCGCGACAGAAGACGGCCTTGCACGCACCGTCAACGCCGTCACGGACACGACCAATCCGATCGACCTGCTGGTCAACAACGCCGGATCGTCTCTTGCAGGCTGGTTCGGCACCACGTCCATCGCCGACGAGGACCACCAGCTCGACCTGCTCGTACGCGCGCCGATGCACCTGATGGACGCCGCGATCAAGGTCATGGCTGGGCGCCGGGGCGGGCAGATCATCAATGTCTCGAGCGTCGCCGCATACACACCGCGCGGCGTCTATTCGGCCCACAAGGCGTGGCTGCTCAACATCTCCGAGTGGGCCAACGTGCACTATGTCGACGTCAACATCTCGGTGATGGCGTTGTGTCCGGGCTTCGTACGTACCGAGTTCCACGAGCGCGGCCAGATGGACGTCTCGGGCGTGCCCAAGTGGATGTGGCTCAAGGCCGACAAGGTCGTCAAGACCTCGCTCAGGGACCTCGAGAAGGGCAAGTCGGTCTCGATCCCGTCAGTTCGCTACAAGGTGCTCAGCGTGCTGGCGCGCTACTTGCCCAAGGGCTTCGTCACCCGCGCCGCCAAGCGCGGCCGCTGACGCATGAGCATTCCCAAGACGCTGGAGATCCCCGCCGGCGTGGAAGCGGTAAGGATCCACGCCGACGGCACCGACTTCGCCGCGCACGTGGCCCGCATCGACACCCCACGCGCGCATGTCCTCCTCGTACCCGGCTGGACTGGCAGCAAGGAGGACTTCACCCAGGTCCTCCCTCTCCTCGCCGCTGCTGGGTTCGACGTCACGGCGTACGACCAACGTGGCCAGTATGAGACAGCCGCCCTCCCCGATGACGACTTCTCCCTCGCCGGCTTTGCGCGTGATGCGATCGCCATTGCGAAGGCCGCTTCACCTGCGCCGACGCATCTCTTGGGCCACTCGTTCGGCGGGCTGGTCGCTCAAAAGGCTGCCGCGGACAGCCCGACCGCGTGGCGGTCACTGAGCCTGCTCGGCACGGGACCCGGCGCACTCGGCGAAAGCCCGCACCGGCCCCTGCGGATGCTGGCGCAGGCGCTCGGCAAGGTGCCGTTGTTGCAGATCCACGAGCTGCGCGAGCAAGGCGTACGACGTCCTGCCCAGATCACCCGTTTCCTCGCCAAGCGCTTCACCAGCAACTCGGTGCCGTCGCTGAAGGCGATCACCCAGCTCCTGCTCGATGCGCCCGACATCATCGACCAGGTCGAAGCGCTGGACCTGCCCATCTGGGTCGGCCGAGGTCAGGACGACGACGCCTGGGGCCACGACGTACAGGCGTCGATGGCCCAACGACTTGGTACGACCGTCCACGTCATTCCGGACAGCGTCCACTCCCCCGGCGTCGAGAACCCGCAAGGACTCGTGGATGCGTTGCTCCCGTTCCTGGAGCAGCACAGCTGATCTACGTCGACGTGATCTGAGTCGTCGCCTGCCGCAATTCGTTCCATCCGGCACCTCCCACGCCACGGTCCACATGTTGGCACCCAGTGCCGTGTTCATGGCGCTGACCTTCGCCGTGTTCGCGCTCTATGGCATCTGCGCAGCCCAGTTGCGCGATCGAGTCCTGGCCCGCCCGGTCGTGCTCGACCGAATCCGGAAGGCGTTCGCGATCTCGTTCGCCGGCCTCGGTGCACGCCTCGCACTCGAGCCCCGCTGACGCCACTCAGCCGAAGAGACGGCGGAACTGGTCGTAGGCAGTGGTGTTGCAGCCGAGGTCGAAGCCGATCTTGCCGGTGCCGTGATAGTCGCTGGACCCCGTACGTACGAGGTCGAGCTCACGCACAATCTGAGCCAGGTGTGCTCGGTCTTCCTCGCCATGGTCGTTGTGGTCGACCTCGAGGCCATCGAGGCCGATCTCCTTGAGCGAAGCGATGCGGGACTTGGTCAGAATCCGTTTGCTCCCCCGCGACCACGGGTGAGCCAGCACGGTACGACCGCCGGCAGCCTTGACCAGCTGTATCGCGGTGACGAGGTCAGCGGCGTAGCGGTCGACGTACGCAGGCTTGCCAGGAGTCAGGTAGTGAGCGAACGCCTCGTCACGGTTGGCGACGACTCCGAGCTCAACCAGAGCATCGGCGACGTGCGGGCGACCCATCGCTGCCGCGTTGGCCGAATGCCGACGCACATCCTTGGCATCGATGTTGATGCCCAGCCCGCGCAACCGTTCGAGCGTCGCGGGCAAACGTGAGTTGCGTCCGTCCAAGACCTTGCCGAGCTCGGCGAGCAGCGACTTGCTCTTGGGATCGAACTCGTAGCCAAGCAGGTGAATGCTTTTGCCGTCGAGCTTCGTCGAGATCTCGATGCCCCTGATGAGCCGCACGTCCGCGCGCTTCGCCGCAGCGGCGGCCTCGGCCCACCCCTCGGTCGAGTCGTGGTCGGTGAGCGCCACGATCTCAAGCCCCACGGCCGATGCGTTCTGGATCAGCTCTTCGGGCGAATCCGTGCCATCGGACTTGTTGGAGTGGGTATGCAGATCGATGGTCACGGATCGAGGCTAACGGGCTGGAGGGACATTCCAAGTGCGTACGACCTGAGTGCCACGATCGACGCCCAGGACCGACACGGTCGAGGTGTCCAGGACGAAACGCTGACCCTCTGCGATGTCGAGACCGAGCCACCGTACGGCGAGCGCCCGCAGCGAGTGACCGTGCGCAAACACCAGCGTCTTGCCTTCGACGGCGCGCGCTTTGGCGATGACGCAGTCGAGCCGTTCCGAGACCTGTTCGCCGGTTTCGCCGCCGGGACTGATGTGAGTCCAGATCGTCCAGCCGGGCACGGTCTCACGGATCTCCACCGTCGTCAGACCCTCGTAGTCGCCGTAGGCCCACTCGACCAAGTCCTCGTCGACCTCGGCATGACTGAACCCGGCAAGCTCGGCGGTATGCACGGCGCGCTGACGGGGACTCGTCAGCACCTGCTCGAACTCGATACCGAGAAGCGCATCGGCCAGCTTCAGCGCTGCGGCCTCACCATTCGCCGTGAGCGGCAGATCTGTCGTCGACGTGTGCCGACCGTTCGCGCTCCACTCGGTCTCGCCGTGGCGAACGAGCCACAGCTGGTCTTCGACCTCGGTGTCAGCGTGGGACAAGAGCCCAGTAGTCCAGGTCGAGCAGCACGCCCGGCGCGTACTTCTGCCCTCTATCAGCGGACGCGTCGCCGCGCAGGGTCATCGACTCGTCGCGGCCCTTGGTGGCGACCAGCCGCAGCCTGAGCGCGCCGACACCCGGTGCAGCGGTCTCCGCCTTGTCCAGAACTTCGGACCACGCGTAGACCGTGTCACCGGCGAGAGCAGGTGCCGTGTGTGCGCCAGCGTTGATCGCCGCAATGAGCTGCGCATTGGCGAGGCCGTTGAACGACAGCGCACGCGCCAGCGAGATGACGTGACCGCCGTAGACCAGGCGCGTGCCGTCGGCGCGAGCCTCGGTGTTGAAGTGCACCTTCGCGGTGTTCTGCCAGAGCCGCGTCGCCAGCATGTGCTCGGGATCGGTGATCGTGACGCCGTCGACATGGTCAATCTTCTCGCCGACCGCGTAGTCGTCGAAGCGGTGCGGTTCACCCGCGGCGACGTCGTCGTACGAGGTGAAGTCGAGTCCGGCAGGTATGAGCAGGTCGGCGGCCGCCACAGCATCGGCAAGGTCCGGTACGACGGTCTCCGGAGCGGGCGCTTCATGGTCGCGCTTGTGCACCATGACCCAGCGCGCCCAGTCGAGCACGACCTCTTCGCGCTGATTGGTTGCTGTCGAGCGTACGTAGACGACACCACTCTTGCCGTTGGAGTTCTGCTTGAGGCCGATGACCTCGGACTGCGTGGAGATCGTGTCGCCGGGGACGACGGGGCGATGGAACCGGCACTCGGCATAGCCGAGGTTGGCGATGGCGTTGAGCGAGATGTCCGGGACCGTCTTGCCGAAGGCGATGTGGAACGCGATGAGGTCCTCGACAGGTGCAGGACTCAGACCGACCGACGCAGCAAAGGCCGCTGAGGACGGAACCGCGAAGCGAGTCGGGTAAACAGCGCCATACAGCGCACGATCACCCTCGGTCACGGTGCGCGGCGTCGCATGGCGCAGCACCTGCCCGATCGAGAAGTCCTCGAAGAAGTTTCCAGGATTCGTCTTGCTCACGTTTAGAGATCAACCTTCTGGCCGGGCATCCTGGCGAGGAGCTCCTGGCCCGCCGCAAGGTGCTTGTGTTCGACGAGAACCTCGTACTTGGTGGCAACGACCTTCTGGACCGAGCTGAAGTCGCGCTGGCCGCGCGTTGCGGCATAGCCCATCGCGCCGGAGACGAGACCGAAAATGACACCGAAGCTCAGACCGAAGAGGACGGTCGCCGCGAACGACTTGCTGTCGGTGAAGATGCTGAGCAGAACGCCGATCAGCAGGCCGAGCCATGCGCCCGACGCAGCCCCGGCAAGGAGCACCCGGCTCCAGGTGAGTCGACCGGTCACCCGCTCGACCTGTCGCAGCTCGGTGCCGACGATCAGGCAGTTCTGGACCGGAAAGTCGTTGTCCGAGAGGTAGTCGACGGCCTTCTGTGCATCGGTGTACTTGTCGTAGACACCGAGCGACTGCGGATATTCGAGCGAGAAGATCTCAGGCATGTGCGGTCACCTTCGCGTTGGGGTCTTGAGCTCTAACTGGGTGAGTCAGAGCTTGTAGTCTTCCAGCAACCGGCGACCGATGATCATCCGCTGGATGTCGGCCGTGCCTTCGCCGATCAGAAGCATCGGTGCCTCCCGGTAGAGACGCTCGATCTCGTACTCCTTGCTGAAGCCGTAGCCGCCATGGATGCGGAACGAGTCCTCGACGACCTGTGAGCAGTATTCGCTGGCGAGGTACTTCGCCATGCCTGCCTCGAGGTCGTTGCGCTCGCCGGAGTCCTTCTTGCGGGCTGCTGTGACAACCATGCCGTGGGCCGCTTCGACCTTGGTGGCCATCTCGGCAAGACGGAACAGGACAGCCTGGTGGTCGGCGATCTTCTTGCCGAAAGTCTCGCGCTGCTGCGCGTATGAGATGCCGAGCTCAAAGGCACGGTTGGCGACACCGACTGCGCGGGCGGCAACGTTGACGCGGCCGACCTCGACGCCGTCCATCATCTGGTAGAAGCCCTTGCCCGGCTCGCCACCGAGGATCTGGTCGGCCGAGATCTTGTGGCCTTCGAAGATCATCTCGGTCGTGTCGACGCCCTTGTAGCCCATCTTCTCGATCTTGCCGGGGATGGTGACGCCCTGAGCGGTCTCGCCGAAGCCGACTTCCTTCTCAACGAGGAACGTCGTCATGTTCTTGTAGACCGAGTCGTTGCCTTCGTCGGTCTTGACCAGCACCGCGACGAGGTTGGAGGAACCGCCGTTCGTCAGCCACATCTTCTGGCCATCGATCGTGTAGTTGCCGTCGTCGCCCTTGACTGCCTTGGACTTGATCGCCGCAACATCGGAGCCACAACCGGGCTCGGACATCGAGAATGCGCCACGCACTTCGCCCGTTGCCATCTTGGGGAGGTACTTCTTCTTCTGCTCCTCGGTGCCGTGCTGCATGAGCATGTAGGCCACGATGAAGTGGGTGTTGATGACGCCGGAGACGCTCATCCAGCCGCGGGCAATCTCTTCGACGACCAGCGCGTACGTCAGCAGTGACTCGCCGAGTCCGTCGTACTCCTCGGGAATCATCAGGCCGAAGATGCCGAGCTCCTTGAGACCCTCGACGATTGCCGTCGGGTACTCATCCTTGTGCTCGAGCTCGGTCGCGACGGGGAGGATTTCCTTCTCGACGAACGTCCGTACGGTCTTGAGGATCTCCTCCTGGACATCGGTCAGACCTTCGGTATTGACGAGACGACCCATGCTGGGCTCCTATGCGCTGATCTGTGGGTGCAATGTGCTGAGGCGGTGACCTGCTGACTCTACCGAGAAGTAACTTCTTTGGCCTGTGCTGCCGCGGGTGACCTTGACCACCAAACTACTCCGCGAGCACGATCGAAGGTGCGGGGCGGCGGAGCACGACCAGGACGAGACCGCCCAGGATGAGCGCGAGACCGACGTACACGCCGATTGGCGGCGTCTGGTCCAGGAAGATTCCAGCGAGGATCGCCGCACCCGGCACCTCGAGGAGCAGCAGCAGCGAGATCAGCGCCGGGCTCATGACTGCCAGCAAGTGGTTGAGCACCGAGTGCCCCAGCAGCTGGGCGCAGATCGTCACGCCGATGATCGCGAGCCAGGTGTTGCGAGAGAAGTCGACCATCTCGACCTGTGCCACCAGGCACCCGGCGAGCAGCAGAAGTGCGCAGATGCCATAGCAAACGACGGTGTACGAGGTCGTGCTCACGCGCTCACGTACGCGACTGCCAGCCATCAGGTAGATGGCCGCGGTGAGGCCACCAACCAAAGCGAGAAGGTCACCCGACAGCGCCCGGGCCGACAACGAGAAGTCGACGCCGGTGATCACCAGCACTCCTGCGACGGCAATCGACACCCCGCCGATCACCGCGGCTGGTGTGGCTTCCCCGCGCAATCGATCGATCACGACGACGAACACGACCTGCATGCTCACCATCGCAGTGGCCGCGGCAACTGACGTCATCTTGAGAGCAGTGACCCACGTGGCGAAGTGCAGAGCCAGCATGAGACCGGCGATCGCGACATCTCGCCATCCCGAGCGACCCAGCAGGCCAAGCTCGCGCCGAATCGTACGAGCCGCGAAAGGTGCGACGACGATCGTCCCCAGCGCATTGCGCCAGAACCCGATCGCCAGCGCCGGCGCACTCGCCCCCGCCATCAGCGGTCCCGAGGCGGACACGCCAAGTATCGCGACGATGGCGAGGAACGCATTCACCCAGACAGTGTGCCGCGTTGCGTGTGCACCCTGTTCCCGGCATGACCGCCGCACCAAAACTAGAACAGGTTCTTGTGCGGAGGCAGTCACGCTGCGATGCTTCGGGCATGGACCTGGAATCACTCGAAGAAATCCGCCGCCTCAAGTACCGCTACTTCCGGTCGCTCGACCTGAAGCTCTGGGACGAGTTCGGTGACACGTTCACCGATGACGCCATCGGCCGCTACGGCACCAAGGTGTATGGCGAACTGGACGCGCTCGAGGGTCGTGACGCGATCGTCGGGTTCATGAGCGAGAAGCTCGGCAACGACATCATCACCGCGCACTTCGCCCACCATCCCGAGATCGACATCGACGGCGACACGGCCGAGGCGTCGTGGGGCTTCGAGGACACCGTGATGGCGACTGACTTCAAGGTGCTGATCCGTGGCGCCGGCTACTACCGCGACCGCTACCGCCGCGAGAACGGCACGTGGCGTATCGCCGAGACCTCGTACCAGCGCATCTACGAGTCGATGGAGTCGCTCGACGACACGCCGAGCCACCAGCTCCTGGCCAACCGCTGGGCCAAGACACCCGCCGAGTAGCTAGCCCCAGGCCTTCTCAAGCTCAACCAGCGACGATTCGAGATGAGTGAGCAGTCGTTGCAGCAAGCTGCAACGATCAGCCCCAAGCCGACTCAAGCTCAACCAGTGACGATTCGAGATGAGTGAGCAGTCGTTGCAGATGAGGGACTGATTTGCGGCAGCCGATGAGTCCGAAGTCGAGGAAGCCCTTGCGACTGGTCAGCGTGATGTTGAGTGCCTGACCGTCGAGGACGATCGATACGGGATACATGCCGTCGAGCCGTGCACCGTTGAAGTACATCTCCTCGGTCGGACCGGGGACGTTGGACACGATCACGTTGAACGGCGGGTGCGCGTACTTCACGAAGCCCGGGATCGGCGTCATCGCGAGCGGCAGAACCTGTGCGGCGGACAGCGCCAGGATCTGCAACGGCGTGAGGTCGCCCATGATCTTCTTGGCTTGCCGCGACGACGCCGCGATTTCTTCCAGGCGAGTCGGACCGTGCTGACGATCGGTCGCAAGGTTGACGATGATCGCGCCAACCGCGTTGCCGTCGCCTGCCTCTTTGCCAGCGGACTCGGCGCGCAGCGCGAGCGACACGGGAACCATCGCGAGCATCGGCTCGTCCGGCAACGCGTTCTGCTCGAGCAGGTATTCGCGCAGTGCGCCCGACACCATCGCGAGCACCACGTCGTTGAGCGTCGTACCGGACTGCTTGGCGACGCCCTGGATCCGCTCGAGCGCCCAGGACTGGGCCGCGAAGCGACGGGCGCCACCAACCTGACCGTTGAGCATCGTCTTGGGAGCGCGCGGCAGCGTGATGTCGCCGTCTCGAAAGACCTGGTTGGCGATCTTCAGGCCGGTCGGCACGAGTCCAGCGAGCTCGCCTGCGACTCCCCCGGCGGTACGCAGGATGCCCCACGGATCGAAGCTCTTGCTGTCGCCGGAGCCTGCGCGCGTACGAGGAGGAAGGCTCCAGGGAGGAATGCAGTCCTGCGTCTTAGGATCTGTGCTGAGGGACCGCTGCATCAGCTTGAGTGCAGAGACGCCGTCGACCATCGAATGGTGGATTTTGCTGTAGACCGCAATACGTCCGTCGGCGAGGCCCTCGACGACGTGCGCCTCCCACAACGGGCGGTGCCGGTCGAGCAGTGAACCGTGCCAGCGCGAGGTCAGCTGGAGGAGCTCACGGATGCGACCCGGATGAGGGACTGCCGAGTGTCGTACGTGGTAGTCGTAGTCGATCGTCTCGTCGACCGACCACCACGTGTTGCCGAGAGAGCTGACCGGCTCGGCCGGTCGTTTGCGGAACATTGCCGAGACATTGTCGGTTCCACGGAACGAATCCAGCAGGTCGCGGGCAAATTCCGGTCCCGCGTCGTCAGGCGGAACGAACAGCTGGAGTCCACCGACATGCATCGGATGCTCGCGCGACTCGGCCAGCAAAAACATTGAGTCGGTTGGTGGCATAAACGACATTTGTTGATCCTCCCGCGAAATGAAAGATACTCGCAGTACGCTAACGATCGCAGGTGGCGCAAGTCACACTGCGTAAACGTTTGGTTAACGGGACCCGTCGAAGGGAACACAGGGGCATGGCACATCTGAGTCTGGCAGCCGAACCGCAGTTCTTCCGGGGAGCAAGTGTTCAATCACGAGCTCTCGGTTTCGGCGTACGCCACACCATCCGCCCCCTGCTCGGCTTGTGGGCGCGACTGCCCTTCGATGTGTTCCCGCCCAACGCCGTCGACCACATCGCTCGCCTGCTCCCAGTGCACGCCGGTACGAAGTGGCGCACGGTCGATCTCAGCGACTGCAAGAGCGAATGGCTCCAGGCCAAGGGCGTCGAAGACGTCGCGCACGGCACAGAATCTTCTAAGAACGTCGGAGCCATCCTCTACTTCCACGGCGGCGCATTCCTGACCTGTGGCCTCAACACTCACCGCCGCCTCGTCTCCAACATTTCGCATGCCTCCGGCCAGCCGGTGCTCAACGTCGGCTACCGCCAGATGCCCTACGAGCCGATCACCGAGTCGATCGCCGATGGCGTCGACGGTTTCCGCTGGCTGATGGAACAGGGTTACCAGCCGGAGAACATCACGATCGCCGGTGACTCCGCCGGCGGCTACCTTGCGTTCAGTGTCGCCCGAGTCGTGATGGACCGGGGCTGGGGCCGTCCGGCGGGCGTCGTCGCGATCTCTCCGCTCCTCGACTTCGACCCGACCGCCCGCGGCGAGCGCTGGCGTGTCGTGCACAGCGCCGGCCACCTGTCGGTCTACGACGCCGAGGACGAGACCGTGGTCGACCGGGGCATCGGCCACCTGCTCGACCATGACCAGGTGCGCGCCGAGGCAGAGAAACTCCGCGACGAGGTCCTGCAGCGCGTCCGCGACGGCGACCTGTAGTCCGCCACCAGCCCGCACGATCC
>JBBSJW010000078.1:0-13272 GCA_038256885.1 Propionibacteriales bacterium
CGGTTGGCGACAGCGTCGAAGCCCTTGTTCTCCAGAAGGAGGACAAGGAAGGTCGTCTCATCCTGTCCAAGAAGCGCGCTCAGTACGAGCGCGCCTGGGGCGACATCGAGAAGATCAAGGCTGAGGACGGCGTGGTCGAAGGAACCGTCATCGAGGTCGTCAAGGGCGGCCTGATCATGGACATCGGTCTGCGCGGCTTCCTGCCTGCGTCGCTCGTCGAGATGCGCCGCGTGCGCGACCTCGACCCTTACATCGGTCAGAAGATCGAAGCCAAGACCATCGAGCTCGACAAGAACCGCAACAACGTGGTCCTGTCACGCCGTGCCTGGCTCGAGCAGACCCAGTCGGCCGTTCGCCAGAACTTCCTGACCGAGCTCACCAAGGGCCAGGTCCGCAAGGGCGTCATCTCCTCGATCGTCAACTTCGGTGCCTTCGTGGACCTCGGTGGCGTCGACGGACTCGTCCACGTCTCGGAGCTGTCCTGGAAGCACATTGACCACCCGAACGAAGTCGTTCAGGTCGGCGATGAGGTCACTGTGGAGGTTCTCGACGTCGACATGGACCGCGAGCGAGTTTCGCTGTCGCTCAAGGCGACGCAGGAAGACCCGTGGCAGCACTTCGCCCGTACGCACCAGATCGGTCAGATCGTGCCCGGCAAGGTCACCAAGCTCGTTCCCTTCGGTGCGTTCGTTCGCGTCGAAGAGGGCATCGAGGGCCTGGTGCACATTTCCGAGCTCGCCGAGCGTCACGTCGAGATCCCCGAGCAGGTCGTCCAGATCGGCGACTCGGTCATGGTCAAGATCATCGACATCGACCTGGAGCGTCGCCGCATCTCGCTGTCGCTCAAGCAGGCCAACGAGACCGAGGCTTCAGTCGGCGACGACTTCGACCCGACGCTCTACGGCATGACCTCGTCCTACGACGCCGATGGCAACTACATCTACCCCGACGGTTTCGATCCCGAAACCGGCGAGTGGCAGGACGGCTTCGACGAAGCCCGCGCTGCCTGGGAGAAGCAGTACGCCGAGGCTCACGAGCGCTGGGAAGCGCACAAGAAGCAGATCGAAGAGGCTGAGAAGGCCGGAGTCGAGGCCAGCGAAGCTGCCAACTACTCCTCCGACACGGCTGCCGGCGAGGACGCGCCTCAGCAGGAGGGCTCGCTTGCCTCCGACGAGGCCCTGCAGGCACTTCGCGAGAAGCTCACGGGCGGCGCCGAGTAAGACTCGCCCCAGCAACAAGCACACAGACAAGAACCCCCGATCCACTGGATCGGGGGTTCTTGCGTTCGTGAGCGCAGCGAACGAACCGAGGGCCGCTCACGCCCGCGCCCGCATATCGTGTGTTCTTCTCGCGGGCGACGGCGTGACGGAGGAATTAGTTCGTGAGGGAGCGAGGGCCGAACGAGTCGTAGTGGCTTCGCGGGCCGGGGCGGGTTCCATACCCGTCTTTGCGGATTTGTGCGGCGAGCACAGCTCCAGCGGCAGTCACCAGGAGGACGATCAGCAGAATGTTCATGGCAGTAATTCTGCTCTTGTGAAGATCGTGCCACCAGTGGCAGGAATGCCACCACTCGTTGAGTTACTGCCACATCTGTGCGAGGCTCAAGGCATGAAGACTGTTGCTGTGATCGTCCAGGACGGTGCCGAGCCTTTCGGTCTCGGATCGATCGTCGAGGTGTGGGGCGAGCCCTATCACCCGGAGGACGACAACCCGGTGTTTGACTTCCGCGTCTGCACACCGCGCCCAGGTCGGGTACGCGGCCGTTCTGGCTTTGACCTGCACGTAGACCTGGGGCTCGAAGCAACGCTCGACGCGGATCTGGTCTGCTTCTCGCCCAAACACGAGTTCCTTGACCACGACCCGCTGGTGATGGACGTGGCCAACGCTGCCTTCGAGCGCGGTGCGATCATCTACGCCCACTGCTCTGCGGCCTTCATGTTGGGGGAGGCAGGCCTGCTCGACGGTCGTGAGTGCACGACGCACTGGCGCTATGGTGATCGCCTCGCACGTATGTATCCCCAGGCGATCGTTCGCCCCGAGGTGCTCTACGTGCAGGATGGAAACATCCTGACCGGCGCCGGTTCTGCTGCCGGGATCGATGCCTCGCTGCACCTGATGCGCCAGACATTCGGCGCCAAGGTAGCCGCCTCGACAGCGCGCCGCATCGTCGTACCTCCGCATCGCGACGGGGGACAGGCGCAGTTCGTCCGTACGCCCATGGGCCAGACCGAGTGCGACACGCTGTCACCCCTGCTGGCGTGGGCGGTCGATCACCTCGATGAGCAGCTCTCCGTCGAGCGGCTCGCAGCTCAGGCGCACATGTCTCCGCGCACCTTCGCTCGTCGTTTCCGCGACGAGACCGGTACGACACCGCTGCAGTGGCTGACGACGCAGCGCCTGCACCTCGCCGAGGAGATGCTCGAGAACTCCAATCTCTCGGTCGAACAAATCGCAACCAGAGTCGGATTCGGCAACGCAGCAACGTTGCGCCATCACTTCACTGCTGCTCGCGGAACGACGCCGCAGCAGTACCGCAAGACGTTCAGCAGTGTCGAACCGGTCGGAGTAGGCGCGTAATGCGCGCCAGACCCCCGATGCAACGTGGAGTCCAAAACGTTACCCTCGAGACGTGCGCAGAACAGGTTTAGAGCTCAGTAGCGCGCTGGCGATAGCGAGCTTCATCGCAGCGGCGATGGTCGCGTGGTACGTCGACCTACCTCTGCGCGACCCCGATGGCTCGACCGGCCCGACCTACATTCGGCTGCCTGCAATCGTCCTTCTGGCTCTGCTCCTCGACATTGTTCCGCGTGCCGTCATTCGCGCTTCGTCGTGGCGATCCATCCGCGAATCCGTGGCTGACGTCACGCGCGAGCGCTGGCAGCTCGCCAGCCTGCGGTTCATGCTGGTCGGACTTGTCGGGTGGTACGTCACGTATGCATCCATCCGCAATCTCAAGGGCATGGTGCCGTTCGCCAACCACGACCTCTATGACACCCAGCTCGATCGGCTCGACCGGACCATGTTCGGCGGTCATCGTCCGACCGTGCTGCTCCATGATCTGCTCGGCGCCGACATCGCGGCGCACGTCCTCTCGTTCTTCTACATCGTGTGGATCGTCGCGTTGCCCGCATCGTTGGCCGTGGCTCTCGTGTGGGCCCGTCGTGACCGCGTCAGCTCGTGGTGGGTCACGGCTGTCTCGCTCGACTGGATCATGGGCGTGATCCTCAACTACGCCCTTCCGACACTTGGGCCGATCTACGACCGTCCAGGTGACTTCGCTGGGCTGACGCACACTGGGACGACATCTCTGCAGACATCCATGTGGACCGAACGGCTTGAGGTGCTCGCTGACCCGGCCAACACCCATACGGTGCAGAACATTGCGGCGTTCGCCTCGCTCCATGTCGCGATCGCGACGACGGCGTGCATCGTGGCCCATCGGGCCGGCTTGCATCGTGCGCTGGTGCAGGCCCTGCGCGTGTTCCTCGCGATCACCATGATCGCGACGGTCTACTTCGGTTGGCACTACGTGTCAGACGTGATTGCCGGCGTGCTGGTGGGCATCGTTGCCGCGTGGGTGGCCGAGCGTTTCGCCGCCCCTGAGGATGCAGAACGGGACGAGCCAGCAAGCGCAATACGCCCAAAACTTGCCGCAGTTCAGAATCTGGCCCCCAAACAGGACCGTTCGTGACCTCTGTCACCTGCTACACGGGCGATGTTGCGATCTAGGTGAACCCCTCGGCGAAGTATGGTTCACTCGATAGCTGATCCGACAGTCGTCAATCCCTAGGTGGTCATACCGTGGCAGTTTCACGCCACAGGCATGCTGCAAAGCCCTCAATCGGGCGACGCGTTGCTTCGCACATCATCCCGACGATCGGGATGATGGCCCTTGTTACGGCCGGTACGGCAGTCGCACTCAGCGAAGACCTTCCTGCGGTTTCTTTAGTCAAGCCCGATCTGATCGCTGCGTCGGTCGACCAGGGTGCTGAGGACGTCAGTCGCAGTGCTGACCGCGCGCCGCTGCTGAACGAAGCCGCTGCTGACCAGCTCGTCAAGGGCCACCGGTACGCGCAGCAGGTGCTCGAAGTCCACGCTGCCGCTGCCCAAAAGTCGCCCGTGCTCGCAACGCTCGGTGTGGGCGACAAGGTCAGGGTCACCGGCGTCACCGACGGCGACTGGGCTCAGGTCATCCACAAGGACCTGCCGCGTTGGGTTCTTGCCAAGGGAATTGCCAAGGAAATGCCACTTGGTACGGCACCGTGTGCTTCCGGATCGGGGTCGGAGCGCGGTTTGCAGCCGGACACGATCAAGGTGCATCGCGCTGTATGTCTGCTGTTCCCGAGCATCACCCGCTACGGCGGCCTCGCCGGTCGCGGCGAGCACGCCACGGGCCAGGCTCTCGACATCATGCTGGGCCCTGACATCGGTCGCCAGGTTGCAGCGTTCCTCCAGAAGCACCGTGCTGAGCTCGGCATCGAATACCTCATCTACCAACAGCGCATCTGGCGTCCGTCCACGTCCGGCGCATGGCGCGGCATGAGTGATCGCGGCGGAGCCACTGCCAATCACATGGACCACATACACGTCACCACCTACGGCAACGCTGCACAGTAGGGAGCTGCGCGTGCTGACGGTCGGGCTCACCGGTGGTATTGGTTCGGGCAAGAGCACGGTGAGCGCTCTCTTGGCGTCTCACGGGGCCGTCGTCATCGACTACGACCAGCTCGCTCGTGATGTCGTGGAGCCCGGCAGCCCAGCCCTTGCGGCGATCGCTGAACGATTCGGCGCCGGTGTCATTGCGGCAGACGGAACGCTCGACCGCCCGGCGCTTGGTGCAGTCGTGTTCGCTGACGCCGATGCGCGCAAGGACCTCGAGGGCATCACCCACCCCGCGATCCGTGATCTCGCGGTTCAGCGACAGGTTGCTGCAGGCGATGACGCGATCGTCATCCACGACAACCCCCTACTCGTTGAGATGGGTGCTGCTGCCTACTGCGAGGTCGTCATCGTCGTCGACGTACCGGTCGAGGTGCAGGTCGAACGTCTCATGTCGTCGCGTGGAATGACGGAGGACGAGGCGCTGGCTCGCATCGCCACGCAGGCCTCCCGAGAAGTACGGACCGACGCCGCCGATCTGGTGATCGACAACACCGGTCCGATTGACGAGCTCGACTCCATCGTCGGGGGGATATGGGACGAGCTCGTGCTGAGGGCCGCCGCGTCCGAGGATGCCGGCCGCGACAGCACGGCCAGCTAGGCCGCTATGTCCGGATCTGCGATCCGGCGCAGTGTGGCCAGTGCCTCGCGCTCGAGCTGACGTACGCGCTCGGCTGAGATGCCATGTCGCTTGCCGATGTCGGCGAGCTTCTGCTGACGTCCGTCGAGCAGGCCGTAGCGAGCTCGTACGATGTCGGCTTCGCGTTCACCGAGGTGGTCGACCAACGTCGCGATGAGCTTGCGTGACTCGTCGTCAAGGACAGCGAAGTCAGGACCAGGTGTGGTCTCGCGAGCAATCAGGTCCCCGAGCGACGTGTCGCCGTCCTCATCGACAGGTGAGTCGAGGCTGACGTGGTCCCGTCCCCAAGCCATCAGGTCGATGACGCGGTCGATGTCCATGCCGAGCTCGAGAGCGATCTCCTGCGGCTCGGGGTCGTAGCCGAGCTGGCGCTCGAGGTTGCGGCGCGCGGCCGTGACCTGGTTGAGCTCCTCGACAACATGCACCGGGAGACGCACGACGCGGGCCTGCTGGGCAATGCCGCGAGTGATCGCCTGACGTACCCACCAGGTGGCATACGTCGAGAACTTGAAGCCCTTGGCGTAGTCGAACTTCTCGACGGCGCGGATCAGGCCGGTGTTGCCCTCCTGGACCAGGTCGAGCATCGGCATGGCGGAACGTCCGTACTTGCGGGCGATCGACACGACGAGGCGGAGATTGGCCTGGATGAACTCCTGTACGGCCAGATCGCCCTGCTCGGCGAGCCAGGTCAGCTCTTCCTCGGTGGCGGACTTCGGCGCGCCACCCTTGCGACGGCCAACACGGCCCTCGGCGAGCAGCTGGCGGGCGAAGAGCCCGGCCTCGACGGTCTTGCTGAGCTCGACTTCTCGTGCAGCGTCGAGCAAGGGAGTGCGAGCGATTTCGGCGAGGTACATGCCGACGCTGTCCTTGCCTTCAGTCTTGGTGTTCATGAACGCCTCCCATCAGAGTCTGTACTGATGTCAACGCAACACGTACCCCAAGGATTCCGCTCTCAGTCGCTTCTTAGGTCACAGGTCCCCGCGCTCAGGCCACAGAGTTCGCGCCAGCGGTCTCGATCATCCAGGCGAGCTCCCAGGCCCGCTCCTTCCAGGATGCGTATCGGCCGCTGACGCCGCCGTGACCTGCATGCATCTCGGTCTTGAGCAGGATCGGTGCATCGCCCGTCGCGGTCGCTCGCAGGCGGGCCACCCATTTGGCCGGCTCGACGTAGAGCACGCGGGTGTCGTGCAGGCTCGTCACCGCGAGGATTGCGGGATAGGGGTGCTCGCCCACGTTCTCGTAGGGCGCATACGACTTCATGTACTCGTAGACCTCAGGGTCCTCGAGCGGGTTGCCCCACTCGTCCCACTCGATGACGGTCAATGGCAGGCTCGGATCGAGGATTGTCGTGAGGTTGTCGACAAAGGGAACGCTCGCCACGATTCCGGCGAACGCGTCAGGTGCGAGATTGGCAATGGCGCCCATCAATAGGCCGCCAGCGCTGCCGCCCTCGGCAATGAGCCGGTCGGGCGACGTCCATCCCTCGTCGACCAGGTGGTGAGCGCTCGCGATGAAGTCGGTGAACGTGTTGCGCTTGCGAAGCATCTTGCCGTCGTCGTACCAATGGCGGCCGAGCTCGCCTCCGCCTCGCACGTGGGCGATAGAGAACACGAACCCGCGATCCAGCAGCGAGAGTCGGGCAATCGACATACCGGGATCCATGCTGGCTTCGTAGGAGCCATATCCGTAGATCAACGCGGGAGCGGTGCCGTCGTGTGGCGTGTCCTTGCGGCACACGACTGAGACGGGCACTCGTACGCCGTCATCGGCGATGGCCCAGCTGCGGTGCTGCTCGTAGTCGGCCGGGTCGTAGCCGCCGAGCACAGGCGCCTGCTTGCGCAGGATCAGCTCGCCGGTCGCGACGACATAGTCGTAAACCGATGCGGGCGTGATGAAAGAGCCGACGCCGACGCGGATCAGCGGTTGCACCCATTCGGCGTTGGCGCCCACGCCACAGGTGAACAGCTCTTCGTCGAACAGGATCTCCTGCAGCGGACCGATGCCGCGGGGGATCGTCGGGTCGATGAGCATGATGCCGATGCGGGTGAGGGCATCGCGGCGGTAGGACAGGACGAGCTGTCCTGCAAACACGTCGACGTCCTCGAGACGTACGGCATCGCTGCCCGGGACTAGAACCGTTCGTGTCGTTGGGTCATCGGCCGGAACAGAGATCAGCTCGAAGTTGACGGCGTCTTCGTTGTGGAGCACCAGAAAGACGTCTTCTCCCGAGATGACAGCGTGCTCGAGGGAGTACTCGATGCCATCGCGGCGGGGGAGCACGACCCGGAACTCGCCCTCGGGATCGTCGGCCTCGAGGACGCGTACCTCGCTGGTGATCTTGGACGAGAGGCCGATGACGAGGTACTTGTCGGACTGCGTTCGACCAACTCCGACGAAGTAGCGCTCGTCCGGCTCCTCGAAGACCAGCACGTCGTCACCAGTCGAACCGAGGGTGTGGCGCCACACCTTGTGGGGTCGCCACGCCTCGTCGACAGTCGTGTAGAAGAGGTGTGAGGCGCCGATCGACCAGGTGGCGCCGCCGCTCGTGGCGGTGATCTCGTCGGGGAGGACCTCGCCGGTGCGGAGGTCCTTGACCTTGATCGTGTAGCGCTCGTCGCCCTGAAGGTCGACGGACCAGGCGAGGAGGTTGCCGTCATCGGTCACGCTGAACGCGCCGAGCGAGAAGAACTCGTGGCCGTCGGCCTCGATGTTGGAGTCGAGCAGCACCTGCTCGCCTTCGATGGCGGTCTTTGCGTCGAGTGACGGCGGGTTCCAGTCGTCAGCGTCGTGAATCGGGCAGCGGCAGCGGATTGAGTACTGCTGACCCTCAACTGTGCGCGCGTAGTACCACCAGTTGCCGCGTCGTACCGGCACCGACAGGTCGGTCTCGAGGGTGCGGGCCTTGATCTCGTCGAAGATCTGCTGACGCAGCGGTTCGAGGTGTGCCGTCGACTCGTCGGTGTAGGCGTTCTCGGCCTCGAGGTATGCCAACGTGGCCGGGTCCTCCTTGTCGCGCAGCCACTCGTAGTCGTCGACGAAATCGTCTCCGTGGTGGCTGCGGACTATCGGACGGATCTCAGCTTGGGGGATCGGCGCGCTCATTCCGCAAACGTACCGGTGTGATCAGCACCCAGAGCGGGGTCATCGACCCTGAAGGTGTGGATCGGACCGGGTGCCGTGTGGCGGGTCTCGAACCGCACGGTGACGCGACCCAGACCGGATCCCCATACCCAGCCGTCACCGTGATCGGCGTGGTGTACGTCCATGCCGGGATACCAACGTGTCGGTCGCGCGGCTTCGGCGGCCTCAGCCGCTTCGTCCACCTCGATGTCATCTTCCTCGGAAGCGAACAGGTCCTCCTGGACCCAATCAGCCAGCCCGCTGACACCGACGCCAAGAAGACGCAGCCCGTTGGTCACGTCCGAGGCCTCGAGCAGGGCTCGGGCAGTCGCGCCCAGGATGCGGGCATTGTCGGTCGGATTGGCCAGAGTGGACGACCGCGTGTGGGTCTCGAAGTCGTGGTGCCGCAGCTTGAGCGTCACGGTGCGACCGGACAGCCCGTTCTTGCGCAGCCGGCCTGACACCGACCGGGCCATGCGGTCGACGATGACCTCGAGCTGAGCGCGATCAGAGATGTCGTTCTCGAAGGTGTCCTCGACGCTGACTGACTTGGTCTCGCGGTCGGGCTCGACCAGTCGCTCGTCTTCGGCGCGGGCCAGGCGGAAGAGTGAGCGACCCGACGACTGGCCGAGCAGGCGTACGAGCTCGTCCTCGCTGGGGGTGCGGAGATCTTCAACGGTCGCAATACCGATTCGGCGGAGCTTCTCGGCGGTCGCCGGCCCGACACCCGGGATTGCTGTTGCCTGCATCGGGCCCAGCACGTCGGCTTCTGTCCCGGGAACAACGACGAACACACCATTCGGCTTGTTAATCTCGCTGGCGATCTTGGCCATGAGCTTGGACGAGGCGACGCCCACCGAGGCAGTGAGCCCACCCGTGAGCTCGGCGATGTCGCGGCGGATGTCAGCCACGATCTGCTCGATGACGGCTGGATCGAATTCGGGTCCCGCGGCCAGGTCCACGAATGCCTCGTCGAGCGACAAGGGCTCGACCAGCGGCGAAGCCTCACGCAGCCGGGTCATCACCAGCAGGCTCGCCTCTCGGTAAGCGTCGAAGCGTCCTCCGAGGAAGGCGGCGTGCGGGCACCGGGCTCGAGCCTCGGCCGTGCGCATCGCGGATCGAACGCCGTGTACGCGTGCTTCGTACGACGCCGTGGCAACGACGCCTCGGGGTCCGATGCCGCCGACGATGACCGGCTTGCCGCGTAGCGAGGGCTTGTCTCTCTGCTCGACGGAAGCGAAGAAGGCATCGAGATCGAGATGCATGATCGAAGCCGTGGACCGCATGTCCACAGTCTGTCGTGCTGCGGTGACAGGTCTGTGCACAGATTCGGCGTGGCATGCAGGTGCTCCACAGGACGTGTGGCGCAGGAGGCGGGTGCGAGTGGGCCATACGAGCGTTGTCGCATGACCGACGCGCCGACCATCTTCACTGCCCATGACATCCCAGACCTCCTCAACGCACTGCCGACGTTGTTCGGCTTTCGGCCGAGCGAGTCGCTGGTTGCCGTGGCTACGCAGGGGCCGAGGCGCCGATTCGGCTTCCGCCTGCGCGTGGACATCCCTCCTGAGTATCACGTCGACCAGCTGGCGGAGCTCACCGCAGAGCACCTGCGTCGCCAGGGTGCCGAAGGCGCGATCCTGGTCGCCGTGACTCAGCGGCAAGAAGTCGCCAGCACGCTGCTCGCGGCGATTGGATCGTACCTTCAGGAGATTGAGCTCGTGCTCGCCGTACGGGCCGACGGATCGCGTTATTGGGTCGACGTGCCCGGCTTCCCGGTCGACGGGATCCCATACGAGACCTCCGACCACCACCTGTCGATCGTCAAGGCTGTCGCGGCTGGGCAGCAGATCCTGCCCGACCGTGAGGCGCTGGCGGCTCGCTTCAAGGCTTTCGAAGGAGTGCGACGTCACGACATCATGCGACTGAAGGAGAGCGTGGTCGCCGAGGTCGATGGAACTGACCCGGATGACCAGGTTCAGGTGGCCATGGACCAGGTGCGTCCGATCCTGCAGCGAGGACTGTCAGGCGAACGGGTCAGCGACGAGGACTGCATGAGACTGGCGGTCTGGGTGTCCAAGCGTGAAGTTCGCGACGAGGTGTGGAGATGGATCTCTCGTGACAGTGCGCGAGAGATGTTGTCGTTCCTGACCTGCGTGTCCGGCGTGGTGGTGCCGCCGTTCGAGCCAGCGGTGCTGAGCTTGGCCGCATTCGCGGGGTGGCTCTCCGGTGACGGTGCGCAGGCCCTGATCGCCGTCGAGCGCGCGCTCGAAGCAGACCCGTCGTACGGCATGGCCCACGGCGTTCTGGCATTGCTCGAGGGGGGAGTGTCCCCGGCCCACTGGGGCGAATTCTGAGCCGACTCCTCCGAGCGCCCCTAGTGTGGACGCATGGGACAGGACGTCGAGGCGCGAGAGTTCAGCCGCGAGGACCGTACGCTCTATCGCGCCAAGGTCCGGCGATGCCTTGACGTGTTCGCCCGCATGCTGAGCGAACGCGACTTTTCCGTCGAGCACACTCACGTCGGTGTCGAGATCGAGTTCAACCTGGTCGATGACGGTGGCGACCCTGCCCTGAAGAACGTCGAGACGCTGGAAGCGATCGCGGATGACGCCTTCCAGACCGAGCTCGGGCTGTTCAACATCGAGATCAATGTGCCGCCGACCCGTGTCGAAGGCAGTGGCCTCGAGACGCTCGAGTCGACGCTGCGTGAGGACCTGAACGCGGCGCAGGTCAAGTCCTCGGAGGTCGGTGCTCATCTGGTGATGATCGGGATTCTCCCGACGCTCCAGGACGGACACCTGAGTCCGGACTCGCTTTCGGCCAATCCGCGATACCACCTGTTGTCGGACCAGATCCTGGCCGCGCGGGGCGAGGACATCGAGATCGTGATCGAAGGCGTCGACCGGTTGAGCACGACAGCCGACACGATCATGCCCGAGGCGGCTTGCACCAGCACGCAGCTGCACCTTCAGGTCGACCCTGAGGACTTCGCGCCGATGTGGAACGCCGCCCAGGCCATCGCCGGCGCCCAGGTTGCGATCGGGGCCAACTCGCCGTTCCTGCTGGGTCAACAGCTCTGGCACGAGACCCGCATCGCGTTGTTCGAGCAGGCGACCGACACCCGCAGCGAAGAGCTCAAGGCTCAAGGCGTACGACCGCGAGTCTTCTTCGGCGAACGCTGGATCACCTCGGTGTTCGACCTCTTCGAGGAGAACGTGCGCTACTTCCCGGCGCTGCTGCCGATCGTCGGCGACGAGGATCCGGTCGAGGAGCTGGAAGCGGGACGCATCCCCAGCTTGTCGGAGCTCCGTCTCCACAACGGCACGATCTATCGCTGGAATCGGCCGATCTACGACATCGCCGACGGCCGGCCCCACCTGCGGATCGAAAATCGTCTCCTGCCCGCTGGACCCACGGTGGTCGACACCATGGCGAATGCGGCGTTGTTCTACGGCCTGGTGAAGATCCTTGGGACCAGTGAGCGTCCTGTGTGGTCTCGACTGTCCTTCCGCAAAGCGGAGGACAATTTTCACGAAGCGGCCCGGTTCGGGATCGAGACGGAGCTCTACTGGCCTCTGGTCGGCCAGGTTCCCGCACGTGACCTCGTGCTGCGCCACCTCCTGCCCCGAGCGCATGAAGGACTGGAAATGCTTGGCGTCGACCAGGCCGTACGCGATCGACTGCTCGGAATCATCGAGAGCAGGTGCACGACGGGGCGCAATGGCTCCACCTGGCTGATTCAGGAGTTCGAGCACCAGAAGCGCAGTGCGGCGGATCGTACGGCGGCGATGCGGGCGACGACGCAGGCCTACGAAGAGCTCATGCACGCGGGCGAACCGGTGCACAGCTGGGCGACACGCGGCTGAGAGTTGACCTGAGTCGCGAACCCTTGGCCATACGTGTCACACTTGAGGAAGAGGTTGACCACAGGCCTCATTGTTGCGCCCTTCTACCGATTTGTGAGGCTGACGTGCCGGTGAATCCCGCAGCTGGGTCCCGCCTCAGAGCGGTCGCCAAACGCCTGAGTGGTGGCACCAAGGAACAACCTGAGACGAAGAAGGCAACACCTGCGAAGCCGGCTACGCCGGCCGCCAAGTCTGCACCTGCAAAGCCCGCTGCCAAGAAGGCGCCCGCGAAGGCGGCTCCCGCCAAGAAGGCAGCGGCCACACCGGCCTAGAAGGCCCCCGCCAAGAAGTCAGCACCACCGTCCAAGGCCAAGACCACCGCGAAAACAGAAACGACCGTGACGAAAACCGCTTCCAGCACAGCCAAAAAGACCACCGCTCCCGCCAAGAAGGCAGTTCCTAGCGCCAAGAAGGCAGCGCCGGCCAAGAAGGCGGCGCCGGCCAAGAAGGCGGCGCCCGCAAAGAAGGCAGCGGCAAAGAAGGACACGACCGACGAGTCGCACATCCCGGCCGCCGTCGACCTGACGAACGCGCTCCAGGTGCCGGCCGTCCAGGTTGATGCCGACGGCAAGAAGATCCTCCCCGACATTCCCGACGAGGAGTTCGAAAAGGACCTGGCGACCGATCCGACGCTCAAGGAGGACGAGAAGTCGTCCTACACGATCTCGGCTGCCGACGAGTCCGACGAGCCTGTCCAGCAGGTCATGGTCGCCGGCGCTACTGCCGACCCGGTCAAGGACTACCTCAAGCAGATCGGCAAGGTCTCGCTGCTGACCGCCGGCCAAGAGGTCGAGCTCGCCAAGCGCATCGAAGCCGGCCTGTTCGCCGAAGAAAGTCTTGGCAAGGGCGGTCGCGCCCCCTCTGCCAAGAAGATCGAAGAACTCGAGTGGATCGTCGTTGACGGACGTCGCGCCAAGAACCACCTCCTCGAGGCCAACCTGCGCC
>JBBSJW010000079.1:0-12656 GCA_038256885.1 Propionibacteriales bacterium
CTCGCCACTCGGTCCGCTGGTCGGCGTACGACCGTGGCTCGTGCTTGGCGTCGCGGGTCTCCAGGTTCGCCTGCTGCGCGAGTGCGACCGCCTCGGTCGGTGTCGGTGGACGCCCGTGCCCCTTCTGGAACTCTCGTGAAAGCTCCCGCTGTCGGGTCACGATGGCGGAGCGCCGCTGCGACCAGCGCTCGCACAGCGCTCGGTCGACACCCTCGATCTCCCGGACCGGCCGCTGGTCCCGCGGGGTCCCAGGCCGTTCGGCGAACTGCACGCCGAGCGCCTCGGTCAGGCGCCGTTCGAGCGCGGTGTTGTAGGTCTCGGACGCGGCGACCACGTGCTCGTGCAGGACCTTCCCGAAGATCGACAGCCACTTGCCTTCACGGGTCTGCACCTTGTTGGCGACCGCGACATGGGTGTGCAGGTCGGGGTCGCCGGCGCGGGAGTCGCGGTGGGTGAACGCAGTTGCGATGAGTCCCCGGGTCTCGACCTGCCGGGCGCCGTTACGGCCCTCGCGGGTGAACAGCACCTCACGCTCGATGAAGGCCAGCGCATCACGTACGGCGGCATCGTGCGCCGCCTCGATCACCTCGGCGACCTCGCGTGGTGCCACCGCCCAGAGCGCCGAGACCGACTTCACCGGGCTGAACGTCAGGTCATACCCGGCCACCGCCGTCTGACGCGGCCGGGAGTAACGACGAAGTGCGTCCGACAACTCCCGAGCGTTCGCCGGCTCACGGTCATGCTCGGAGATGAACCGCTCCCGCGCCACCTCACTCCTTATCCGGGCGAGTACGGCGGGGGAAGGCTGCAGCTTCCCCGGACGACCTGACTCCTCGGCCAGCGATTCGATCCGGCGGGCGACCTCGACGTTGAACCCGTCGACGCCAGAGTTGTCGTAGACCTTGTAGGCCGCCCCGAGCGGCTCTCCGGTGATCGGGTGCGAGCCGGTGCCGAACAGATGCTTCATCTGCTCAGCCGTAACGACGTCGCCGTCGTCCAGGAAATCGATTCCGACGAGCCCGGAGCCGACCCATCGCCCGGGCGACTCACCCTTCGCCGAGTAGTAGTCGGCGAGCGCGATGCGCCCCTTCTCGGTCGAGTCGAGCGCAGCGACCTGCCGGGTCAGGTACTCGTACCCCGACCCCGCCGACAGCTTGTGCAGCGTCATGGTCACATCCCAAAGGGCCGGCCACGGATCGCGAGTGGCCACCGCTCGGTGTGTGGATGAAAGAGGTGTGTCGGATCGGAGGTGCGGAAAGCGGAGTGGGGATGCAGGTTCGCGGATAGCGTCTCGGGCGTGACTGAAGAGTCGATGCCGGACGAGAGGCGGATGCGTTTGCGTTATGCCGGGACGTGCCGTCTGTGCGATGTCGAGTTGCAGTCAAAGGCCGAGGCGATCTACGAGCGCACGACCAAGACCGTGCGATGTCTGGACTGCTCGACCAATGCGCACGAGGTTGCAGCGCCCACTCTTGAGCCGGAACCGGACAGGTCGGTGGACGTCGGCACCCCGGGTGCGTCAGCGCGACGCGAGTTCGAGCGCCGCCAGGGCAATCGTGAGGAACGCATCCGTACCAAGCACCCCAAGCTCGGCGGACTCATCCTTGCGTTGGGTGACGACCCGCAGTCGACGAAGGTTTGGGACGTCGGCGCTGTGGGGGAGGAACGGCTCGGCAACCGCCTCAATGAGCTCGCGTCCGAGTCATTGCGGGTGTTGCATGACAGGCGCATCCCAGGAAGCAAGGCCAACATCGACCACGTCACAATCGGAGCGACTGGCGTGTATGTGATCGACGCCAAGAAGTACAAGGGCCGTCCCAGCCTCAAGGTCGAAGGAGGACTGATCCGCCCACGAGTGGAGAAGCTGCTCGTGGGCAGTCGGGACTGCACCAAGCTCGTCGATGGGGTGCTCAAGCAGGTCGACGTGGTGCGCGGGATCGTTGGTGACGGCGTGCCGGTTCACGGTGTCTTGTGCTTCGTCGACGCCGACTGGCCCTTGATTGGTGGCTCGTTCACGACTCGCGAGGTTGAGGCACTCTGGCCGAGGAAGCTCTACCCGAAGTTGCAGGCCGACGGACCGCTGGCGATAGACGCGGTTGCCGACCTGCACCGAAAGCTGGCAACAGCGCTTCCCGCAGCCTGAGCCGTCATTTCGCGGGTGTCGATGCCCCCGCCTCGAGTGCAGCGGCCACAGCCTCGAACTCAGCCAACGCCGCGGTCAAGTCTTCCACGATCTCGCGGGCGATGATCTCTGGGGCTGGCAGGTTGTCGACGTCCTCAAGCGACTCGTCGCGTAGCCAGGTGATGTCGAGGTTGACCTTGTCTCGGGCGATGAGCTCGTCGTGGGTGAACGACTTCCAGCGCTCGGACTCGACCCGTTGGTCACGAGCTTTGCCGGGCAGGTACGACTCGACGAACTCTTCGAGGTGGTGACGACGGAGGGGGTTCTGCTTGAGGGTGAAGTGCTGGTTGGTGCGCAGGTCGTAGACCCACAACTTCGAGGTCCATGGCTGCTCGGACGCTGGCTTCTTGTCGAAGAACAGGACGTTAGCCTTCACACCCTGGGCGTAGAAGATCCCGGTCGGCAGCCGCAACATCGTGTGCAGGTCGTAGTCAGCCAGCAGCTTGCGCCGCAGCGTCTCGCCAGCGCCGCCTTCGAAGAGCACGTTGTCGGGCAGTACGACGGCGGCGCGGCCGTTGATGTCGAGGATCGTCATGATGTGCTGGACGAAGTTCAGCTGCTTGTTCGACGTGGTGACGACGAAGTCCTGTCGCTCCACCGGCACGCTGGACGACGTCCCGAAAGGCGGGTTCGACAGCACCACCGACCAACGCTCACCGGGGTCTGCGATGAGCGCGTCGCGTACCTCGATCAGCGAGTCACCGTCGGCGGTTCCGATGCCGTGCAGCAGCAGGTTCATCGCGGCCAGCCGGGCGGTCCCATCGACGAGTTCGAAACCAGACGCGAAGTCGTCCCGCAGGTGTGCTCGCAGCGTTGGAGTCAGCGACTCGGCACCTCGCGCTGCGTGCTCGTGCGCGACGAGGAGGAAGCCTCCGGTGCCACACGCCGGGTCGACGACGGTGTCGCCGGGTTGGGGGTCGATCACGTCGACAATGCCGGCGATCAGGTCGCGCGGTGTGAAGTACTGCCCGGCCCCCGAGCCCTTGTCAGACGCCCCTTTGGACAACAGTTCCTCGTAGGCGTCGCCCTTGAGGTCGGTGCCCGACGCCGACCAGTTCTCCTGGTCGATGAGGTCGACGATGAGCCGCTTGAGCTTGGCCGGGTCCTGGATGCGGTTCTGCGCCTTGCGGAAGATCGTGCCGAGCGTGCCGGGCTGCTGCGCGAGGCCGACGAGGATCTCGGTGTAGATGACCTCGAGTTTGGTGCCTTCGGCGTCGAGCAGATGCTGCCAGGAGTACTCGGCGGGCACGATCTGCTGCGGGTTCAGCTTCCTCGTCGACCGCTCGTGGGCCATCTTCAGGAACAGCAGGTAGGTGAGCTGCTCGGTGTACTCGATGACGCCGACGCCGTCGTCGCGCAAGACATTGCAATACGACCACAGCTTGTCGACCAAGCGACGCGATTCAGACACGGGGCGCAGTCTGGCAGTTCACAGCAGTGACAGGCCGGGCGCACCGGCGTAGATTTTGTCTCCAGCGAAGAGCTTCAATCCGAGCGTGATCGCACAGGCAGCGATCCAGCGGTCGCCGGTGTGGACCTTGCCGTGCAACGGGTGGCCAGCGTTCTTACAGGCCGCGGTGAGTGTGGCGTAGTTGTCCGTGACCGCGGGACTCTCGTGAACGGTCGGCACGTCGTCAAGCTGACGCCGTAGGTCACGAAGCGTTCGGTCACCCCAGCCCGCAGCCAGGGCGCCGGCCAGGACCTCGGCTCGCGTCTGGAACGAGATCACGACCCTCTTTCCTGTTAGCCGCGTCGCCCACTCGTCGCGCCTGGTGTCATCGCGTCGTCTACGCGTGAACAGCACGCTGTAGACGTCGGTGTCGATGACGACTGCCTCGAGCGTTGTCACGAACGTAAGACCTCAAGGAAGGCGTCGAACTCCTCGTCACTCACGTCCACACCGCCGTCTGGATCAGGTCCGGGTGCCGAGGCCAGGATCGATTGGAGATCGGTCCCGATGGGCTCGGGCAGCGACGCCACGGGATCGGTCACCAATTCGATGACGGCATTGTCCAAGGCGACGAGTCGTCCTGACGAGAGCAACACCCCTGCGCCTCGGGCGACAACCCACTGGCCGACGAACTGGGCAACGCTCATGTCGTCCTCCACATGTTTGAGGTCGACGGCCTGGCCCACGTCGTCGCGAACACGGAACTCGTGCGAACGGAGGTCAACCTTCTCCAGCCTGCCCATGGCTGTCATCACAGTGTTGGTCTGCACTCGTTTCGAGGTCCAGGTCTCGGCATGAATGTGTGCCGACTCGATCGCAACTTCGTCTTGGGACGGACCGCGAAGCACCGCTTTCGGAGCCGCTGCTTGGAGCGCGTCGACGAACTTCCCCGCGCTCTCGGCGATCAGGTCGGTGACCCACTCGGGCCTTTGGTCTTCGCCGATGGCCTTGACGACCTCCCAGAAGCGATCGTCGGCGACCTTCTGCTCGGGCAGGTCGACATCGAGCTTGTCGGTTGGCCCCTTGCTGAAGACGAGAACGGTGCTGCCGGCTTCGATGCCTCGGAGCCGCAACTGGGCGAACTCCTCCATGAACTGCTTCGTTCGGCCCGGCCCGGGGGTGTTGATGACCTCGCGGCCGATGCGGGTCGTGAGCTCCTGAAGGGCAGTCGTCAGCGCAGCGAGATCCTTCACGACGATCTCGCCGTCAGGAACGGAAGCGTCAATGAGTTGCAGCTCGATGTCCTTGGTCATGGCACTCACCTCATTTCGCCGTTCGTGCCTGTACGCCAGTCTGGCAGCAGACCCAGGGCACGTCCCCGAACCTCCATGGAATCCATCGTCCCTCCTGCCGCCGACACAACTCAACTACGAAAGCCAGCTCCGCTCGTCGAACAGCTTCATCAGGTTCCGCTTCGGCTTGTGGGTGGCCCGCAGCTTCGCGACGTACGGCGTGAAGTCCGCCTTCTGGTCTGCCGCCCTCATCAGCCGACCGACGCGCGCGATTAGCTCCACTGCCTCAGCGTAGGCCTGGTTCTTCTTCGCATCGATGAGCCGCTCTACCTCAGCCTGCCAGATCGGGATTGCCTCCAGAGGGTGCTCTTCTTCCCTGCGTCGTGCCAGCTCCAGCCACAGGTCGCGCCTGCACCCGGCCGTGCTCGCGTCCGCCCAGGCCGTCTCGACGTCTCCATCGACCAGCAGCACCTCGATCAGCGTCGAACTGTCGGGCCCCGGCGCCGGCCAGCGCGTGACGCGCCCACGAGCCGGCTTGCGCTGGCCCTGACCGATCCGGGCCCTTAGCAACTCGAGGGCCTTGTCGTGCCAGGCCGGCCACAGGTCGGCGCGCTCCGCATGCTCGGCCAAGTGGCGGTAGGTGCGCAAGCCCGGCGACTTGCCGTAGGCATCCCAGGTCACTCGCACCGCGTCCTCACCACGACCGGTCCGGTGGTATTCCTCGGCCGCGACCTCGACCAGCCGGGAATCCGAGCCGCCGTGCAGCGCCAGACCCTTCTCCGCCCACACCAGCGCGTCGTCGTACCGCTTGGCCCCGCGCAAGACCTCGGCGATGCGCACGAACTGGTACGCCGAGGACTGGTCCCGCGCCAGCACGTCGACAACCGCGTCGACGTCCCCGGTCAGCTCGGCCAGGGTCTGCATGATTCGGGTGATTCGGAACCGCCGCGACGACCAGCTGCGTTCCTCGTCCTTTGGGCCCAAGTCCGGCAAGGCATCCCATTCCGCCTGTGCCAACTGCCCATACTCTGCAAGGCCCTCAGGGCCGAGCACCTCGGCGTAGGACGCGGCGGCTCCGTAGAAGACCTCCAGATCCCCGGAGTGCCGCTCGCGCTCGAACAGGGTGCGAGCCAGCGCGACAGGATTGGGCTCCGCGGCCTCGCACGCAGCGAGGTGCAGTTCCTGGAGACGCTCGGCGATGCCCGACATCCATCCGTCGGAGTCGTCGACAGATCCGACCGCGTCCTCGGCCCTGTCGACGGCGTGCTCGGACAGCGCGATCACGGCATCAGAGTGCCCGTCGTCGAGAAGGTCCTGCAGCGAGTTGAGCACCGAGTTGATGTTGCTGGCGTAGTCGTACATCTCGCGGTAGCCGACAAAGTCGCCCACCATGAAAGCCTCGTCGATCGCGTGCCGGAACACACCGAGCTGCGGTGGCCCGGCGGCGGCCCGCGCTGCCTCCATCCGCAGCCGGGCATCGAAGATGTCGTCCTGCGCGGCACGCTCCACCAGCAGGTCGACCAAAGTCTGGTGATCCAGACCCTCGAGATGAGCGCGGACATCGATCACCCCCTCGGCCTGGTGGTCTGGATCCGCGACCGTTTCGGTCATGACCAAGGCAACCGCCACCGCATGCTTGCAGAACCGGTCCTCCTGACGCACCGGGCAGGTGCAGTTGAATGCCGGCTCGCCGTCATCGTCGAGCGACAGCCTCACCTGGTAGGACGACGAGCCGCGCACCTTCGCCTTCACGCTCGACGCGGTCACCGTTCGTTTGCCCACCCGCCCGTTCGCCGCGTAGAGCAGGCCGCGCTCGAACGACCGGCGATCCGCCATGGCCTCGACCGAGCGACGAGAGAACGCGTTGCGGAAGGCACGTCCCGGCACGTCAGGCACCGGCGAGCCCTTCGACCAGTCTTGCCGTCACTCGACGCCCCGGCTCTCCCAGTCACCGAACGTCTCACTACCGGCGATCCACTCCCGACGGCCGTTGCAGGAGCGGCCGAGGGCGACTGCGCCAGCCGTTGACGGGGAGGTGAAGACGATGTCGCGGCTGACCCGGCCGACGCCGTTCTCGATGGCGATGGAGCCGTCGCCGACGAGTCGTTCGTGCTGTGCGCGATAGGAGGCATAGGCCTTGACGGTGCTGTCGGCCTTTCCGACGCCGTGCCAGGACGCAATGACGACCGAGCCCGCCAGCATCGTGAATTCGCCGTCGATCTGCTGCGCCTGTGCGTCGACTCCGGCCTTGGCGTTCTTGAGTCGGAAGACGGGCGACTCGATGGTCTCGCTCGTCGCAGGGCTCGGCGCCTTCGTCGGGCGCACCCGGATAGCGTTGACACCGAGCACGGGCAACACGATCTGGAGCTGGGACAGGAAGTAGTCCATGTCGGAGGCGTCGGCTTCGGGCAGTGCGGGGACAGGCGGCGCGGTGTTGTTCTCCAGCGACACTCGCCCGGCCTGGGTAGCCAGCGAGATCAGCCGCGACTCCAGGTAGCGGCCGTGAGACTTAGTGAGGTTGGTGTCCTTCGACGTGATGACGACGACGCGGTCCCAGAAGTCCTTGTCCCGCTGGTGGTAGCGCAGCCGGTCTGCGACGACATCCGCCTCGCCGATGTAGCAGCGAGTGTCGCCGACAGCGGTCTCGTCGTCGCCGAGCAGGAAGTAGACACCCGTGCGTTGGGCTTCGTCGCGCTTGAGTAAGTCCGCGAGGTCGGAGCGGCGTGCCGCGAGCACGTGCCCGGTCCAGTTGGTGATCTCAGCCGTCGTCAGCCCGCCGGGCGTGCCGTCGACAAGGAACAGCTTGATCTGTTTGCCACTCACGCGCCGATCATCTCCTCCGCCACCGACAGATCTGTTTCGCTGCCAGCAAGACGGCCGCCGAATGCCGCGGCGAGGAGGGAACGGCGGAGGGCGGCTCCACGCTCGCGCGCGGACTCCAGAGACGACGCGAGACGGGCATACGAGTCGAGTTGGTCGCGTAGCGAGGCGGCGACTCTGTCAGCCTCACCTGCGGCGGGCACGATGACGGGCATCTGCTTGATCATCCTGAGGCTGATCGAGGCCAGGTTGACGCTCTGTTTCCCGTTCTGCTCGGCCCATCGACCGCCCAACGTGTTTCCTGTCCAGGACAGGAAGTACGGGTTGAGTCGTGGTTCATGCAGCCGCGCTCGGAAGACGTGGTTCTGGTGGATGCACGCCGGGATCTGGCCTTCCCACACCCACCCGCGCGCGAGCTTGTCGCGGTCGCCGCCTTCGTTCAGAAGGACGTCACCATCTTCCAGACGAAGGGACTTGGCTTTGGCGGGGTCCGCTCGGATCTGGGTCACTACGTCGAGTTTGAGGTGTCCGCGCTGGACGTTGGCCACCCGCAGGTAGGGGACTTCGATGAATGACGGATCGCTCTGCTTCTTGGCGTCCTTAGTGATGCCACCCACGACGTCGGCGACATCGCCGAGCCGCGCCCACTCCCATCCGAGAGGCAACGAGGGCAGGTCGCCGTCAGATGTCCCGACATCGGGAAGGTTTGCATCTACGCGTTCCGGGGCGTCAACGCCGGTGAGTGCATGGATGATCGTGCGCTCGCGCAACCCGTTGAGCTTGGCAATCGAGAGCGCCAGGCCCTGGTCGGCGGCTTCGAGTCGGGAGAGGTGGTCTTCGAGGAGGTCGACGATGCGGCGCTGCTCATTCATCGACTCTGGGAAGGCAATCGGCCACGTCTTTAGGACTTGCTGGCCGATGTTGGGTTGAGCAGCGCCCTTCCCGGCTGCAGCGAGAGCGCGTTTCTGGGACATCAGGTAATAGAACAAGTATTTTGCGTCCAGCCGCTCGAACGGGATCGCGTGAGCGATCGCTTGATTGCTGGTCATGGGTCTGCATGTGATGCCGAGCCGACCAATGGAAGCGCCGTACATGGCGACGAGAATCGCGCCCTCTGGAATGAGCTTTGCCGACGAAGCTTCCAGGCCCTCTTGGGAGATCGTTGAAGCGGTGCTCCAAACGGGTCCTTCGGTCAGATCACCGATTACGATCCAGGGGATGCCGCCGCCGTAGTACGTCGCGTTGCCGGCAGCCGGAGTCCCGCCGCTACCCCAACGAGCAACGTCTCCGAGTTTCGAAGCGGCCCAACCTCGGGGAACGCCACTCACGCGGTGAGCTCCGTGTTGAGTTCGTCGATGAGGTCGGCTGCGCGGTCGCCGAGATCGCGGAGGGCGCCGTCGGTGCCGCCGCGTTCGGTGAAGGGGGCATCGTCGAGGTCGGCTGTGTTGATGCCAGCGGACGAGGCGATGACGGAGACCATCCGGTCGAGCCACCACCTTTCCTTGTCATCGAAGGTCACGCCGGCCTGATCCTGTTGGCTCAGCCAACCGGCGTACTTCTCATGAACTCGCTCGGAGTACGGGACGAGTTCATCGTCGGCGCCGACGGTATAGCGCAGCAGGGACACCAGGTCGGTCAGCGTGTGCTTTGGGGTCTGTCGGACCTTGATTCCGTCGATGGCGACGTAGGCGTCCCAGATGATGTCGGGGGTCCAGTTGTACGGCGGACGGGCGATCCGGTCGGCGAGTTCGCGGATGTCGTCGAACGCGATCCGGCGGTCCTTGGCCTCGCCCACGAGCTGGATGGCTGTGATTTCGCTGCGATGCTCGTCGAGGTAGGCGCGCCAGGATTCGACGATCGACTTGGCGCGGCCGGGGTCGACGACGCCGTGGGCGTCGAGGAGGACGTCTCGGCTGACTTCGTCGATGACGCGGTCGTGGGTGGCGCGCAGGTCGAGGATTCGTTGACGCAGGGCCGGGTTCGCGGCGATCGGTTCGATGGCGGCGTCGATGAGCTCGATCAGCGAGCCGCCGGCGTCGATGTGCTTGGCCTGGACGTCGGGATCGACGGCGTCGACAAGTCCACGGATCAGGTCGCGCACGGGCGAGCCGGCGACGGTGTCGAGTTCCGTGCGCTCGTCGGGAGTGAGCTCCACCTCGAGCTTGGCGAGGCGGGAAGCAAGGGTCGCGGTCTCGTCCTCGGTGAGGTTGAGCGCGGCGGCCTTGTCGAGCAGCTTCTTCAACGGCACGGACTTGTCGCGGTTAAGTGGCGGGTCGACGAAGTCATGCTCGGTCACGCCGACGGCATCCACGATCACGAATCGGGTCTTCGCTGCGGCGTCGGGGGTGACGGCTTGGAAGTCGGCCGGTGCGATGGTGCGGGCACCGCGGCCCTTCATTTGCTCGAAGTACTGCGCCGATCGGACGTCGCGCATGAAGAAGACACATTCCAACGGCTTCACGTCGGTGCCGGTGGCGATCATGTCGACGGTGACCGCGATCCGCAGCGTGGGCGACGTACGGAAGGCCTGGAGCTGTCCCTTGGCGTCCTTTGCGGTGTAGGTGATCTTGGCGGCGAAGTCGTTGCCCTTGCCGAACACCTCCCGGACGGTCGTGACGATCTCTTCGGCGTGGGCGTCGTCCTTGGCGAAGATCAGGGTCTTCGGCACCGTCGACCGGCCGGGGAAGATCTCGGTGAACAACCGGTCCCGGAATGTCTCCAGCACGGTGCGGATCTGCGACTTGGCCGTAACCGCCCGGTCGAGCTGCTTGTTGGTGTATTCGAGGTCCTCGTCGAGTGCTTCGAGCCGTTGGGCGCGGGTACGGCGGTCAACCTTCGGGACGATCGTGCCGGCCTCGATGTTGCTGCCTTGCTCGCTGATCTCGGTGCGGATCCGGTACAGGTCGAAGTCAACGTTGACCCGGTCCGCAACAGACTGCGGGTAGGTGTACTCGGAGACCAGGTTCTGCTGGAAGAAGCCAAACGTCTGCTTGCCCGGGGTCGCAGTCAGGCCGACGACGTGGGCGTCGAAGTAGTCGAGCACGCCGCGCCACACGCCGTAGATGCTCCGGTGGGCCTCGTCGACGATGACCAGGTCGAACGTCTCGGGCGGCATGTCGGGGTTGTAGGCAACGGTGACCGGCGCGGCGGGCACGAAGTCGTCCAGGCCGGGGTCGTCACCGGGGGTGACGTCCTCGTTGCGGAGCACCTTGAAGACACACTGGATCGTAGAGATCACGACAGCAGAGGACCCGAGCATGCCGGTGCTGGTGAGCTTGTCGACGTTGTAGATCTCGGTGAACCGGCGACCGTCGCCAGGGGCGCGGTAGTTCTGGAACTCCGCGAGCGTCTGGTCGGCCAGGTTGTTGCGGTCCACCAGGAACAGGATCCGGTTGAACCCGCCGTGCTTGAGCAGCCGGTACGCCTCCGTGACCGCGGTGAACGTCTTGCCCGCACCGGTGGCCATCTGGACCAGGCTGCGGTCGAACCGCTGCTCGGCAAGGCTCCGCTCGATGCCGTCGATCGCGGTGATCTGCGCTGGGCGCATCGGCGCGTGGTCGAGCGCCGGCATGGCTCGGACCTTGGCCCGCCACGTCGCCGCCTCGGCGTTGGCTTCGGCATCGCGGAGGATCCGGGCCAGGGTCGCCGGCTTCGGGAAGTGGAACAGGCGACGAGCCCGGGCGTCAGGGTCGAACCCGTTCGTGAAGTGAGTCTCCGTGCCCGAGGCTTCGAAGACGAACGGCAGGCGGCCATCCACTGTCAGCGCCTTGAGGCGTACGTCCGCCGGCAACCCCCCGGCGTACATCGCGGCTTGCCACTCGACGCCCGACAACGTCGTGCCCGCGGGCTTGGCCTCGATCACGCCGACGGCCCGCTTGTCGACGTACAGGAGATAGTCGGCGCGACCGTGGCCGGCCGCCATCACCACCTCGCGGACAGCGACGCCGTCGGATGCGAAAAGATTCAGGTCCTTCTTGTCCTGGACGGCCCACCCAGCGGCGACGAGCTGCGCGTCAATGAGCACCCGAGCACGCTGCTCCGCGGCGAGGCGCGCGTCGTCTGGGCTCATGATGAGTCAAGGCTATCGGCGCGAGCGGAGACTCGTAGCGGTTCGGTGGCCACTCGCAGACCTATCGCGGCCTTTAGGGGTAGGACCAACCCCGACAGGCAGGAGCCGACCATGACCGAGAACCTCCACAGCAACCCGACTCTGCGCGATGAACTGCTCACGATCGAGGAGGTCGCCGAGCTGCTCCGCATGCCCGTCGCCTCTCTGCGCTACTGGCGCGTGCTCGACACCGGGCCATGCGGCTTCATCATCGGGCGGCGGTTGCGCTACTGGCGCCAGGACGTCATGGACTGGCTGGACGGGCAGCGCGAGTCCACAGGTCGCGGAGTTGCCTGATCCATCCACAGGCGCTGCCATCGTCAACCCACTGGGGTGGCGATGAGTGCTAGGGCGAACAGATGAGCAGGCAACCAAGGACGTTGCCCCGGCAGCGACGCTCCCAACGCGGAGCCGTCGAGGACCGTTGGCGCAAGCGCATCAAGGACGAACACGGCAACACCGTCGAGGTCCCATCAGCCGTCGCCGGGCAGGTGACCCGGTGGCGCGCTCGGTACGTCGACGACGCCGGCCGCGAGCACACGCGCGCGTTCGACCGGAAGGCCGATGGTCAGAACTGGATCGACAAGCAGCTCGCTGCGCTGCTGCGCGGTGACCACGTCGCACCGAAGGACGCGAAGCTCACCGTGGGGGAGTGGTGCGACAAGTGGCTGGCCGGCTACGGCACCCGACGCAAGTCGACCGTGCGGCAGGCAGAGGTCCACATCAAGATCATCAAGGCGCACTTCGACTCGGTGCCTCTCTCGGCGGTGAAACCGTCCGACGTCCGCGCCTGGACCGCGACACTCAAGGACGAGGGTCGCGCCGACTCCTACATCTATGCGATCTACTCCCGGCTGTCGCAGA
>JBBSJW010000080.1:0-12492 GCA_038256885.1 Propionibacteriales bacterium
AGCTTCGCTGACCTCGTGCTCCACACCGTCCTCGTCGACGAAGACGTACATGACTCGCTCCTCCGGAGCAGGCTCAGGTGCAGGCGTGGGTGGTTCGTCGTGCTTGTCGTCAACCTCGACAACGACCTCGTCGATGAACTCGTAGTTCTTGGCCTCGTCGGCTGAGATCTCGCGCTCGACGCCGTGCTCGTCGACGAAGATGTAGACCAGCTCTTCGTCGTCCGATGCGGCGGCGTCAAACTCCGGCTTCGGCTTGCGCTCGAAGGATGACCCGACCGAGGACTTCAACGCGTTGAGTCTCGAAGCGAACCTCGATGTGGGCCTCGTCTCCGGCGCAGCGGTAGGTTCCGGTTCAACGCCGGGTGCCGGCTCATCGTCGGCGACTTCGTCGGCCTCGTCGACCACGACCTCTTCTACCTCGACCACCTCGTAGTCCTCGGCCTCCTCGGCTGAGATCTCGTGCTCGACACCGTCGTCGTCGATGAAGACGTACCGAACGTCTTCATCGTCATCGTCGTCGTGCGCCCAGATGTCCTCGCCTCGACGCATCAAGCGACTGAGCAGGATGGCACCAGCACCGAGCATCATGAGGCCAAGTCCCTTGAAGAACCCGCCCTTCAATCCGTACGCGATGCTGACCTCGAGTCCTGAGAGGTTGCTGTCACCGACTGACAGGATCGCGAGCGACACCGTCTCGTCGGGCAGGTTGGTCGAGATGGTGGCTCCACCGCGGCCCGCAGACGCTGCCCGCCACCAGTCGAGCGCGGTCGGCGCACCCGGCAGTCCGGGCCTGCCCTCAACCTGACTTGTCTTGAGTTTCCACGGGGTTTGGAAGCCAGTGACCTCAAGGCGTGCAGTCTCACGGACATAGTTCTCGACATCGACACTGTTTCCGATGCCGACGAACACGGGCTTTTGAGCAGGCACCTCGGCGAGCACGTCGACCTGCAGGTCGGCCCAGGAGATCACCTTCGGAGCCGTGACCACGGCGATGCCATCCGTCTCGACCGAGTGCGGTCCGGTCGAGAATCGGCTGTCGGGTCCGAGGATGAGGATCAGAGCGAGTCCGGCGACGGCCGAGAGCGCGCCAAGGCCAGTGAGCACCCAGCTCATCCTCGTACGCATCTACACGCTCCCCTGCGGCTCCGTGTGGGCGCCGCGTTAGACCTTATCGGGAAAGACCCCGTCGGTCAGAACAATGCCGACGCGAGCGCCCTGCGCGCCGCAGCCACTCGCGGGTCGGCCACACCGACAACGGTGAACAGCTCGACCAGCCGAGTGCGTACGTTCTCGCGGTCCTCATCGGACGTGCGCTTGATCAGCTGGATCAGGCGATCGAAGGCATCGTCCACGTGCCCTCCACTGACATCCAGGTCGGCGACCAGCATCTGCGCTTCGAGATCGTCGGGCGCATCTGCGGCAGCCTTGCGTGCGGCTTGGAGGTCGACTCCGGTCGTACGCGCGAGCAGCTTCACCCCCGCCAGGCGCTCAGCGATCTCGGCGTCAGCAGGGTATTGAGCGAGAAGCTTCTCGTACTCGGCAACGGCGGTCGCGAAGTCGCCTGAACCAAATGCCTCGTCGGCGGCGGCAAATCGCGGATCGGCAGGAGCTTCCACTGTGGCTTCCTCGCCAGGAGCGCCGGCGAGTTGAGCCCGGCCCGTCAGCCCGTTCTCGGCCGCCACCTTGATCAGCTCTGAGAAGTAGCGGAGCACTTCAGCCTCGTCGAGCGTTCCCTGGAACAGAGGCACGGGCTGTCCCTTGACGAGACCAACGACCATCGGCACACCCTTGGCCTCCAGGGCCTGCGCGATCGCCGCATTGGTGTCGACGTCGACCTGCGCCAGCATGATCTGGCCGTCGAACTGGTTGGTGACTCGCGCCAGGATCTCGTTGAAGTCAGTGCTCTGCGGCGAACGCGGCGACCACAGGCTGAGCACGACGACGTATTGCAACGACGCCTCGAGCGCGGCCGACTGGAAGTTCTGCTCAGTGATGTCGACGACGTACGAGCCACCACCTGGTGCTGCTGGACGCGCAGCAGGCTGCTTGAGCGCAGACAGGTCGACGGCGCCGGGACGCGAGAAGTTCATTTCCTCAGTCTAGAGACTCCGCGAAGGACGAACTGAGCCGGAAGGTCAGGTCACCTGGCCGGAGAGCACGCAGTAGGTGAAGAAGGCGACGCCGAGGAGCATCCCGACATGGCCGAGGATCGACAGCGACGGTCCCGTCGCCCAGCTGTCATCCACCGATGGCGCCGCATGTTTGCCACCGCCGGGGATCCAGCGCAGGAGGATCAGGATCCCCACAACGACCTCCAGCCACCACAGCGCAAGTGCGACGAGTCCGAGACCGTCACTCGGGGAGGTGAGGTAGTAGACCCAGACCACGAGAGCCGCGACGCCGAGCACCGTGTGGGCGTTGAGGATCGATCCCGAGATCTGGGCGTGCCCGGACTGCCGCGCGTTGGCGGACAGCCTCATCCTCGTCAGGAGGATGACCACAGCTCCCAGCGCTGTGAGCATCCAGAGGACATCGTCAAGTTCCACGCTGGCATCGTGGCACATTTGAGGTGCGCCCGCGGGCCGAAAGGGTCAGCGGCCACCGTCGAGCAGCTGCTGCTCGATCGTCCGACCGCGCAGGCCGGATCGCTGGACCACGCGCTGGATCGTCAGATCGCGCTCGTCCGGATCACCGATGTAGCGGATGTTGCGAAGCCCCTGCGCCTGGGCCGCCGACTCGAAGGTGAAGTGACCGTAGCCGAGCAATCTGCCGAGCAGAGGCTTCTCGACCGTGATGTCGAGGATGCGGGTGATGGGCATCGTCGCGATCTTGACGGTGAAGACACCACTGGCGCGAAACACCCTCATGTTGGTCACGACGAACACGTCGCGGCGTTCACGCAAAGTCAGGTAGAGCGCATGCACCGCGAGGGCGAATCCGACGATCAGGAACAGCCAGCCGAGCTGGATGGGACCTACGAGTGCCAGCGTCCACAGCACCGCGGTGCCGATCGCCTCGGCGATCGGACGCCAGAACACGATGTCGTGGTGATAGACGAGGTCGATGACCCGCTCACCCTCATCGACCAGGAGGTGGCTGTCGATCTCCTGATCGGGCAATCGGTCGAGCAGAGCCCGAATCATGGGTTTAAGCCGCGACCTAAGCGACGAGCTCGTTGACGAAGACGCCGACCTGGCTGAATGCGTCGATGACCGCTCCGGCGGCGTTGCTCACGGCATCGGCCGCGCCAGCAGGCGCCGTCAGCAGGTAGTAGACCCCGAAACCAACGACGAGCAATGTGATGACTTTCTTCAGCACAACCCCATTCTTCACGATGGGGCGACTCAAGACGCGTGCGGCGCGCCGCTAGCTCAGAGATTCTCGATCAACGTGTCCGCGGCGGCGTACGGGTCAGTGGCGCCGCTGAGCACGTCTGCCGCAAGCGTGTCGAGCCGAGCATCGCCGGACAGATCTCCCAGCTTTTGTCGCACGGCGTTGAGCGCGAGCGCCTCGATCTCGCGTCGGGTGCGGGCGAGTCGACGACGGCCCAGCTCCCCCGTGTCCGTCAGATGTACGTGGTGCAGAGCGATCTGCTCTGCGACCTCATCGACACCTTCGCCCGTGGTGGCGACCGCCATGAGCACGGGCGGCTTCCACGCATCGTCCGCGCGGTCGGACATCGCCACGACGGATCGGAGCTCACGACGCGTCGACGCGGCTCCTTCGCGATCGGCCTTGTTGACGACGAAGATGTCACCGATCTCGAGGATGCCGGCCTTGGCGGCCTGGATGCCGTCACCCATACCGGGTGCCAGCAGCACCAGCGTCGTGTCGGCGAGCCCCGAGATCTCGACCTCGGACTGACCCACGCCGACGGTCTCGACCAGTACGACATCACAGCCCGCCGCGTCGAGGACTCGTAGTGCCTGTGGTGCCGCGACCGACAAACCGCCGAGGTGTCCACGGCTGGCCATCGACCGGATGTAGACACCCTCGTCCGTCGCGTGGTCCTGCATACGAATGCGGTCACCCAACAGAGCTCCGCCCGAGAACGGGGACGTCGGATCGACTGCGAGTACGCCCACGCGTCGTCCTTGGGTGCGCAACGCCGTGACCAGCGCCGAGGTCGAGGTCGACTTGCCGACGCCGGGCGCACCGGTCAAGCCCACGATGTGGGCTCGACCGGTATGTGGTGTCAGCGCAGCGCTGACCTCGCGCAGTTCAGGAGCCTGGTCCTCGACCAGTGAGATCAGACGAGCGACTGCCCGTGCCTCACCGGCCTGGGCTCGCTCGACGAGATCGGCGACCGAGACCGCCCTGCTGGTCACCGTTCGAGGACTACTGCTTGGGTACGCGGATGATCAGGGCGTCACCCTGACCGCCACCGCCACACAGAGCAGCTGCGCCGATGCCGCCACCGCGGCGACCGAGCTCCAGTGCAAGGTGCAGCACGATGCGAGCGCCACTGGCGCCGATCGGGTGACCCAGGGCGATGGCTCCACCGTTGACGTTGACCTTGTCCTCGGAGATGCCGAGCTTGGCGGCACTTTCGAGTCCAACCGCAGCAAATGCCTCGTTGAGCTCGAACAGGTCGATGTCGGAGACGGCGATGCCTTCCTTCGCAGCGGCCTTCTCGATCGCGTTGGCCGGCTGGAGCTGCAGGCTCGAGTCGGGGCCGGCAACCGTACCGGCGGCACCGATCTCGGCGATCCACGAGAGACCCAGCTCTTCGGCCTTGGCCTTGCTCATGACGACCACTGCGGCAGCGCCATCGGAGATCTGGCTGGCCGAGCCGGCTGTGATGGTGCCTTCCTTGCTGAATGCGGGGCGCAGCTTGCCGAGCGACTCGGTCGTCGTGTCGCCACGAACGCCTTCGTCCTCGGAGATGACGACATCGTCACCGCGGCGGCTGGGGATGGTCACTGGGACGATCTCCGAGTCGAACACGCCATTCTTCTGCGCGGTCGCGGCGAGCTGGTGCGAGCGGGCGCTGAATGCGTCCTGCGCCTCGCGGGTGAGCTTGGTGCCGTCGGCGTTGATCTGCTCGGTCAGGCCGCCCATGGCCTGGTCGGTCAGTGCATCCCACAGGCCGTCAGCAGCCATGTGGTCGACGAGCTTGGCGTCGCCGTACTTGGTGCCTTCGCGCGAACCCAGCAGCATGTGCGGGGCCTGCGTCATCGACTCCTGGCCACCAGCAACGACGATCTCGTACTCACCAGCGCGGATCAGCTGGTCAGCGAGCGCGATGGCGTTGATGCCGGACAGACACACCTTGTTGATGGTGATGGCCGGGGTCGAGAGCGGGATGCCGCCCTTGAACGCGGCCTGGCGGGCGGGAACCTGGCCGGCTCCTGCACCCAGGACCTGACCCATGATCACGTAGTCGACCTGCTCACCGGTGACACCGGCCTTCTCGAGTGCACCCTTGATGGCGAGGCCACCGAGGTCTGAACCGGAGAGAGCCTTGAAGCCACCCAACAGGCGGCCGATCGGCGTACGGGCTCCGGCAACGATCACGGACTGCGACATGTGAACTGCTCCTTCAGGAAGACTGTTCTTCTACTTTACTCACGAGTAACGGATGTGTGACGGGCGTGTGCGCGGGATCACCCCCGACCCTACGACTGAACTGCTCTACCCTCTAGTCATGCCCAGCGACCCCCTTGTTCCAGGCCACCTGCTGCTCGCGATCGATCACGTCGGCATAGCCGTACCCGATCTCGACGACGCCCTCGAGATGTATGCCTCCACGTTCGGACTGCATTCGATTCACGAGGAGATCAACGAAGAGCAGGGTGTGCGCGAGGCGATGCTTGCGGTCGGCGACTCGGGTAGCTGCATCCAGCTCCTGGCCCCACTGAGCGACGACTCGACGATTGCGAAGTTCCTGGCCCGCAACGGTCAGGGCATCCAGCAGCTCGCCTATCGCGTGTCGGACATCGATGCCGTGTCGCAGACATTGCGCGAGCGCGGCGTACGCCTGCTCTATGACGTGCCCAAGCGCGGCACGTCCGATTCGCGCGTCAATTTTGTACACCCCACGGACGCGGGAGGCGTGCTCGTCGAGCTCGTCGAACCCGCGGCCCACGCCGCTCACTGAGGGCAGGATCACAGCCCGACGCGATGGCCCCACAAGTTAACCCCGAGTAACATCGCGGAGACCCCAAACCGAAGGACGCCCCGTGCAGAACATCCTTGACGCCATCCTCGCCGGTAACACCGCCCCCGAGGACTTCGCCACCATCGAGCTCCCCGAGACCTACAAGGGCATCACCGTCCACAAGGACGAGGTCGACATGTTCGAGGGCATGGCCAGCCGGGACAAGGACCCGCGCAAGAGCCTCCACCTTGACGACGTACCGATCCCCGAGCTCGCCCCGGGCGAGGCGCTCGTCGCCGTCATGGCCAGCGCGATCAACTACAACACCGTGTGGACCTCGATCTTCGAGCCGGTCTCGACGTTCAGCTTCCTCGAGCGCTACGGCCGCCTCTCGGAGTACACCAAGCGCCACGACCTTCCGTACCACGTCGTCGGCTCCGACCTCGCCGGCGTCGTCCTGCGCACTGGTCCGGGCGTCACCGCCTGGGCGCCTGGCGCCGAGGTCGTCGCGCACTGCCTGTCAGTCGAGCTCGAGAGCCCCGACGGCCACGACGACACGATGATGGACCCGCAGCAGCGCATTTGTGGCTTCGAGACCAACTTCGGTGGCCTGGCGCAGCTAGCGATCGTCAAGTCCAACCAGCTGCTCCCCAAGCCTGACCACCTGACGTGGGAAGAGGCCGCCAGCCCCGGACTGGTGAACGCAACGGCCTACCGCCAGCTCGTCTCCAAGAACGGCGCCAACATGAAGCAGGGCGACGTCGTCCTGATCTGGGGCGCGTCGGGCGGACTCGGCTCGTACGCGACCCAGATGGCGCTCAACGGCGGAGCTATCCCCGTGTGCATCGTGTCGTCGCCTGACAAGGCCGAGATCGTGCGATCGCTCGGAGCAGAGCACATCATCGATCGCTCTGCTGAGGGCTACAAGTTCTGGAAGGACGAGAACACCCAGGACCCCAAGGAGTGGCAGCGCTTCGGCAAGAAGATCCGCGAGCTCACGGGTGGCGAGGATCCCGACATCGTCTTCGAGCACCCGGGTCGTGAGACCTTCGGTGCCAGCGTCTACGTCACCCGCAAGGGCGGCACCATCATCACGTGCGCGTCGACGTCGGGCTACATGCACCAGTACGACAACCGCTACCTCTGGATGAACCTCAAGAACATCAAGAGCTCGCACTTCGCCAACTACCGCGAAGCCTTCGAGGCCAACCGCCTCATCGAGAAGGGCCTCGTCCACCCGACCCTGTCGCGCATCTACAAGCTCGAGGACACCGGACAAGCAGCCCTCGACGTGCACCACAACCTTCATCAGGGCAAGGTCGGCGTGCTGTGCCTGGCGCCCGAGGAAGGCCTCGGCGTCCGTGACGGGGCGAAGCGCGCCAAGCACCTCGACGCCATCAACAGGTTCCGAGGGGTCTGAGGAACGAAGTCCCGAGGAACCCCAACAGATTGGTCGAGGGGTCTAGGAACGAAGCCCACCAAATTGGTCGAGGATTCTGCGGAACGAGATTCCGACGAACCCGACCAATCTGGTCTCGGAGTGTGATTGGAGCCTCCTGATCGGGCTGTTTCGGTGCCACGAGCGGGAGGTATGGTGTACGGCACAACCAATCAGCCATAAACTTTCGAGGGAACCGCATGTCCGAACAGTCCGGATTGTCCATCTTTGACGCCGCGCAGAAGGCTGGCGACGCATCCTTCCCGCTGGCACGCCGCGGTGGATATGACAGCGATGCAGTCGACGCCTGGGTTCGTTCACAGTCCGCGGAGTTCAAGAGTGCCGCCGACACCATCAAGGAGCTCGGCACCGAGAACGAGAACCTCCGCGAGCTGATCGAGAAGCTCAAGGACCGCGTCGAGGCCGTCGAGAAGCCGACCTACACAGGCTTGGGCAACCACGCCGCCCAGCTGCTCGGCCTGGCCGAGCAGGAGGCCGACGACGTACGCAACCGCGCCGTACGCGAAGCCGATGAGCTCGTCAAGAAGGCCGAGGAAGAGGCGAGCATGGTTCGCGCCGCCGCCAACCATGAAGCCGAAGAGATGCGCACCAAGGCCGTGACCGAGCTCGAGGAGAAGCGCAAGCAGCTCCTCGAGGACGCCGAGGCGATGCACGCCGACGCTCTCGCTCACACCGAGGACCTCCGCGCCCACGCCGAGCGAGAGGCAGCCCAGGTCAAGCTCGCAGCCGAACAGGAGGCGCAGAACATGCGTCTCGGTGCGACCCGTGAGGTCGAACAGGCTCGCGCAGCGGCCGACCGCGAGGTCACCGAGGCACGTCGCGTGCTTGCCGTCGAGAAGGAGCGTCTCGCCCGCGAGGCATCGGAGCACCACGAATCAGCCAGCTCGCAGACCGCCAAGCTCGTAGCAGATGCCGAGTCCCGCGCCGGTGCTGCCGATGAGCGTGCCCGCGAGATCATGGCGAAGGCTTCGAAGGCACGCGACATCGCCTCCGAGGAAGCAGCGCGCGTACTCGAGGGGGCCAAGTCCGAGGCGTCGGCAATCATGTCGAGCGCCAGCTCGGAAGCGCAGCAGATCCGGGTCACCGCCACGACTGAGATCGAGCGTCAGACCCGCACGCTGCGTGCCGAGGTCGAAGAGCTCCAACGCAAGCGTGACGGCATCATGTCGCAGATGGGTCAGCTCCGCGACATCGTCTCGACCTTCGCTCCGAGCCCGAGCAAGGACTCAGCCCCCAAGGACGAGCCCAAGGCAGCCGCAACCAAGAAGGAAGAGGCCAAGGCTCCCGCAGCCAAGGCTGAACCCCAGGAAGACGACGCACCGAAGACTGAGGTCATGGCCCCCACCAACGACGACGACAACAGCTAGTCATTGTCGAACGCGGCCACCGTACGGTCTTTGTAGGCCGAAGAGTCCGCGCGTTCCATCGGTCCGTCCCAGGTGTTCGGCAACGGCACCGAGACGTCCGGTGCGAGCTTCCTGACGATCTCGTCGAGAACTCGCTCGGAGTCACCGACCCAGAGGTGCTTGGCGCCGTCGACACCGATGACGTCGGCCTGAGGGATCGCGGCGAATCTTTCACGGGCCTCGAGCGGCTGAAGGTAGTCGTCGTGCTCGGGGATCAGCGCTGTCACCGGCTTGCCGGAATCCGCCCACGCCTTGAGGTGTTGCGGATCAGCAGAGCGAATCGGCGGCGAGAGCAGCACAATGCCCTCGACCGAGGGCTCGAGCCCGTACATCAGGGCGAGATCCGTGCCGAATGACCATCCGACGATCCAGAGGTGGGGCAGCTCGGCGAACTCCGCGTGCTCGACGGCCGCGGCCACGTCGAACTGCTCGCCCACTCCGCTGTCGAACTCGCCCTCACTCGTGCCTTGGACACTCGAGGTTCCTCGCGTGTTGAACCGCAGAACGGCGATGCCTGCCAGCGCAGGAAGCCGGTAGGACGCCTTGCGGAAGAGGTGGCTGTCCATCATTCCGCCGTGGGTTGGCAACGGGTGCAGACAGATCATGGTCGCCACGGGTGGGCGATCTATCGGTGTCGCCAGCTCCCCCACCAGCGTCAGACCGTCAACGGTCTCGAGCGTGATGGCCTCGCGATGGGCGGGAAGCACGGAATTTCCACGTATGCGCTCGCTCATGCGCCTGCTCGCTCTCGCCCACACCGGGAAACCCCGGTCCGTCTCGCCGCGCGCGCACATGACCGTTGCCAGCGCTGAATTGTTCGCTCGCTTCGCTCGCTCATCAGTGCTTCCTCGTCCAGCACGCAGAGTGCCAATGTCGTCGTTCGTCGATGGCTGCCTCACTGAGCAGCGCTTTCTCGACTGGCCAGGCAACGACGTGGGGAGTCGCGACGGCGATCAGCTGGCCGCATCCGGGGCATCGATAGGTCTTGGAAGAGCCACGCAGCGGCCGGAAGTGCCAGTCACCGTCGGCTTTGGAATCGACTCGCGCGGGCACCGGCCGTGCGGTCGGCCGTTGACGCGGGGCGACACGACGACGAGGCATGCAACAAGTCTACGGTCGGCGCTTTGGCGTCGATCAGAAGCAGTAGCGGCGGATCCAACCCTCGCGGGCGCTCGAAGCAGCGATCGCCTGTTCGAAGGTGAGCACCTGGACCTCGGACTGCGCCACGGCCTGGAACAGGATCGTGTCAGTGAGTGCCGGCTCTTCACGGCACGTCAGTCCACGGGCCACCTGCTCGGAGATCGCGGCCGCCAAAGCGGTATTGGTGGCTGGTTGCGCAACGACGGTACGCGTCGAGGGAACCGCGTTGTAGTGGGTCGCGAATGCCTGAACAGCGATGTAGGCCACGAACAGAACTGCGACAGCCGTCATCGCACTCACCCGGACGAACCGGGACACGGCCACAAGGTGAGCTGAGCCCACCGTCACCACTCCCGCTGCGTTGACCTTCACGTCAAAGCCAACGAGGCCAGCGACCTGGAAGTTACCGGTTTTTCAGGAAATAAACGCTACGCCGATATGGCGTAACTTTTGGGCGGCTAGTACGTGTGGAAGCCCGCTCCGGTCTTGCGACCGAGTTTTCCTTCTGCAACGACGCTCTCGAGCAGCGCCGCCGGCTTCCATCCGGCGTGCCCGAATGTCTCGACCAGCGAGTTCTGGATCGCGAGGGACACATCGTTGCCGACCACGTCGAGAAGCTGGAACGGGCCGAGCGGAAGCTGAGTCACCTTCATGGCTTCGTCGATCGACTCGAGGGAGTCGCCGTCGGATTCGTGCAGCTTGATGGCGTCGTTGAGGTACGGGAACAACAGCGCGTTGACGATGAAGCCAGCACGGTCGGTGCACGACACCGGGTGCTTGCCCGTTGCCAGGCACAGCGCTCGTACGGTCTCAGCGACGTCGGCTGACGTGTCAGCGCCGGACACGACCTCGACGAGCTTCATCACGGGTGCCGGGTTGAAGAAGTGCATGCCGATGACGTCGGCGGGGCGCTTGGTTGCGCCAGCGCAGTCGTTGATCGACAGCGACGACGTCGTCGTGGCCAGGATCGCGCCCGGCTTACAGATGCGGTCGAGGTCGCGGAACAGCTCAAGCTTGATGTCGAGGTCTTCGGCGATGGCTTCAACGACGATGTCGGCGTCGGCGAGTGCTTCACGCTCGGTCGAGCCGGTGAGGCGGGCGAGCACGGTCGACTTGCCGTCCTCGTCGAGCTTGCCGCGCGAGACGGCTTTGTCGAGACTCTTGGTGATCGCCGCGAGAACGCCAGCGACCTTGTCCTCGCCACGGCCGACGTACACGACGTCGTAGCCGGACTTGGCGAACACCTCGACGATTCCGGACGCCATGGTGCCGGTGCCGACGACGCCGACCATCTTGATGTCGTGGTGCAGGTCGGGGGCTGCAACTGAGCCGGCGACCGAGGTCTGGGCGAAGGTCGAGTCGTCTCCGGCCATCGTGGTCAGGAGGCTGGTCGGCTGGTGGACCGGGTCACCGGTCTCGGCAAAGAGTGCCTCGAGTCCAGTCGTGACGGTCTTGGCACCGATCGCATCGATCAGGGCCAGCGGGCCGAGCGGGTAGCCACAGCCGAAACGCATCGAGGCGTCGATGTCGTCGCTGGTGGCGTAGCCACTCTCGTACATCGTGGCGGCATGGTTGAGGTACGGCAGCAGCAGTGTGCGCGCGATCTCGGCGTTTCGGTCGCTTCCGGCCAGTTGGTCGACGATCTCCTGCATGGCTACTCCTGAGTAATAAGAGGGTCGTGACAGACTAACGTGACTCACAGGGGAGATGGATGAATCTGCGTATGACACTTGCCACAAGCGTGGCTGTGACCGCTTTGCTGGCACTTTCCGGGTGCAATGACTCCGGCGACAAGGCCGGACCAGGAGCCTCCCCCAGCACCTCCGAATCCGCTTCACCTTCGACCTCAGCAACGCCCGACAAGGCCGACCTCGTCGGTACCTGGTCCGACGAGGAAGCCGAGTGGACCGTCCACTTCAACGACGACGGCACCTTCGTCGAGGACTACCAGGGCATCAAGGACTTCCGGGTCGGTACGTACTCCGTTGACGGCGAGACCGTCTCACTCAAAGGCGATGACGGCAACACCACAACCGGCTCGATCGTTGGCGTCACACTGGCGTTCAAGCTCGGCACATTGATCAGGAACTGACATGCGTCTCGTCATCGCCCGCTGCCAGGTCGACTACGCCGGCCGCCTCGCCGCCCACCTCCCGCTGGCCACGCGTCTGATCATGGTCAAGATCGACGGCTCCGTGCTGATCCACTCCGACGGCGGGTCCTACAAGCCGCTCAACTGGATGAGCCCGCCATGCACGCTGCGCGAAGGCACCGGCGAGGACGGCGGCATCGAATGGACCGTCGCTGCCGGCAAGACGGATGACACCCTTCGCATCACGATCGAAGAGATCCTGCACGACTCGGCACACGAGCTCGGTATCGATCCC
>JBBSJW010000081.1:0-12305 GCA_038256885.1 Propionibacteriales bacterium
TCGGCCGGCATCATCATCGACGCCATCCGTGCGGCGAAGATCGCCAAGGACCGGGGCATCGGCGGCGCACTGCTGTCGGCTTCGTCCTACCTGATGAAGTCGCCCCCGGAACAGCGTCCCGACGACCTCGGTCGCGAAAAGTTGGAAGCGTTCATCCGCGGCGAAGAAGAGCGCTGAGCACTCGTACATAGACACGGACCGGTTCCCGCGAGGGAGCCGGTCCTTTCTACATTTTCCAGCGGAGGCGGGTGCCCCCATGCGGCGGTAACGTCCGAAGGGTGAAGCCGGACGCACCCACGCAGCCATACGTGTTCGTCGGAGACACCGCCGCGCCTCTCCTCGCCACTGCTATCCACGCCGGTCACGAGCTGCGGCCCGAGGTCGCGGCGCTCATGGAGCTCGGTCCCATGACGCGCTTCCGCGAAGAGGATCCCTTCACCGACGAGCTGGCGTCCTGCGCAGTGGCGCGCGTCTTGGTGTCGCGCTCGCGCTTCGAGGTCGACCTCAATCGAGCGCGCGACGCGGCGGTCTATCGCACGCCCGAGGAGTGCTGGGGCCTGGAGGTATGGAAGCGGGAGCTCCCGGAGGAGGTGGCCGACCGATCACTGGACCTGTATGACGCGTTCTATACCGATCTCGCCCGCCACCTCGATCGGCTGGCGGAGTCCGGGCCGTTCGTCGTCTACGACGTCCACTCCTACAACCACCGACGACGCGGCGCGGACGAGCCCGACGAGGATGCTCCCGACATCAACGTCGGGACGAAAGCCCTGCGAGGCGAATGGCGCGGGGTCGTCGAGGCGTTCATCGACACTCTCGACGGGTACGAGGTCCAGGGCCACCCACTGGACGTGCGCGAGAACATCGTGTTCCAGGGTGCGAACCTGTCGCGCTGGGTCGCCGAGCGCTACCGCGGAGTCGGGTGCTCGATGGCGCTGGAGTTCAAGAAGGCGTTCATGAACGAGTGGACCGGCGATGTCGACGCGGCGCACCTCGCGGAGCTGACGGCGGCACTCGGCGACACGATCCCGGTCGTGCTGGATGCGTTGGGGGACGACGCGCGATGAGCGCACTCACGCTCAGCGACCTGGCCGTCGAGCACGAGCTCGCACGCGTGGCCGGCAGCTTCCGCTTCGTCCTCGATGTCACTCCGACCAATGTGAGGGAGTGCAGGCAGGCATTCGCCGACGGCAACCACTCCAACCCGCATTTCACCTATCGCCCGCTCGAGGACGATCCCGACGTCATCACCGAGTTGCTCGATGCAATTCCCGAGGACGTCGAGGACAAGGCGCTGGCTCAGCTGCTTGCCGCCAAGCGGCGCGAGTTCCACCTGCAGCTCGACCTTCTTCGTGCCCGCGACACGGCGGACTTCCTGCCGCTCAGTCTCGAGCTCTACGGAGGAGTCGACGAGGAGCTGCACGCTCGCGCGGAGGAGATTCTTGAGCAAATCGCCGTCCCCGCGTCCACCTCCACCGTGCGCATCACGGCACGCGAGTTCGCAGAGCTGGCTGAGCTCGAGCTCGAGCACTATCGCAGCCTCGATCACGACGTCGGCATCCACGTGCAGGTACGGCCCGACGTCACTGGTGTGATGGTCGAGGGCCACGATCTCCTGGTCGGCGCCGACACGAGTATCCACCCCGATCGCGTCTATCCGTTGCTCCAGCACGAGGTCGGCACGCACCTGCTGACGCGCGTCAACGGCTCACATCAACCGCTCAAGCTTCTCGAGGTCGGGCTTGCCGGATATGACGAGACGCAGGAAGGGCTCGCTGTACTGGCGGAGTACCTCGTCGGCGGCCTCTCGCCATTCAGGCTCCGACAGCTTGCCGCTCGAGTCATCGCCGTCGACCGGATGCAGAACGACGCCGGATTCGCCGACATCCACCAGAGCCTGATCGCCTACGGCTTCACACCACACTCAGCCTTCACCACGACGATGCGCGTGTGCCGTTCTGGTGGCCTGACCAAGGACGCGATCTACCTTCGCGGCCTGCTCGGCCTGCTCGACCACCTGGCCAAGGGAGGAACACTCGATCATCTGTGGCTCGGCAAGGTGTCGCTCGGCGACCTGCCGGTCATCGATGACCTGGTGGACCGCGAGGTGGTCGTCGGGCCGAGGATCCTGCCTCGCTATCTCGATGCTCCGGCCACGGCTGGCCGCCTCGAGCGCGCAGGGCAGCTGCGGGACTACGCACAACTGACAGAGGGAGTCACATGAGGATCGGATTCGTCGTCAACGACGTCAGCACCGAGATCGCGCAGTACACCACCACCCGCCTCGCCATGACGGCGACGAAGATGGGCCACGAGGCCTGGTACGTCGGGGTCGGTGATTTCGCGTACGAGGCCGACGGCGCGCTGTCGGCATCAGCGCGAACGGCAAAGAAGAAGACCCACACAACGCTCGAGGCCTACCTCGACGATGTGCAGAATCCCGGCAGAGAGGATCAGAGGCTCGCGATTGCTGACCTCGATGTCGTGATGCTCCGCAATGACCCGGCCGACGACGCCGCAGAGCGAGCGTGGGCCGCTACGGCGGGCGTGGCTTTCGGGAGACTGATCGCCGCGAGCGGCGTCATCGTCGTCAACGATCCCGGGCATCTCTCCGATGCGCTCAACAAGGCGTACTTCCAGCACTTCCCCGAGGTCGTCCGACCGCGGACGCTGATCTCGCGCGACGAGAAGGTGATCACCGACTTCGTTGATGACCTCGGCGGAAAGGCCGTGCTCAAGCCGCTGCAGGGTTCGGGCGGGAGCGGTGTGTTCCAGGTGTCCAACGCTGAGTCGCCCAACCTCAACCAGATGATCGAGGCGATCGCTCGCGACGGCTATGTCGTGGCGCAGGAGTTCCTTCCAGCCGCAAAGGATGGCGACGTCCGGATGTTCGTGATGAATGGCGAGCCGCTCGTGCGGGACGGACACATCGCGGCATTTCGACGCAAGAACACGAGCACTGACATGCGCTCCAACATGAGCGCAGGCGGCAAGGCCACCAAGGCCAAGGTCACCGACGAGATGCTCAGCCTCGTCCGCGCCGTGGCGCCCAAGCTGATCCAGGACGGCATGTTCCTCGTGGGCTTGGACATCGTCGGGGACAAGCTGATGGAGATCAATGTGTTCAGTCCTGGCGGGCTGGGCAGCTGTCAGGAGCTGTACGACACAAATTTCACCGTCACTGTCATCGAGGATCTCGAGCGCAAGGTCGAGCTCCGTCGGCTCTACGGATCCAAGCTCGACAACCACCGACTCGCAACAATCTGAGACGAGACCTCAGCTCAGACCAGCTGGTCGAGCAGCGCGTGGCAGGTCTTGCTCATGACCGCAACGATCCGGTCGGGGCTCAGCTCGTAGTCGTCCCGCAGCAGCTGCCAGGTGGGCCAGCCGGTGGCAGCGACCAATGCGAACGTCAGCGCGTCTCGATCCTGCGTCACGGCGGACTCGAGCTCGCGAGCGAACACCGTCTCGACCTCTGACTTGAGCCTGCGGATGTGCGCCTCTCGACTGCGCTTCAACGCTGGCGAGAACGGCTCACCCAGCGCAGCTGAACGCGCGGCCGGTGCAATGTGCTCGAGTCGACGACCGCGCTCAGCGCAATAGGTCGCGATGCGGTCGTCGAGTGGTCGGCTCGAATCGATCGGCTGTCGCAGCTCCTCATCGGCGGCCATCCAGTACGCCGTCGTCTCGTTGAGCAGTGCCTCGAGATCCTTGAAGTTGGCCCACAACGTACGGACCGAGACACCGGCACGTTCGGCGATCACCTTCGCGGTTGGCTTGAGCTCGCCCTCGAGCAGCAATGCCGTGTGTGCCGCAACGATCGCCTCGCGCGTACGCTCTCCGCGCGCAACCCGACCGTCAGTACTCACGACCGCGCTGCCCAGAAGGACTTGAGGGCTTCTGTCGCGTCGGCTTCGCTGAGTGGGCCGCGATCCATTCGCAAGTCGAGCAGGAACCGGTAGGCCTCGCCAACTTCAGGGCCAGGTCCGATGCCGAGGATCGCCATGATCTGCGCACCATCGAGGTCAGGGCGCATCGCATCGAGCTCTTCGGCCTCGGCGAGCACCGCGATCCGCTGCTCGAGCTCGTCATACGTGCGCTGCAGGCGGAGAGCCTTCTTGGCGTTTCGGGTCGTGCAGTCGGCGCGCGTGAGAATGTGCAGACGCTCCAGCTGGTCGCCGGCATCACGTACGTAACGACGTACCGCTGAGTCGGTCCACTCGCCCGATCCGTAGCCGTGGAAGCGCAGGTGGAGCTCGACGAGCTTGGCGACCTGGTCGATCAGGTCGTTGCTGTAGCGGAGTGCGCGCATGCGCTTGCGTACGAGCTTGGCGCCGACCACGTCATGGTGATGGAACGTGACCGTGCCGCCCTCGACGAACCGGCGAGTCTTGGGCTTGCCGATGTCGTGCAGCAGCGACGCCAGGCGAATGACCAGGTCAGGGGCATTTTCGAGTCGGCCTTCAAGGGCGATCGCCTGCTCGAGAACTGTCAGCGAGTGCTCGTAGACGTCCTTGTGGCGATGGTGCTCGTCACGCTCGAGGATCAGCGCAGGCAGCTCGGGCAACATCTGCTCGGCCAGGCCCGTCTCGACCAGCAGCCGCAGACCGGCCACCGGGTCACTGCCGATCAGCAGCTTGTTGAGCTCATCGCGTATGCGCTCGGCCGACACGATCTCCAGGCGCTCAGCCATGTCGGTCATCGCGCTGACGACGTCGGGAGCGGCCGTGAAACCGAGCTGCGACACGAACCGTGCCGCCCGCATCATGCGCAGCGGGTCATCGCTGAACGACTGCTCGGGCGTGACCGGGGTGCGCAACGTACGGGCTTCGAGATCGGCGAGCCCACCGAACAGGTCGACGAACTCAGCCGACGGCAGCCTGATCGCCATCGCGTTGACCGCAAAGTCCCGTCGCGAAAGGTCGCCGTCGATCGTGTCGCCGAAGTTCACCTCGGGCTTGCGGGACGAGGCGTCGTACGCGTCGCTCCGATAGGTCGTCATCTCCAGATCGTGCGAACCCTTGCGCAGTCCGATTGTGCCGAACTCGCGACCGACGTCCCACATCGCATCGGCCCACGTGCCGACGATCCGCTCGATCTCGTCGGGCTTCGCCGACGTCGCGAAGTCCCAGTCGTTGCCGGGGCGGCCCAGCATGGCGTCGCGTACGGGTCCGCCGACGATTGCGAGCTCATGGCCGGCTTCGGTGAAGAGCAGGCCAAGCTCGGCCAGGAACGAGTTGTCTGCCAACACAGCGTCGATCCTGGCCCTGCGATCGGGGGTCAGCTCTGACGTGGGCACGGGGACATACTCTATCGGCCACCCGACGACCTCTAGCATGTTCAGGTGAGCAGCCGTCGTCGTCGCACCAGCATGGCGCTCCTGACGACGATCCTTGCGACCCTCCTCGTCAGCGCTCCCTCCCAGGCGGCCGACAAAGATCCCGACCTCACCGTCACGATCACGACCCTCAAGCCGAGCTTTCTGAAGGCCGGCTCCGACGTGACCGTACGAGGCACGATCACCAACAACGACGATCACCCCTGGCGCACAGTCCAGGCCTACCTCGTCATACCCACCAACCCCTTCACAACTCGCGCGCAGCTCGACGACGCGATTGACAATGGCGCCGCCAACACCGGTGCTCGGGTGATCGAGGCCGGCGCATTCGACGAGCTGGGCACCCTCGCCGCCGGGGAGTCGATCTCATTCCAGGTCAAAGTGCCCTATGAGCAGCTGGGCATCTCTGGCGGCGCTGGCGTCTACCCCATGGGCGTGCAGATCCTCGGAACTGACACTGACGGGTCCCGCAGCAATGACGCGATCGCGGCAGCGACGACCTTCCTGCCGAGCATCGCGCCTGGCCAGCAGCCCGTGCCCACGACCGTCGTGTGGCCATTCCTCATGCCGGACTACCGCGGTGCCGACGGCAACTACCACGATCCCGTGGCCACGCTCTCGTCAATCGGCCCCGGCGGCCAGCTGCGCAACCTTCTGGATCTCGCGAAGAGCCTCCCGCCCAGATCGTCGACGGTGCTGCTCGATCCCGCACTGCTGGTCGGTATCGACGACATCGCCAAGAAGAGGCTCATCGGCAAGAGCGTCGAGCTCACCGAGGTGCAGACTTCGCAGGCAGAGCAATTCCTGCAAGAGCTGCTGGCGTACGTGCGCTCGCAGAACGTCTGGATTCTCGGATTCGACCGGCCGGACGTCCTTGCCCTGACCGAGAATTCTGACCTTCGCCGCAGCCTCACAGCTGCCGTCGACACCGCGACTCGATCAGCCCTCGCGACGTACCAGCTCATTGGTCGCCGCGTCACCTGGCCGATCAAGAACGGTACGACAGCCGCGATGCTCGGGGCGGAGCGAGGCGACGGCGAGACACCACTCATCGTGACGCCCTCCTCCGTGCCCGGATGGGAACGCCGCCTGGGTTCGATCGTCAGCTTCGCATCGTCCGGTGGGCCCATTCCGCTGCTGGTCAACGACGTGATAGCCAACGTCCCCGGCGGATCGACTGTCGTCGGCCTGCGTCAGCGCATCCTCAGTGACGCGGCCCTGGCTGGACTCCAGCGGGCGATTGATCCGACCTCCCGCGCTGACGCCATCACGATGATCGATCCGTCCTGGAACCCGGGGCCCCGACCGACGACCGGCCGACTCGCGTCGGTCTTCGACTCACCGTTCACCAGCGGAGCGACGCTTGACGACGTGCTCACACGACAGATCTCCAAGTACTCCGGTCGCGTGCCGGCCAAGTCCACGGCGCGAACGATCAGCCGAGCACAGCTTCGGGCAGCCACTGATCTCGCCAAGGCAGGTGACGCCCTGACCTCGATCGTGACCGATGACCAGGGAGCCGACGCGACCTACCCCCGCGAGGTCGCGGGAGTCCTGGGCGTACGGTGGCGCAACGATCCATCGCTTGGCATCTCCGTGGCCAACAACCTGGGATCGCGTGCGGTGGATGAGCTGGCCAAGATCCAGGTCGAAGGTCCGCCCTCCGTCACCCTGTCGAGCTCGTCCGGCGGATTCCCGCTGACGATCATCAACTCCACCTCCCACGACATACGAGTCGGCGTCGACCTCGACTCCAGCAACCCGGCTCTGGATGTTCCCTCGGTCAAGCCGGTGAACATCGCCGCAGGAGAGCGCCAGACACTCACGGTCAACATCGACCTCGGCCAACAGAGCACCACGCAGCTGACCGCGAAACTCGTCTCGCCCGGCGGCACCGTGATCGCGGTGTCCAAGGCGTTCAACGTCCGGTCCAGCCAGATCGGCGTCGTGCTGTGGGTCGCGATCGGTCTCGCGGGTGTCTTGGTGCTGGTCGCGTTGTTCCGCCGCTTCCACAGGCGTCGCAACGGGAGCGGTGCGACGGAGCGGCTGGCCGACGATGACTGACGCCGGCATCGCACGCGCCAGCGCCTGGATGGCACTGGGCACGATCTTTTCCCGCATCACCGGCGCCATGCGTCTGTTGCTGCTTCTGTGGGTCGTCGGCAAGTCGCTGAACGCTGACATCTTCAGCATCGCCAACACGATCCCCAACGCGCTCTACATCCTGGTCGCCGGCGGCATTTTCAACGTCGTCCTGGTGCCACAGCTCGTACGCGCCATGAAGCGCGACCCGGACGGCGGCGATGCGTACGCCAACCGCGTCATCACCCTCGGTCTGCTGGTGCTCGCGGGTGCGACCGCTCTGCTGGTGCTTGCCGTGCCTGTGCTGGTGCACCTCTTCTTCGACGGCGACCTGTTCGCCCCGGAGCTCGAGCAGGCCCAGGACTCGGCCCGGCTGCTGATGTGGCTGTGCATGCCGCAGGTCTTCTTCTACGGGGTGTTCGTCCTCGTGGGCCAGGTGCTCAACGCGCGCGGTCGCTTCGGGCCGATGATGTGGGCGCCGATCGTCAACAACGTCGTCGCCTGCGGAGTTCTCGTGCTGTACGCGGCGACCTTCGGCAAGTCCGACGGTGACCAGGGTTTCACCACCAATCAGTCGCTCATGCTCGGTATCGGCTCCTCCGTCGCGATCGCCCTGCAGGCGCTCGTACTCGTGCCCTACCTCCGCAAGGCTGGCTTCCACTTCAAGCCGCGGTTCGACTTCCGGGGCGTTGGGCTCGGTCATACGTTCAAGCTCGGTGTCTGGACGCTCCTCTTCGTCCTGGCCAACCAGATCGCGTACGTCATCGTCGCCAGGCTGGGCAGCAGCGCGACGACCGAGGCCGCGCAGACCGGCGAGGACGCTGCCGGTGTCGCCGTCTACGACCTGGGCTTCCTGGTGAGCCAGGTGCCGCACGGCGTCATCACCGTCTCGCTCGCCACCGCGATCATCCCGCTGCTCTCGGGACTCGCCGCTGATCGCGAGTACGGCCGATTCCGCGTCGAGCTCGGGCGTACGGTCCGTATCGCACTCGTGATCATCGTCCCGCTGGCCGTCGCGATTGCCTGCCTGGGTCAGCAGGTCGCCACCGTCGCCAACCTCACCGGCAACCTCAAGGGCGGCACCGAATCGATCGGCTGGACGATCCAGGCGTTCGCCATCGCCATGGTCGCGTTCACGATCCACTACCTGATGCTGCGAGGTTTCTACGCCAACGAGGACACCCGCACCCCGTTCTTCATCCAGGTCGTCATCGCCGCGGTCAACATCGCAGCGGCGATCGGCCTCACGGCAATGGTCGAGCCGGCGCGAGTCGCCATGATGCTGGCGCTTTCCTACGGCATCGCATACGTCGTCGGGTCGATCCTGTCGACGACGCTCCTGTCACGAACGGTCGGCTCAATCATCGACCGCGAGATGCTGCTGTTCGTCGGCAAGCTCGTGATGGCTGCAATCGTGTCCGCCGCTACCATGCTCGCGATCGCAGCCGGGCTCGAATCGTCCGGCCTTGACCAGAGCGAACCGTCCGGCGGCCTGCCGACTGCGTTCATCGCCGGCACCGGAGGAGCGGTCGCCTATGTGATCGCCACCAAGCTCTTGCGCATGGACCAGCTTTCGTACCTTGTGAAAACCCTGCGCCGCCGGGCCTGATTGCCGACGGCGACCCCACTCGGCCCGTAGCATGGCGGGTGAGCGTAGAAGGGGCGGTTGATGAGCGACAGGCGGCCATTGGCCTCCGGAGATGTGCTCGCGCACCGCTACGAACTCCAGGACCTCGTCACCGAGAAGCTCGGCTCCACGACGTGGCGAGCCCACGACCAGATCCTCAACCGCAACGTTGGCATCGAGATGCTGTCGAGCTCCGATCCGCGAGCGGATCACTTCCTCGAGGCCGCCCGTGAGTCCACTTCAGTCACAGATCCTCGCTTCCTGCGCGTTCTCGACCTGATCGAGGACGAACAGCGTCACCACCTGGTCGTTCGCGAGTGGGCGCGCGCCTTTCCCCTCGACCAGCTGCTGGCGCAGTCGCCCTTGCCCAACCGGCGTGCGGCGACAGTCGTGGCCGAGGTCGCCGAGGCGATCGCACACGCGCACGAGCACGGCGTCTACCACCGCCGCCTCACGCCGCACCAGGTGCTGCTCAAGGAGTCCGGAGCCGTACGCGTCGTCGGTCTCGGTGTGACAACAGCGCTCTCACCCGTCGGTCGCCACGACTCACTGGCCGATCTGCAGGCGTACGAGCAGCTCGACGTCCAGGCGCTCGGCAAGCTCCTCTACGCCTGCCTGGTCAGCCGGTGGCCCGGTGCGCAGGTCGACGGACTGCGCGCCGCACCTACGGAGCACGGCCGTTTGCTGCGGCCGCGTCAGGTGCGTGCCGGCGTCGCCCGTGACGTCGACACCGTGGCCGACCGCATTCTCGGTGCTCCACCCCGTCATCACGAGTCTCCGCTCCGGAGCGCTGCGGACATAGCACGCACGCTGCGGCTGTCCGGGGAGGACGAAGAGGTACGCGACGAGCAGCCCAGCCTCTCGGGCATCTCCTCACCCGATCTCCTGCGCCTCGACCCAGTCATTCGCCCGGTCGGACCGCCTCCCGGTCTCGAGCCGCCACGTCGTCGCCCAAAGGCGTACGAACCAGCTCCCCCGACCACGATGGAGCGCAATGTCGAGCGTGCCCGCCTCGCTGCCAAGGGTGATCGTGGACTCGTCCTGCTCGGCGTCGGCGTGGTGCTGCTGATCGCGACCGTGCTCGCATTCCTGGTCGGCCGCTCCACGAATGACAGCCCGAGTGACGCGATCGACGACTCCTCCCCCATCCGGATCCTCCCTGTGCAGCGCGTTGGCGACTTCGATCCGTTCGGTGACGACGGTGAGGAGAGCCCCGATCTCGTACGTCGTGCCATCGACGGCAAGCTCGCGACCGGTTGGCCTACGTCGAACTACCTCGGGTCGGCCTCCCTCGGCGGCCTCAAGGATGGTGTGGGGCTGGTGTTCGACCTTGGCGGGCCTCGAGAGGTCGACAGTGTTCGGATCCAGCTCGGTGGCACTCCGACCGACCTGTCGATCTACATCGCCTCTCCCGACCAGGTGAAGGTGCCCCGGTCCCTGAAGGCTCTCCGGCGGGTCGCTGTCCTGGATGGCGCCGGCGTGGACGCCTCCATGTCACTCGAGTCCGGCGAGATCACCCGCTATCTCGTCGTATGGCTCAGGAAGCTTCCTGAGGTCGATCCCGGGACCTTCAGAGGCGAGATTCGCGAAGTCGTGATCCGTGGACGCTCCTAGGCCGGGTTCGTCCCGCGTGCGGAATAGTTGCAGCCTAGGATTCGTTGTGTCATTGACTTCAGATTAAGGCGACAAAACGCAATGAGCGACGACGTACGCAACCTCATCATCATCGGCTCGGGACCTTCGGGCTACACCGCCGCGATCTACGCTGCCCGCGCCAACCTCAACCCCCTCGTCTTTGAGGGCTCGGTGACCGCTGGCGGTGCGCTGATGACCACCACTGACGTGGAGAACTTCCCCGGCTTCGAGGACGGCATCATGGGCCCCGAGCTCATGGACAAGCTGCGCGCCCAGGCCGAGCGCTTCGGTGCCGAGCTGGTCACGGATGACGTCACCGCTGTCGACCTTCAGGGCGACATCAAGACCGTCAGTCTTGCGGATGGGACGACGCACAAGGCCAAGGCTGTTGTTCTCGCCATGGGATCCGGCTACCGCAAGCTCGAGGTCGAGGGCGAGGATCGTCTTTCCGGTCACGGCGTCAGCTGGTGTGCGACCTGCGACGGCTTCTTCTTCCGCGAGCAGAACATCGTGGTCGTCGGTGGCGGTGACTCGGCACTCGAGGAAGCCACCTTCCTGACCCGCTTCGCGAGCAAGGTGACTCTGGTCCATCGCCGCGACGAATTGCGGGCCAGCAAGATCATGCAGGACCGTGCCTTTGCCAACGACAAGATCGAGTACGCCTGGAACTCCGAGGTTGCCGAGATCCACGGCACCGACAAGCTCGAGGGCGTGACTCTTCGCGACACTGTCACCGGCGAGCTTCGCAAGCTGGATGCGACGGGGCTGTTCATCGCGATCGGCCACGACCCGCGCTCGGAGCTGCTCAAGGGTCAGGTCGAGCTCGACGACGAAGGCTATGTCCTGGTCAAGCCCGGCACGACCGAGACCAACGTACGAGGTGTGTTCGCTTCGGGCGACCTCGTCGACCACACCTACCGCCAGGCCATCACGGCTGCCGGCACCGGCTGCGCTGCATCACTCGATGCCGAGCGCTACCTCGCTGACATCGAGCACGGAATATCTGTCAGCGCCTGACGTTTAACTAGTTACAGACCTCAAGGAGAAACACCATGGCAGAAGGCACTCTCGCGGCCGTAACGGACGCCAACTTCGACGAGCTCGTCCTCAATGCTGAAGGCCCCGTGCTCGTCGACTTCTGGGCCAGCTGGTGCGGCCCGTGCCGTCAGCTCGCTCCGATCCTCGAAGAGATCGCGACCGAGAAGGGCGAGAAGCTGACGATCCTCAAGATGGACGCTGACGCCAACCCGATGACGCCGGCCAAGTACCGCGTCACCGGTCTTCCGACGATGAACCTCTACTACAAGGGTGAGGTTGTCCGGTCGCTCGTGGGCGTTCGTCCCAAGTCAGCGATCCTCAGCGAGCTCGAAGAACACACTTCCTGAGTCGAGGCCGCCCGCGGTCTGGGGGTCCCCCCACGAGGAACGAGTAGGGGGCGCGCGAAGGAAGGTTGAGCGAGCCGCGGCGAAGCCGCCAGGAACGTCGAAACCTCGTGACACAGCTCGACAAACTGAACCAAGAAGAAGGCCCGGCCCCCTCGCGGGAGCCGGGGCGTATTCTTGTCGCTAAGTCGTTATGTCGATAAACCTACATATCGTCGTTTGGATCCCACATTTAGACGAA
>JBBSJW010000082.1:0-11685 GCA_038256885.1 Propionibacteriales bacterium
AACCATTGGCGGTGACGACGCAATCGTCATTGAGGCGTGCCGCCTTGTCGTAGATGAAGTCCCGGACTGTTCCGTTGGCGTCGGTTTGTTTGACGGTCTGCCCGGCGCGGTTGTAGGCCCACGACAAGCGGCGCATGCTCGTGTCGCCCGGATACTGCTTGGCGATGAGAAGGTGTCCGGTGGCTATCGCGGACTCGCTGAGCGTCGTGCCATAAAACCACTCGGTAACCTGATTGCCCGTGACGCTGTTGCTCACCTCCATGCGCTTGAGCAGGGTCTCGGGAGCCTTGCCGGCCTTGATGATCTCCACGAACGTGTGGGCCGTCGACGGCATGTCGAACCAGTCACGCTGCCAGGCGATCATGACTTCGCCATTCGGCTGGCGCTCGACGCCGAACCACGAGCCACCCAGGCCGAGGATCTCGTACTCAGCGCCGTCATCGTCGAGGATGCCGGACTTCTGCTTCCAGAAGCCGACGATCATCGCCTTCTGCTCATCGATGACAGCCGCCTGATAGTCGTAGTGCCATCCGTCCAGACCGTCCATCTCGATGCCGATGGCCCAGTCGCGAATCTGGTCGCGCCCGACGGCCATGAAGTGCTCGTCGGGCGAGTACATCCAGCCGTACGTCGCGTCCTCGGCGTAGTGGTCGGCCAACGTACGCCAGTCGCCCGTGCGCTCGGCTTCGCGGTTGGTGGCGAGCCAGGCGTCCCAGAACTCCTGGATCTCGTCACGCGTCAGATCAGACATTTTCATCCTCTTCGATTGATAGGGCGAACGCCGGGCAGTACTTGACGGCGGCGGCCACGTCGGCTCGACGCGACTCGTCGGGATGCTCGGTGAGAACCACAACCACGTCGGCATCCTCATCGAAACCAAAAACATCGGGGGCCTCGCCCTGGCACAACTGGTGCCCCTGGCAGACGCTGGTGTCGGCGACGACTTTCATGATGAGCGCCGCTTGTACGTGACGCGACACGGCTGCTCGAGCTGGATCACCATCTTGGTGAAGTCATCGCGATAGCTGTCGACAGGCTGAGCCGGAGTGAACTCGAAGTCACGCAGGATGACCGAGAAGATCGCCTTCATCTGCATCATCGCGAAGGCGTTGCCCACACAGCGGTGCTTGCCGGCGCCGAACGGGATCCACGTCCACTTGTTCTGCAGGTCTTCCTGACGCGGGTCGATGTAGCGGCTCGGGTCGAACTCCTCCGCGTTGGGGAAGTCTTCCTCGATCCGGTTGGAGACTCGGGGCGAAGCGGCGATCAGCGTGCCGGCCGGGATCGTATGGCCGAGCAGCTCGAAGTCCTGCTGCACCAGGCGCATCAGGATGATGAGCGGTGGGTGTAGCCGCAAGGTCTCCTTGAGGACTGCCTCGAGAGTCGGGATCTCGCGGAGGGCCTGGAACGACACCTCGGACCCATCGGCGTACAGCTCGTCGAGCTCCGCGACGACCGACTCCATGGCCTCGGGGTGCCGCATCAGTTCGATCATCGCCCAGGAGGCGGTACCGCTGCTGGTGTGGTGGCCGGCGAACATCATCGAGATGAAGATGCCGGTGACGAGGTCAGCGGTGAACTGGTCGGTTCCGTCCTCGTTCTTGAGGCTGATCAGGACGTCGAGCAGGTCACGGTCCTCTCGGGCGACTTTGCCTCGCGCCACCCGTTTGTCGATGATCTCCTGCACCAGCTCGACGAGCTTCAAGCGTGCGGCATCGCGCATCTTGAAGTTCTCGATGTCGGCATAGGGATCGACGTACGCGATGGCATCCGTCCCGTGCTCGAGCTCGTGATAGTGGTGCGCGAACGAGGCGTCGAGCTCCTCGCGGAACGGCTTGCCGATCAGGCACGAGCTCGTGGTGTAGATCGTCAGCTCGGCGAAGAAGTCGAGGAGATCGATCTCGCCCTCGTCGCCCCAGTCGGCAACCATCCGGCGGATCTCCGCCTCGATGGTCTGGGCGTGGCCGCGCATCATGTCTCCACGCAGGGCCTGGTTCTTGAGCATCTGCTGACGCTCTTCCGGGCTCGCATCGAAGACGACGCCCTTGCCGAAGATCGGGGTCATGAACGGGTAGGCCGCGGCCTGGTCGAGCACTTCCTCGGGTGCGCGGAAGAACTCCTCGTTCGCCTCAGCGCCGGTGACGAGGACGACTTCCTTGTCAGCCAGCCGGAACCGCCCGACATCGCCGCACTCCTCGCGTACGCGCGTGAAAAGGCCGATCGGGTCGACGCGCATCTCCGGCAGGTGTCCCGTGCCGCGGATGATCTCGGGAACCGATGGATCCTGGTCGTCCAAGCTCGTGGAGACCTCGGGTACGTCGGCCAGCAGATCAGTGGCTGTCATGGTCATCTCGCTTGCTCCTGGGCCTTCACGGGTGCTTCGGGATTGACTTCGATCAAGTTGAGATGGACGCCGCGGGGCGCGGTCACGACCGTTGCGATGGCATCTGCCTGAGCCTTGGCTTTCAGGAAGTGCGGGTGACGGGCCAGACCGAAGCGCACCCATTCGTTCAGCACGAAGGCGGCTTCTTCCGGATCCCAGTCCATGCCCATCTCCGACCAGGTGGGACCCGGTCGTACGACCGACGCGCGGACTCCGGTTCCCTCGAGCTCCATCTGCAGGGCACCGACCATGCCTTCGAGTCCCCACTTGCCGGCCGAGTAGCCCGCCATGAAGGGGCGGGGACGTACGGCGACGTCGGACGACACGAAGACGATGTCTCCGCGCTGGCGCTCGATCATCGAGGGCACGAACGTACGGATGAGCCGGTGCGCACCGACCAGGTTGAGATCCAGCTCGTTGGTGAGCCGTTCGGAGCTGATCTGTGCCAGGTGACCGGGCGCGACGGCTCCGGCATTGCTGATGACGACCTCGATGTCGCCGAGGTCGGCAGCCACCTTGGCACCAAACTCCTCGACCGAGGTGTCATCGGTCATGTCGAGTGGATGAGCGACTGCTTCACCGCCGCCACTGCGGATCTCGACAGCGAGCTCTTCACAGATCTCGACTCGACGAGCGCCAAGCGCCACCGGATGACCGGCGGCTGCCAGAGCCTTCGCAGTCTCTGCACCAATGCCTGACGACGCGCCGGTGACTACGGCCGGCCGGCGATCGGGGTGCGCATACTTCGGCATCAGGAGCTCACCCCGGTGAACGTCACGGGGAGGTTGCGGAAACCGCGGACGCTGGTGGAGTGCACGCGCACGGCACGATCGGAGTGCACATGGAAGCTCGAGGTACGTCGGATCATCTCTTCGAGGACGACCTTCGCCTCAAGGCGCGCCAGATGGGCGCCAAGGCAGAAGTGGCGTCCCGTACCGAAGCTGAGGCTCTGGCCGAGCTCGTCCTTGGCCCGATGGATGTCGAAGACGTCGGGGTTGGTGAACACCTCTTCGTCACGATTGGCCGAGCCGAGGAGGACGAGCAGCTTTGATCCGGCAGGCACAGTCTGACCGCCGACCTCGACGTCGTCGATGACATAGCGGGCCAACATCTGGCTGGAGGTGTCGTGGCGCAGGGTCTCCTCTATCCAGTCGGAGACGAGGTCTTCCGGTGCGGCGTAGACCTCCTTCTGCTGCTCGGGGTTGGCTGACAGGTGGAAGAGCGCATTGCCCAGGAGCTTGGTCGTGGTCTCGTTGCCTGCCACCACCATCAGGAACAGGAACGCGTTGATCTCCGCGTCGGAGAGCCGGTCACCGTTGCTCTCGATCAGCGTGAGCGCCGAGGTGAGGTCGTCCACGGGCGCCTTGCGGCGTTGCTTCACCAGGTCTGCGAAGTAGTCGATGAGCTCGAAGGCGGCCAGCATGCCATCCTCGGGCACGTCGCGTACACCGTCCTCACGATGCACCGTCAGGTCAGCGAGTCGGCGAGCCTCATCGCGATCTGCCTCGGGCACGCCCAGGAGCTCGGAGATGACATCCATGGGGAGTCGACCCGCGAACTCGGTGATCCAGTCGACCTCGCCCTTCTCGGCGTTCGCTGCGAAGGTCAGGTCGAGATAGTGCTTGGTGAGTCGCTCGATCTGTGGCTCCAGATCACGCACGCGTCGCGGGGTGAAGGCGCCCGAGACCAGCTTGCGCAGCCTGGTCTGCTCATCACCGTCGAGGGCGAGGAACGACATCACCCGGTGCGCTTCTGTCGTCCAGGCACTGGCGTCGAGCGAGACGCCCATCTGGTTGGAGTAGCTCCGGTCATCACGCAGCACTTCACGTACGTCTGCGTGACTGGCAACAACCCAGAGGTCATCGGCTGGCGCGTGGAAGATCGGCGACTCGGCACGTAGTCGGGCATACAGCGGGTAAGGGTCTTCATGGAACGCGTAGTCGTACGGGTCGAAAACCAGCGGGTTGCTGGACGAAACGGCGGTCATACGTTGCCTCTCAAGATGACAGCGAAGGCGGACTCGAGACGATCGGCCATCTCGTCGTAGCTCATGGTTCCCATACCGGCTTGGAGCAGAGCGCCTGAGAACGTCAGGATCAGCACCTCGAGAACTGCGGCATCAACGGGCTCGTCCGGCTTCCCGGGAACGCGCAGCGCCGCTTCGAAGCGCGAGACGAACTCGCCACCGATACGCAGCCTGAGCCGGTCGACGTCCTCGTCACTGCCGAGGAGGGCCGGGGTGACCGCAGCGGCGAGCTCGGGCTCGGTCACGATGCGGGAGACGACGCCCTGAGAAACGCTCTGGACGCGTTCGGTGACAGAGTCGCCCTCGACCGGCGCGTCGTGGTCCTGGGCGATGTGACGCAGGAACAGCTCGGCGAACAGATGGTGCTTCGACGCGAGGTAGGTGTAGGCCGTCGCCGGCGAGACACCGGCGCGGAGAGCGACCGTACGGATGGTCAGCGCCTCGTGACCGACCTCCCGCAGCTCCTCCTGGCCCGCCGTCAGCAACCGCTCCACGGTCGAGCGCTGGCGGGCGTTGAGCCTGCGTCGCGGCGATTCGTTGGTCAACTGACTGGACATGTGTCCAGTCTAACCGTAGTTCCCGCTCACAGGCAAGGGTTGAGTCGCCTGTGGAAAGACAGACTGAAATGTCCGAGCTGCTGACCAGCGTGGGATCCCATTCCCGACGAACGGAGAAGCTCATGTGCTGGAAATGCGAGAACCCCGACTTCACAGACGCGGACTACCTGGAGCTCATCCAGGAGAAGATCTCGACATACGGGTGGTTCATTCAGTTCGTGGAGAGAGACCGCCGGCGCCCACCATTTGCGTACACAGTCGGCCTGACCCCAATGGGCCACCCGGAGCTCCTCATCGCCGGGCTGGCGGCCAGGAGGTCCGGCAATGTCCTCAACTCGATCGCCCATGGACTTTTGTCTCACGATGACCCCGCATATGTCGCTGGCGAGAGGCACGTGTGGCCAGGCGGCCGAGCGATCGAAGTCGTCGACATCGCCGAACCAGCCGTGCACCTGGTCATGGCGAACGCGATCTATGGTCCGGCTCTGCGGGCGGTCCAACTCGTGTATGCCGACGACCGCAGTCGATGGCCCTGGCAGATCGGCTTCCACGGAAGTCAACCTGTCCTCGGACCGCGCACGAATCTCTCGGCGCCTCAGTAACACCGATCTCGGCACCATGGGCCGTGCCAGATTGGATCTCCAAGTTGCTCAGCGCCTACCAGAAGTTGCGCAGGCGGTGCTTCATTCGCGGGCGGTCTCGGGGGAACTAGCCAAGCCCGCTTGTGTTCACCTAGTGCCGCCTAGTGCCGTGCCGGTGGGCCGCCGGACATTGGGTCAGGCGGCTTGGCGGTAGTGGCTTCTTCGTCGTCGGCGGATGGGGCGTTGGTGGCGGTTGCTGAACTCGAATCCGTCGACGGCGTTGCCGGTGATGTTCAGCAAGCCTCGGTGGAGCAGATGGTGGCATCTGACACAGAGTCCGATGAGGAGGTTGACGTCGGTGCGGCCGCCTCGGGACCAGAAGATGACGTGGTGGATTTCGAGGTGGGTGTGGTTGCAACCGGGTGTGGCGCAGACGCCCAACTGTCGGGCGATCACTGCACGCCTCTGGGTGAGGGTGGGTTGGTAACGGCCGGTGCCAGCGTTGAGGATCTCGGCTTGACGTGCGCCGCCGTGTTGTTTCATCAGGAAGGCGGTGAAGTCGGATACGCACAGGAAGTACATGAGCAGGTTGGGGCCGATGGCCCCGTGTCCGGCGAGCGTGGCTGGTTCGACCGGTGGCATCGGCTCGGGGATCAGGTGGGGCTGTTCGGTCTTGGCCTTCACATGCTCGGCAGCAGCCTGCAGGGTGTCGGCGTCGACGAACACCGACATGTGTGGGCGGACGCCCTTGTCTGACGGGAGACCGTTGGCCAGGACAGAGGTCAACAGATCATCGAGGCCTTGGACGCGGCGTTCGGATCCGGGGCGGATGTCGTCCTTGTCGCGAGGTGCTGACACCGAATCGAGGACCTTCTTGAGCTTGGTCCCAGTGACAGTGTTGAGGAAACCACTCACGTGGAAGCCGTCGGGGACGGCGTTGACAGCGAAGTCTTCGCGATCCATGCCACGTTCCCAGGCCGCGTCGAGGTCTTCGGGATGGACTATGTCCTTCAAATGCTTGACGGCTTCAAACAGCTCGCTGGGCGCATGCGCTTGCGCAACCTCGACGAACACTTCCTCGAACTCTCGCATCGGTTCGAGTCCGACATGCGCGAGCCCATAGGCGAACACGCGTACGTGAGCCGAACTGACTTGCCCCGCAAAAGCTGCTTCGGCGAGCAGTGTGAGGTCACGCAAGGCTGCGACGTTCTTGACCAGAGTGGAAGCAACTCCGGAGTTCATCCGCAGCTCGTTGCGCACCCAGGTGTTGAGAGTTGATACGCCGTCGAGTTCGAAGTCTTTGGAGGTGTCGAGCTCGACCAGCAGCACAGCCTTCTGAGCATCCAACGCATCCTGAGCCGCCTGCACAGCATGCAGCTTGGCCCTCGTGTCACCCGACAAGAGCGTCTGCGCGGCGGTGCACATCGCGTCGATTGCCGGCTTCGGGTCCATACCCCAAACCTACCCAAACACATGTTCGAAGACCAGTGGAAAACCCTGCAATCTCAAAGTATTCTTGTGCACAAAGTCGCCCACTTATCCACAGCAAACCTGATCGGTCACCAACCGGCCGGGAGCTGGGTGAAGTCGGCCGCCCGCCCCTCGGCGAAGGCCGTGAGGGCCTCGGTGTTGGCCGGTCCACCCATGAGGTCGGCAAAGCACTGGTTCTCTCGGCGTCGAGCGTCAGCGATCCCCTCGCGCAAGGGCTCGATCATCGTGCGTTTGATGGCGCGCAGGCTCGAGATGGGCAGCGCGGCAAGGCGGGCCGCATGATCGCGAGCTGACTCCATGAGCTCGGCTGGTTCACACAGCCGCCAGACCAGGCCCGCCTCAAGCGCTTCGGGAGCGTGGATCCACTCCGAGGACATCAGGATCCAGGCGGCGTTCTGCCGCCCGACGAGGTGCGGAAGGAGGTAGCTCGAGGCCGCCTCCGGCGCGACCCCCAGACTGGCGAACGGGCACTTCAGCTTGGCTTCGGTCGACATGAAGGCCAGATCAGCGAAGCCGATGATCGTCAGTCCGATGCCGAGGCCCAGTCCGTTGATCGCGAGGATCAACGGCTTGTCGAACTCCTCGAGCGCATCAACCAGCCCGGTGAACCCGTACTTGCCCGGTACGAAGTCGGGGTTGCTGACACGTTCGGCCATCTCGGCAAGATCGGTGCCCGCGCTGAACGCTCGGCCCGCGCCCGTGAGCAGCACGACGGCGACCGAGTCGTCAGCGGCTGCTGCGCGCAAGGCTTCGGTCAGCTCGTCATACAACGCCTCGTTGAACGCGTTGAGCGCATCCGGCCGGTTGAGAGTCAGCGTGCGTGCGCGATCGCGGTCTTCAACCAAGAGGTGAGTCATGCCATCTCCCCGACCGCGACTTCGTGCGCCCACCGGTAGTCGGCCTTGCCTGACGGAGACCGCACGATCTTCGGTACGTACACCCAGCCCTTGGGGATCTTGTAGCGCGCAATCCGCTCACCCGCATGCTCCGCGAGCTCGTCGTCGGACACCTCCACGCCCTCCTCGAGCTGGATCACGGCGACAACCTCCTTGCCCCACCTCTCGTGCGGGCGGCCGACCACGAGGACGTCACGCACGTCAGCGTGGCTCGTGATCGCGGCCTCGACCTCCTCGGCGAACACCTTCTCGCCGCCGGTGTTGATCGTCGCGGACTCGCGGCCGAGCACCTCAACCTCACCGTTGGCGAGCAGGCGCGCGCGGTCGCCGGGTACGGCGTAGCGCGTGCCGTTGATCGTCGGGAAGGTCTTGGCTGTCTTCTCGGCGTCTCCGAAGTAGCCCAACGGGACCCACCCTGACTGTCCGAGCCAGCCGATGCCCTCGTGCCCGGGCTCGAGCAACGCCGTGAGGTCCTCGTTGACGACGACCGCTCCGGGGCCGACGTTGAACTTGCCGGTTGAGACGTTGCCCTTCGCCGACAGGTGCGAGGCCTGGGCCCCTGTCTCCGAGGCACCCATGGAGTCGTTGATGAAGATGTTGGGCAGCTCTTCGAGCACCTGCTCCTTGAGCTCCGGTGAGAGTGCGGCGCTCCCGTTGCCGATGATGACCAGGGACGAGAGGTCGTACCTGCCGGTCTTGATCTCGTCGAGCAGCGGGCGCACGACCGCGTCGCCCACGACGGTGATGGTTGCTGCGCTCTCGCGATCGATCGTCCGCAGGATGTCTGCGGCATCCATGTGCGTGTTCTCGTTGGGGATCACGATCTTCGTGCCGCCGGCCATCATGATGAACGACGACCACTGCGCGGCGCCGTGCATGAACGGCGGGACCATCACCATGGTGCCGCCGCCGGCGGCACCCGCGACGGCACGCTCGACGAACTCGTCGTACGTGCAGATCGCGTCCCACACGCCGGGGACCTGGCCGCCCATCGCCGACATGAAGATGTCGTGCTGGCGCCAAAGGACGCCCTTCGGCATGCCGGTGGTGCCACCCGTGTAGAGGATGAACAGGTCATCCGGCGAGTGCTGGACGTCGGGAAGGTCTGCAGGAACGGAGGCCAGTGCCTCTTCGTAGTCGACGGCACCCGGAAGGAGCTCGTTGCCCGAGCCGTCGTCGACCTGGAGAAGCACCTCGAGGTTCGGCAGCGCGTCGCGGACAGCGGCGAGCTTGGGGGCGAACGTGCCGTGATAGATCACGGCCTTCGCGTTGGCGTTGCCAAACAGGTAACGGAGCTCCTCGTCGACGTACCGGTAGTTGACATTGATGGATGCGCAGCGACTTTTGAAGCAGCCGAGCATGCCCTCGAGGTACTCGGTGCCGTTGTGGAGGTAGAGCGCGACGTGGTCCTGGCCCGACTCGTGGTTGGCGAGCTCGGAACGTTCCGTGTGCGCGCCAAGACCTGCGCGGTGCAGGTAGGTGGCGAGGCGACGGCTGCGCTCGGCGAGCTGCGCGTACGTCAGGCGCCGATCCCGCCAGACCAGGACCTCGTTGTCGGCCAGTGCCTCGCCGAGCAGCTCGTGCGCGAGACCGATGTTGAACTCTGTGGTCATTCCTGGTCCTTGTTCAAGATGAGATCGGCGCAGCGTTCGCCGATCATGATGGATGGTGCGTTGGTGTTGCCGCCCGTGACGGTCGGCATGATCGAAGCATCGGCTACCCGCAACCCTTCGATGCCGCGAACCTTCAGGTCGGGATCGACCACGGCGCGGTCATCTGAGCCCATCCGGCAGGTGCCGACCGGGTGATAGACGCTGTGCACGATGTTCGGCAGCAGCTTCCGCAGAGCGGCCGTGTCGAAGTAGTCGGGGCCCGGCACGATCTCGCCCTGGTTGTCGCCGACGCCGACCATGAGCTCGCGAACCATTGCAATGCCCTCGAGCAGCACCTCGGTGTCCTGTCCGGCCGACAGGTACGCCGGGTCGATCAGTGGCGCGAGCGTCGGGTCCGAACCAGCAAGACGTACCGTCCCACGGCTCTCCGGGTAGATCAGGGTGGGGAGCACGCAGATGCCCGGCTTGGTCGTGGGCGGACGCACGGCCTTGTCGCCGTCTTGGTTGGGGAATGGGTAGATCCAGTAGAGGCCGTGCAGCTGCAGGTTGGGAGCCGCCCCCGAGTGGGAGGTTCGTACGAAACCAAGCGTCTCGAACTGTGCGCCGCTGGCCCAACCGGTACGTCGGAAGCGGGCTTTCGCCAGACCTCGCAGGAAGTACAAAGGGGTCGGACGGCGAAGAGCCGAGTCCATCCGGAACGAGATGGGGACGAACAGGTGGTCCTGGAGGTTCTCGCCCACTGGCAGGTCAGCGACCGCACTGATCCCGTGATCCTTCAGGTGGTCAGCGGGTCCGATCCCGGAGAGCATCAGGAGCTTCGGGGAATCGAACGTGCCGGCGGACACGATGACCTCGTGGTCGGCGTGAATCGTCTCGACAGTTCCGTCCGCCGCGATGATCTCGACACCCGTGGCGCGCGAGCCGTCGAGGACGATCTTGGTCGCGCGCGAGTGAGTCAGCACCACGAGGTTGTCCGGCGGATCGGTGCGCAGGTATCCGCGCGCGCTGGAATAGCGAACACCGCGATCAGCGCTCAGCTGGACCAGTCCGATACCTTCCTGCTCGCCGCCGTTGTAGTCCTCGAGGAACGGCACGCCGAGCCGGTCGACGGCCGCTTTAAGGTACGACTTCGCCGCCTCAGTCATGCCGGTGTGACGCCGCACCTTGATCGGTCCTCCGGCGCCACGAACCGCACTGGAGCCGTCCTCCCAGTCCTCCATCTTCATGAAGAACGGAAGGACGTCGTCGTACGACCAACCCGGGCAGCCATCCGCTGCCCAGTCGTCGAAGTTCTGCCGGTTGCCGCGGACGAAGAGCATGCCGTTGACCGAGCTCGAGCCGCCGATGACCTTGCCGCGAGTCATGGGAATGACGCGGTCGAGGGCGTTCGCCTGCGGGACCGACTTGTAGCCCCAGTCGACGCGCTTCTTGAGCTGTGGGGTCGAAAGTAGGGCCGCGACGGCGCCCGGGATCTCGATCAGGTTCTTGAGCCCGCGGGCCGTGTCGCTTCCGCCCGCCTCGAGCAGGACGACGCTGGCACCGCTGTCGGCCAACCGTCGCGCCAGGGCACACCCAGCACTGCCGGCACCCACGACGACGTAGTCAGCCTGAATCACCGGCGCACCTCTCTCGACATCCAAACTAGACAAGTGTCCAGCCGGTATTCCGAGATAGTAGAACAGGTTCTACAGTGAGTCCATGCGCAACGGAATTGTTCTCTTCACCTCTGACCGCGGCATCAGGCCAGCCGACCTCGCCAAGGCCGCCGAGGAGCGCGGCTTCGACACGATCTACGTACCTGAGCACACCCACATCCCGGTGAAGCGCGAGGCGCTGCACCCGACCGGCGGCGAAGAGCTCCCCGACGACCGCTACATGCGCACACTTGATCCGTGGACCACGCTTGCCACCTGCGCAGCCGTGACCACGAAGATCGGTCTCTCGACCGCCGTCGCGCTCCCCGTGGAGTCCGACCCGATCACGCTCGCGAAGACCCTGGCCACGCTCGACTTCCTGTCCGACGGACGGCTGACGATCGGAGCTGGCTTCGGCTGGAACACCGACGAGCTGACGGATCACCACGTTCCAGCCAACAAGCGCCGCACCGTCCTCAAGGAGTACCTCGAGGCCATGCGCGC
>JBBSJW010000083.1:0-11492 GCA_038256885.1 Propionibacteriales bacterium
AGCGAGAGTTCCACAGCATCCGCAAGCTGCCCCTCTAGCGATTCGCCCCAAACTCGGTCCTTGAGCTCCCAATCTCGGTCCTTGAGCTCCCAATCTCGGTCCTAGAGCTTGTCGAAAGGACGTGGTTTCGACAAGCTCAACCGCCGTGGTGTGGCTACCCGGGAATTTCTCGGTGCCCGATTTCCTTATAGGTGGCGCCAACTGGCACAATTGACCCTTGGTGCTGGTTCACGGATTGCATTCAGCGATACGACCCAGCGGCCGCGAGAGGACATCATGAAGCAAGGCATCCACCCCAATTACGTCGAGACCCAGGTCACCTGCACCTGCGGCAACTCGTTCACGACCAAGAGCACAGCGCCTGAGGGCGTTCTGCGCGCCGATGTCTGCTCGGCCTGCCACCCGTTCTACACGGGCAAGCAGAAGATCCTCGACACCGGTGGACGCGTGGCCCGCTTCGAGAAGCGCTACGCCAAGAAGTAGCAACGTCCCAGCGCCGACCCCAGCCACGGCTTGGGTCGGCGCTGTTGTTGTGTCCAGCCGATCGGGAAGGATTGCGTGATGTTCGAAGCCGTCGAGACGCTCGTCGCCGAGCATGCCGAGCTCGAGCGCAAGATGTCTGATCCTGCCGTGCACTCCGACCCGGGCCTGGCCAAGAAGCTTGGTCAGCGGTACGCCGAAGTCACCGCGATCGTGAAGACCTACCGCGACTACCAGCAGGCAACGGGTGACCTCGGGGCCGCGCGCGAGTTCGCCGCCGAGGATCCCAGCTTTGCTGCGGAGATCGAGGCTCTGGAGCCGCGCATCGCGGAGCTCGGCGAACGCCTGCAGCGACTCCTCGTACCGCGTGACCCTGCCGACTCCAAGGACGTCCTCATGGAGATCAAGGGTGGCGAGGGCGGAGAAGAGTCCGCGCTGTTCGCCGGCGACCTGCAGCGTATGTACTCGCGCTTCGCGGAGCAGCGTGGCTGGAAGACCGAGATCCTCGACTCCACCGAGTCCGCGCTGGGCGGCTACAAGTCCGTGACCATGGCGGTCAAGGCATCAGGCACTCCGGAGCCGGGCATGGCGCCGTACGCGCAGCTCAAGTTCGAGGGCGGCGTGCACCGTGTGCAGCGCGTGCCGGTGACCGAGTCGCAAGGACGCATCCATACTTCTGCTGCCGGCGTCCTCGTGATGCCTGAGGCCGAGGACATCGACGTCGAGATCAACGACAGCGATCTGCGCATCGACGTCTACCGCTCGTCGGGTCCGGGTGGCCAGAGCGTCAACACGACCGACTCGGCCGTACGCATCACCCACGTACCGACCGGCATCGTTGCGAGCTGCCAGAACGAGAAGAGCCAGCTCCAGAACCGTGAGCAGGCCATGCGAATCCTGCGTGCACGTCTGCTCGAAGCCGCTCAGGCGGCTGCCGATGCCGAGGCATCTGACGCTCGCAAGTCGCAGATCCGCACGGTCGACCGCTCTGAGCGCATCCGCACCTACAACTTCCCCGAGAACCGCCTCTCAGACCACCGCACGGGGTTCAAGGCCTACAACCTCGACCAGGTCATGGACGGCGCGCTCGACGACGTCATCACCTCGCTCGTCGAGGCAGATCTCGCGGCCCGCCTTGATGCGGTCGAAGCAGGGGAATGAGCGGAGTACGTACGCAGGCCGAGCGGTTGCTCGCCGAGGCGACGGAGATTCTCGAGGCAGCTGGTGTCGAGTCGGCGAGGCATGACGCCGAGTCGCTGCTCAGCCATGTCACCGGCGTCCCGCGCATGTCGTTGGTCGGCATGGCGAGACCCGATGGCATCCAGAAGGACGCCTTCCTCAAGCTGATCGAGGCGCGCGCGTCTCGCATCCCGCTGCAGCACCTGACCGGCTCGGCCGCGTTCAGGTACGTCGACCTCGAGGTCGGACCCGGTGTGTTCGTGCCGCGACCCGAGACCGAGATGCTCGCCGGATGGGCCATCGACCACGCGAGGACCCTCACCGATCCCGTCGTGGTCGAGCTGTGCGCAGGCTCAGGTGCGATCTCCCTGTCGATCGTGCACGAGGTGCCGAGTGCCCGAGTCCATGCGGTCGAGCTCGACGAGCCGGCCTACGAGTGGGCGCAGCGCAACCTCGACGGCACCGGTGTTGACCTCCGGCTCGGCGACATGGCCGAGGCGTTTCCGGATCTCGACGGCTCAGTCGACATCGTCGTGGCCAACCCGCCCTACATTCCGCTTGATGCGTGGGAGAGCGTCGCACCCGAAGTGCGCGATCACGACCCGTCACTTGCCCTGTGGTCAGGCGATGACGGCCTCGACGCCATGCGGGTGCTCGAGCAGGTGGCGTGGCGCCTGCTCAAGCCCGGGGGAGTCGTCGGCGCGGAGCACGCCGACGCGCAAGGCGAGTCGGCCCCCGAGGTGTTCGTCTCGCGCTGGACCAACGTCCGGGACAACCTCGATCTGGCGCGCCGACCTCGTTTCGTGACGGCAACCAAACCTGCCGGCTGACGACGGATAGTCTGATGCCCTTATGGGCGGCGACCTAGCACTCTTCGGGGTCGCGTTCGCCGTAGGTATCGGGTCAGCGCTGCTCCCGATCTTCATCAACGCGGAACTGTTCGTCGGCAGCCTCGGCGCCACCGTCGACAGCCGAGTGACTCTCGTCCTTGCGATCCTGTGCTTGGTCATCGCCACGGTGATCGGCAAGGCATTCGTCTTCCAGCTCGCTCGTACCGGCAGTCGCAAGATCCGGTCGTCCGTGGAGCGAAAACCGCCTCGCAACAAGCTCTTCGCCCAGGTACGCCGGCTGAGCGACTGGCTGCTGACGTTGCTCGACCGCCCGTACGCAGGTGCGATCACGGCGTTCGCGTCTTCGCTGACCGGAATCCCACCGTTGGCGATCGTGACGATCCTTGCCGGCGCCTCCCGGCAACCCCAGTGGCTGTTCCTGTCGATGGTGTTCATCGGGCGACTGCTCCAGTTCCTGGCGATCGCCTTCGTCCTCCACGGCATCAGCTGGTTCTAGGGGCGCCCTAGGATGACCTCGTGAAGTTCGACTGCGCGGTGCCCGAAGAGTTCGACAAAGGGCTCAAGGCCGCCAAGACCGCCCTCGACTCCGGCAATCTCGTCGTCCTGCCGACCGACACGGTCTACGGACTCGCCGCGGACGCTTTCTCCCCGCACGCTGTGCAGACCCTGCTCGATGCGAAGGGGCGGAGCCGTCAGATGCCGCCACCCGTTCTGGTCGGCGCGCCCACGACACTCGATGCGCTGGCCGCTGAGGTGCCGTCCTGGCTACGAGCCGCCGTCGACGAGCTGTGGCCCGGGCCGCTCACCGTGATCCTCAAGCAGCAGTCATCGCTGACCTGGGACCTCGGCGAGACTCACAACACCGTGGCCGTACGCATGCCCGACGACGAACGTGCTCTCGCGCTCCTCAAGCAGACCGGACCGCTCGCGGTCAGCAGCGCCAACATCACCAGCCAGCCGGCGGCCCAGACGATCGAGGAGGCCGAGAAGATGCTCGGCACCAAGGTGGCGGTCTACCTCGATGGCGGCCCATCCGCATCTGGCGTGCCGTCAACGATCCTCGACGCCACCGGGACGACCCCTCGCATCCTGCGTGCTGGGGGAGTCACCCTCGAGATGCTGCACGCATACAACAACACGATCGAGCCAGCGGACGAGGTCAGCTGACCCGTGCGCGAATATCTCGTCGTCTTCGGCATCTCCCTGGGAGTCACCTACCTCCTGGCATCGATCGCGCGCCAGCTCGCCGTACGCTTCGGCGCCGTTGCGCGAGTGCGTGACCGCGATGTGCACGCGATTCCCACTCCCTACTTCGGCGGACCCGCGATGTTCGGCGGGTTGCTGTCGGCCTATCTCGTCTCGATGCACCTGCCGTTCCTGTCGCTTGCCGACTCGACGGTGTTCGGCCCCGTACGCGGGGTGCTGCTAGGCGGAGCGGTCATCTGTCTGGTCGGCATCATCGACGACCTGTATGAGCTCGACGCGCTCAGCAAGTTCGCCGGGCAGGTGCTCGCCGCGATCATCGTGGTGACGCAGGGCGTGCAGTTCTTCTACCTGCCGCTCTACGGCAACTACCTCGGCCTCGACCAGATCCAGGCCATGATCTTCACGGTCATCCTGATCGTCGGCACCGCCAATGCGGTCAACTTCGTCGATGGGCTGGACGGCTTGGCTGCAGGCATCGTCGCCATCGGCGCGGTGGCGTTCTTCGCGTACGCGTTCATCCTCGCCGTGGAGAACGGGGAGACCCGCGCGATTGCTGCTGCGTTGCTCACCGCGGCTCTCGCAGGAGCGTGCATCGGCATACTCCCGCACAACTTCTTCCCGGCGCGAATGTTCATCGGCGACTCAGGCTCGATGCTGATCGGGTTCGTGCTGGCGTGCTCCTCGATCAGTCTCACCGGCCAGTTCCCGGCGACGAGCCTGACTGAGGGCGTCGGCGGCGCCGAGGTCAACAGCTTCCTGCCTGCGCTGCTCCCGCTGATCCTCCCGTTCACGATCCTGCTGGTGCCGTTCATCGACCTCGGCCTCGCCGTGGTCAGACGCACGCGGGCCGGAAGGTCACCGTTCAGCCCGGACAAGATGCACATCCATCACCGGTTGCTCGAGATCGGCCACTCCCACCGGCGCGCGGTGCTGCTGATGTACGCGGGAGCGGGACTCGTGGCGTTCGGCAGCGTCGTCATCAGCCTGTTCAGCGGATGGCAGTCGATCGTCGGTTTCGGGGTCCTAGCCGTGCTCACTGCGGCAGCAGTTTTCCTCCTGCCGAAGCTCGACGAGAAGGTCTGGTCCTAGGACCATCCCAAGTTGGAGCGCGTTTTGCGCTCGTGATAACTTTCACGAACAGATTGCGAGCCTTGCTCGTGACCCCGAACCACCGAGGATGGCCGCCGAAAATGACGACCAACGATGAACGATGAAGCACTCGACGGTTCTCCCGACGCGGCCTCACTTGGAGTCTGGCGACTCGTCGGTCTCGGAATGCTTTTCGTCGGCAACATCGTCGGTGGCCTCGTTCTCGGATGGCTCGCAGATCACCACTGGAACACCTCGCCGGTCTTCGTCCTTTCGGGCATCGCAATCGGCATGGTCACCGCCTTCATCAGCGCTTGGCTGCAGATCAGATCGTTCCTCCGCACATGAGGGACACATGACGGAGAGGAGCTGGACGCGATGACCGCGACTCCGTCCTTCACACGCTCCATCCGCAACCAGAAGCGTGCGCTCATCACGGCCGGCTGCCTGGTTGTGGCCTGCATCTGGATCAGCGTGCCGCTCGGCGAGTGGCGCAGCGGAATGTTCCTCGCGATCGGCATAGTTCTCGGTGCGATCAATCACTTGCTCACCGAGCACTTCCTGCTTCGCTCCGTCGAGAGCGGCGAGCTGCCGTCCCGCAAGCAATACGCGTCGGCGTCACTCTTCCGCCTGCTTGGCGTCTCCGGCGTGGCCGTCGTGCTTGCCGCTGTCTTCTGGCCACATGGTGCTGCCGTACTGTTCGGTCTGGCCATCTTCCATCTCATCGCCCTGGTCTTCACGGGCATCCCACTCCTCCGAGAGGTGCGCAAGGAATTGAACGAGCAGATTGAGGAGACGGCATGAGCTTCGTTGCAGCTGGACTCGCGACTGAGACCGAGATTGAAGCGGGTAGCCACCCCACCTTCACCTGGCTCGGACTGACGTTCAATTCCGACACCATGACTTCGACCGCCGTTGCTGCCATCATCGTCATCATCTTCGGCCTCCTGTTGCGCAGGCAGGTCACCGACGGGGTTCCCGGCAAGGTCCAACTTCTGTGGGAGTTGGTCGTCGAGTGGATCAAAGGCCTCACGCTCAGCAGCATCGGCCGGCTCAACCCGTTCATCGTGCCGCTCGGCGTCGCACTGTTCCTCTTCATCTTGATCGGCAACTTGTTCGAGGTCATCCCGACAGGCCACAAGCTTCCGCCGCCGGCCGCTGACGTCAACGTGACCTATGGGCTCGCGATCGTCGTCATCGTCTCCGTTCACATCTTCGGAGTTCGTGAGATCGGCGTCCGCAAGTACCTCAAGCCGTTCATCTCGCCGCTGCACCTGATCGAGGAGATCGTCAAGCCGTTCAGCCTGGCGCTGCGACTCTTCGGCAACATCTTCGCCGGCGGCATCATCCTCAGCCTGATCGGCCTGATGTCGGCTCCTGTCGGGGTCGTGCCGAAGGTCATCTGGAATCTCTTCGGCATGGCGATCGGCGGCATCCAGGCGTTCATCTTCGCGCTGCTGACGGTCCTCTACTTCGGCTTCGCTGTCTCCGGACACGGAGACGACGAGCACCACGACGAGCCAAAAAAGAAGAAGGAAAAGAAGTCCAAGACCGAAAAGAAGTCCAAGACCTCCGAGGCCAAGGACGAAGAGAAGGTCGCTGTCGCGGCCTAGCACCACCCCATACCTGAATAGCAATCCCAGACGTTCAACAAGCAACATCTCGAAATCGGGAGTGGAACCACCACTCGCGAGAACCAAGGAGAAGACATGGCAATGGAAGACGCAGTCACTACTGCTGGAGCATTCGTCGGCGGCGGACTCGCCCTCGGCGGCGGCGCCATTGGTGCAGCCATCGGTGATGGCCTGGCCGGTAGTGCAACGATTCAGGGCGTCGCTCGTCAGCCGGAGGCCCAGAGCCGCCTCATGACGATCTTCTTCCTGACCGTCGGTCTGGCAGAAGCGGCCTACTTCATCAACCTCGCCTTCATGGCGTTGTTCGTATTCGTCCTCGCGTGACGAGTGCAGCACCTCTGAGCAGACGGGAACACTGATGCCCGAGACAACCCATGCGGCGGAAAACTTCCTCTTGCCGAACGGCACCATCATCTTCACGATTCTCGTGTTTGCGATCGTGCTGTTCATCCTGGCCAAGTACGTCATCCCACCGGTCAACAGAGGACTGACGGGCCGCCAGGAGAACATCCGCCAGCAGTTCGCCGATGCCGAAAAGGCAAAGTCGGACGCTGAGGCTGAGAAGGAGGCCTACCGCGCGCAGATTGCTGACGCACGGCAGGAAGCCGCACGCATCCGCGAGGAAGCCAAGGAACAGGGCGCGCACATCATCGCCGAGATGCGTCAGCAGGCACAGTCCGAGGCTGACCGCATCACGACGCACGCCCACGCCCAGATCGAGGCCGAGCGCTCGCAGGCTCTGGCCCAGCTCAAGGGTGAGGTCGGCTCCATCGCGACCCAGCTCGCTGGCCGCATCGTCGGAGAGTCGCTCGACGACGAGGCACGCCAGAAGCGCACCGTTGAGCGGTTCATCGCCGAGCTCGAGGAGTCTTCGAACTGATGCGCGGCGTATCTGCAGCAACACTCGATGAGGTCCTGGCAGCCGTCGAAGGCTCCGGTACCTCCTCCATTGGTGACGAGCTGTTCTCCGTCACCGCGCTGCTCGACGCGACGCCGTCACTTCGACGGATCCTCACGGACCCCGCCACCGAGCCCGACGCCCGCGTCGGCCTGCTCAAGCAGGTGCTCGGCGACAAGGTCAGCACAGAAACGCTGGCGATCCTCACGGTCGCTGCCAAGGGTCGTTGGGCATCAAGCCGCGACCTGACGGATGGCCTTGAGATCTCCGGCGTCGCGGCTCACGTCGCAGCTGCCGAGAAGGATGGCCAGCTCGAGGCAATGGAGAGCGAGCTGTTCGACGTCGGCAACATCGTCGTCGCCGACAGCGACCTCCGCTCGGCGCTGACGGATCGTACGACCGCTGCTTCGGCCAAGGCCGAGCTCGTCGACTCGATCTTCGAAGGCAAGGTCACCGCACCGACGGTCGCCCTCGTGCGCCAGGCCGCGGCGGCACGCACCGCTTCGTTCGAGAAGGTCCTCGCGACCTTCGCCGACGAGGTCGCTGACCGCCGCAACCGCCTGCTCGCCGAGGTCCGCTCGACATACCCGCTGACCGACGCAGAGCTCGACCGCATCTCGGCCGCGCTCGCCAAGCGTTACGACCGCGAGTTCCACCTCAACACGGTCATTGATCCCGACCTCGTCGGAGGCATCCGTGTCTCCGTCGGCGGCGACGTGATCGATGGCTCCGTATCCAGCCGACTCGAAGACGCCCGACGGCTCATCGCCGGCTGACCAGCACCACACAAATCAATCTTCAAAACGTCATCTCCAGAACCCAGCAAGACTCCACAAGAAGGTAGGCACCCACATGGCGGAACTCACCATCCGTCCGGACGAGATCCGCGACGCGTTGCAGAAGTTCGTGGCCGACTACACCCCGAGCGCTGCGGCGACCGACGAGATCGGCATCGTGTCCGAAGCCGGTGACGGCATCGCGCGCGTCGAAGGTCTCCCGTCGGCCATGGCCAACGAGCTCCTCGAGTTCGAGGACGGCACGCTCGGCCTCGCGCTCAACCTTGACGTCCGCGAAATCGGTGTCGTCATCCTGGGTGAGTTCTCCGGCATCGAAGAAGGCCAGAAGGTACGCCGTACCGGCGAGGTCCTCTCCGTTCCCGTCGGCGACGCCTACCTCGGGCGCGTGTGCGACCCGCTGGGCAACCCGATCGACGGCCTCGGCGAGATCAAGACCGACAAGCGTCGTGCACTCGAGCTGCAGGCTCCCAACGTCATGCAGCGCAAGAGCGTTCACGAGCCGCTGATGACCGGACTCAAGGCGATCGACTCACTGACGCCCATCGGCCGCGGCCAGCGCCAGCTGATCATCGGTGACCGTCAGACCGGCAAGACCGCCATCGCGATCGACACGATCATCAACCAGAAGGACTTCTGGGAGTCGGGCGATCCTGACAAGCAGGTCCGCTGCATCTACGTCGGCATCGGTCAGAAGGGCTCCACGATCGCAGCCGTACGCGGCTCGCTCGAAGAGGCCGGCGCGCTGGAGTACACGACGATCGTCGCCGCTCCCGCCTCCGACTCGGCTGGCTTCAAGTACCTCGCCCCGTACACCGGCTCGGCCATCGGCCAGGAGTGGATGTACGCCGGCAAGCACGTTCTGATCATCTTTGACGACCTGTCGAAGCAGGCCGAGGCATACCGCGCCGTTTCGCTGTTGCTCCGCCGCCCGCCGGGCCGCGAGGCATACCCCGGCGACGTGTTCTACCTGCACTCGCGGTTGCTCGAGCGTTGCGCCAAGCTCAGCGATGAGCTCGGTGCTGGCTCGATGACGGGTCTGCCGATCGTCGAGACCAAGGCCAACGACGTGTCGGCCTACATCCCGACCAACGTCATCTCGATCACGGACGGCCAGATCTTCCTGCAGTCTGACCTGTTCAACGCCAACCAGCGCCCCGCCGTCGACGTCGGTATCTCGGTGTCGCGAGTGGGTGGCGCGGCGATGAACAAGTCGATGAAGGCAGTCACCGGTTCGCTCAAGGTCGAGCTCGCGCAGTACCGCGCGATGGAAGCGTTCGCCATGTTCGCCTCCGACCTCGACGCCGCGTCCAAGCAGCAGCTTGCTCGTGGTCAGCGCATCATGGAGCTGTTCAAGCAGGGCCAGTACGCACCGTTCCCGGTCGAGAACCAGGTTGTGTCGATCTGGGCCGCCACGACCGGCAAGATCGACAACGTGCCGGTCAGCGATGTCAGCCGCTTCGAGTCGGAGTTCCTCGACTACCTCTCGCGCTCGCACGGTGACGTGCTCAGCGCGATCCGGGAGTCGGGCAAGTTCGAGGACGAGAACGAGCAGGCGCTTGAAAAGGCGTACGAGTCCTTCCTCGACCAGTTCGAGACCAGCGATGGACACTCGATCAAGGCCGGCCACGAAGAGCACGAAGCCCTTGCTGACGAAGATGTCGAGCAGGAGCAGATCGTCAAGCAGAAGCGGAGCTGACGCATGGCAGCATCAGTGCGCGAACTGCGCGCGAAGATCAAGTCGACGACGTCGATGAAGAAGATCACGCGCGCCATGGAGCTCATTGCTGCGTCCCGGATCATCAAGGCGCAGCAGCACGCGGCAGCAGCAGCTCCGTATGCCCGTGAGCTGACCCGTGCCGTATCGGCCGTGGCCACGTTCTCGAACGTCGACCACCCGTTGACGACCGAGAAGGAGAACCCGACGAAGGCCGCGGTGCTGGTCATTTCCAGCGACCGCGGACTCGCCGGTGCCTACTCGTCGTCGGTGCTCAAGGAGGCCGAGCGTCTCGTCGAGAAGCTTCACGGCGAAGGCAAGGAAGTCGACCTCTATCTCGCGGGACGCAAGGCAGAGGCCTACTACAACTTCCGCCAGCGCGAGTTCATCCAGTCCTGGACTGGATTCTCCGACAAGCCGGAGTACGACAACGCACGTGAGATCGGCGCGACTCTGGTCCGTACGTTCCACGTCGACGAGGACGACGAGGACAAGGTCGATCCAGATCGCGTCGTCGACGAGCTCCACATCGTCTTCACCCGGTTCAAGTCGATGCTGGTGCAGGAGCCCGACGTCATCCGTCTGCTTCCGCTCGAAGTTGTCGAAGGCACCGAGGCTCCGCCCGAGGGCGAAGTCCTCCCGCTGTACGAGTTCGAGCCGTCCGCCAGCGAGGTGCTCGATGCCCTGCTGCCCAAATACGTTCAGAGTCGCATCTACTACTGCCTGCTGCAGGCCGCAGCGTCTGAGCTGGCTGCCCGCCAGAAGGCGATGAAGTCCGCAACTGACAACGCAGACGATCTGATCCAGAAGTACACCCGAATCGCCAACCAGGCCCGACAGGCCGGGATTACCCAGGAGATCAGCGAGATCGTAGGTGGCGCCAACGCGCTTGTCGACGCCACCGCTGGGAGTGAGTGAGAGATATGCCAACCGCCAAGAAGACCGCAGCCAAGAAGGCTCCCGCCGACAAGACAGCCGACGCGCCGGCATCCAACCTGGCCACCGGCCGTGTTGCTCGCGTCATCGGCCCGGTGCTCGACATCGAGTTCCCCAGCGATGCCATTCCCGAGATGTACAACATGCTCAAGGTGGACACCGAGGTCGCCGGCGTCAAGGAGACGCTGACCCTCGAGGTCGCGCTCCACATCGGTGACGGCATGGTGCGTGCAATCAGCCTCCGCCCGACTGACGGCATCGTCCGCGGCGCCACGGTCACCAACACCGGTGGACCCATCTCGGTCCCCGTAGGTGACCAGACGCTCGGCAAGGTGTTCAACACCACGGGCGACGTCATGAACCTCAAAGAGGGCGAGAAGTGGGAAGTCAAGGAACGCCGCGGCATCCACGGCAAGGCTCCTGCGTTCGACCAGCTCGAGTCCAAGACCGAGATGTTCCAGACCGGTATCAAGGTGATCGACCTGCTGACGCCGTACGTGCTCGGCGGAAAGATCGGCCTCTTCGGTGGTGCCGGCGTCGGCAAGACCGTTCTGATCCAGGAAATGATCGCCCGAGTCGCTCGCGACCACGGTGGTGTGTCGGTGTTCGCCGGTGTCGGTGAGCGTACGCGTGAGGGCAACGACCTCATTGCCGAGATGGAAGAGGCCGGCGTCCTCGGACAGACCGCCCTCGTCTTCGGCCAGATGG
>JBBSJW010000084.1:0-11330 GCA_038256885.1 Propionibacteriales bacterium
CTTCCTGGCCCGCGCAGCCGGTTAGTCATGACGGTTCTCCCCCGGCGGACGCAAAGCGTCTTCCGGGGGAGAACCGTCTCTGCCTGCGAAACACCCACGCTGACGGTCTAGGTTTGGCCCATGCCATGGAAAACCACTGACATCCCGGACCTGACGGGACGTCGCGCTCTCGTCACCGGCGTGACCGGCGGATTGGGCGTCAACACCGCCATCGGGCTCGCCCGTCACGGCGCCTCCCTCGTCGTCACCGCGCGCGATGCCAAGAAGGCCGACAAGGCCCTCGACCACATCGAGAGCAAAGCTCCCGGATCCGACGTCGCCGTGATCGCGCTGGACCTCGCTTCCCTCGCGGACGTCAAGCGTGCCGCAGACGAGGTCTCAGCGGGGTACGACCACCTCGACATCCTCGTCAACAACGCCGGAATCATGTTCCCACCCAAGCCTTCGAAGACGGCCGACGGATATGAGCTGCAGATGGGCACCAACCATCTCGGTCACTTCGCCCTCACGGCTCACCTCTGGCCACTACTCGCGCGCTCGAAGGCCCGCATCGTCTCGGTGTCCTCCAACATGCACAAAGCCGCCACCGGAGTCGACCTGCGTACGTTCACCCCCGAGGGCTCGCCGCGTCGATACAAGCGCACGCAGGCGTACGCGGAGTCGAAGGTCTCCAACCTGCTGTTCGCCCTGGAGCTCGACCGACGGGTCAAGTCGGCAGGGATCGACGTGGTGAGCGTCGGTGCGCACCCCGGGTACGCCTCAACCAACATCACCATGACCGGTCCCTCGGCTGGCGGCAAGTCCCTCCAGGCAATGGGCATGCACCAGGTTTCCAAGGTCATCGCCCAGTCGGCCGCGGCGGGTGCGTGGCCCCTGCTGATGGCCGCCACAGATGCCTCGCTGACCGGTGGCGAGTACGTCGGCCCTGGCGGCCCAGGCGGTTGGCGAGGACGTCCGAAGCTCGTCACCATGTCTCGTACGGCACGCGACACCGACCTCGCGAACGCCCTGTGGGCGGCGTCAGAAAGCGCTGCGGGCGTCGAGTTCGTGGTCTAGTGCGCCTCCGCGACGCGACGGTCGAGGATTTCCCGGCGATCGTCGCTATCAACCAGCAGAGCCTCGACGGCGTCACACCGATCGATCTCGCAGGCCTGACGGATCTCGTGGCTCTGTCGTCGCGCGCCCTCGTCGCCGACGACGAGGGACAGATAGCGGGCTTCGTCGTCGTGCTCGCTCCGGGCGCGACATACGGCTCGATCAACTATCGCTGGTTCGAGGCCAACCAGACGTTCGGCTCGTACGTCGACCGCGTCGCAATTGCGCCCACGCACCGTCGCCGTGGCGTCGGCACATTGCTCTACGACGAGCTTGAGCAAGACCTGCCTGTAGCGCTCGAGGTGTACGTCGATCCGCCGAACGACGCGTCACTGGAGTTCCATGCCCGCCGCGGGTATCGCGAGGTCGGGCGCCTTTTGCAGGACAACGGCAAAACCGTTGCGCTGCTGGTCAAGAACGCCGATCTGGGCTGATCTGGGCGACGTGGGATGGGCCACAAAAGGTGGGGTTGGGCCCCAGGTTGACGTAACGTTGAATGCCTGATGATCCGAGAAATGACGCACAGCGACTTTGACAGCATCGTCCACCTCAACCAGAACGCCCTCGAAGGCGTCGGTCCACTCGACAACGAGAGCCTGTCTCTCCTCGTCAAGATGGCCGACCAGGCCCTCGTTGCAGACCACGACGGCGACATCGCCGGCTTCGTGATCACCCTGCCTCCGGGCGCAGAGTACGACTCCAGCCGCTACCGGTGGTTCGAGGACAAGCTCGTCGACGACTACGTCTACCTCGACCGCATCGTCGTGTCCGACGAGCACCGCCGCGAAGGCGTTGCCTCCAGCCTGTATGAAGAGGTCGAAGGCGAACTGCCCATTGCCTTGGAGGTCTACGAGACCAATGACGTCTCGCTCGCCTTCCACGAGAGCCGCGGCTTCGAGGAGGTCGGCGCACTGACCGATCACGGCAAGACCAACCTCATGCTCGTCCGCGAACCAGAAGCTGACGAAGCAGGGGCCTGACCACGGTTGACTGCGACTGGCGCGTACCGGTAGCCAAGCCTGCTTGTGTCTACCTATTGGCGTAGGTGGCCGGGTTGGTTGCGGGGTAGCAAGGGTGGTGGGTCGCTGCGGTAGGTGTGGCCGGTTGGCGTCTGCCAAATAGTCGACTTGCCTTCAGCCGTGACCTTCCACCCTGGAAGTGACTTCATGGTGTGCGACCGCTTGCAAAGGCCTTGACCGTTGTCTGATGTTGTCAGGCCACCGAGAACGTGGTCGTGGATGTGGTCGTCATCGCGGATCCGAGCGTCGCAACCAGGCATTCGACATAGACGATCACGAGCTCGGATGTGCTTGCGGTTTGGGGAGTCGAAGCGGCGGCGCCGCGGTTCACGCACGAGAAGAGTGCCGTCGATCGGGTCGGTCAATAGCCGCCGGATCGACGCATTGGGTGCATGAGCAATGAGGTCGTCAGACACATCCGGCGAGATCGGGCCATAGCCAACGAGATCGACCGGTTCGCCGTCCTGACCGAGCATCGTCGGTGCGTCCATCACGAGCTGGATCTCGACATCGATCGCATCAGCATGAGCCACTCCGGTCACCCGCTCCACCAGGGTCTGCGCCATGATCTGGCCGGTCGTGCGTTCGTCACCAGCAGAACGCAGGCCACGCGCCCACGCGTCGAGGGCGTTGTGAGCGGCGAGCACCTGCTCCGCCGCACCGCGAACTTGCAGGATCGCGACACCATCAGTGTCGGGAAACATCGTCACGCGCTGATCGGCGCGGTTGCGCTCGGCACGCTCGCGAGCGGCCTCGACATCGATGCGCACCACCTCTCGCCGGGCCGCCTTGGCCGCCTTCTTAGCTGTCAGCCCCGGCAGCCGGGCAGCGATCTCGCCGTCGAACACCACCGAGTCATCGACGGCCAGGCACACCGACTCGTTGACCACAGCCTGAGCCACTGCCTGCGGGATGGTTCCGTCTGCGAACAATTCGGCTACCAACGGCAGCCGCTTGAGGCCCAGTGCCAGACCAACCTGGGTGCCAGCAGCTGACAGTCCGATATTGCGCGCCATCGCCACCTCGCCGATCACCGACAGCGCCGGATCACCTCGACCAATGCCCATGTCCTCGGAACGGTCTTCGTGCAACGCCGCGATCTGAGCAACCATCTCGGCCTGGGTCGCGCGGTTCAGCCGCTCCAACGCAACGATCGCGTCGATGCGCGCAGCACCAAACTTCAGCGCTGGCTCGTCCCCGAAATCGTGCGCGCGGACGACCTTCAGCACGTCCTCGGTGGCGATTTCGGTGAACATACTTCCAACCTAGAAGCACCCACCGACAACACTTTTCGACGCTGATCACGGTCGTGGAAAGGTATTTCGACCCTATGCTCGGGCGCATGCAACGTACCCCTGACGAGCGTTTCGTCGACCTCCCCGACTTCCCCTTCGAACCGCACTACCGGGAGTGGGACGGTATGCGCCTGGCGCACCTCGACGAGGGATCCGGCAGCACGATCGTGCTACTGCACGGTGAACCAACGTGGTCCTACCTGTGGCGAACCACGATCCCGCCGTTGGTCGAGGCGGGATACCGCTGCATCGCCCCGGACCTGCCGGGCTTCGGTCGCTCCGACAAGCCTGCTGACGACTGGTACACCTACGACCGGCTCACAGCGTCGGTCGTCGCGCTCTTCGAGGCGCTCGACCTCACCGATGTGACCCTCGTGGTGCACGACTGGGGCGGACCGATCGGGCTGCGGGTCGCCGCAACCGAGATGCCTGACCGGGTGTCGCGGATCGTGATCATGGATTCCGGCCTGTTCACCGGCCACCAGAAGATGGGCAAGGACTGGCAGGCGTTCCGTGACTTCATCGAAGCCGAGCCCGACATGCCGATCGGCTTCTTGGTCAACGGTGGTTGCGCAACGGACCTGTCAGCCGAGGTAGTTGCGGCGTACGAGGCACCGTTCCCGACTGTCGACCACAAGGGAGGCGCACGGAGCCTTCCGGGACTGATCCCTCAGGCGCCAGGCGACCCCGGCGCCGCCGAGGGTCGAGCCGCCGTGGAGGCACTCACCAGAGACTCCCGGCCGATACTGCTGCTCTGGGCCGACTCCGACCCGGTCCTCCCGCTCGACACGACCGGCCGAGCGATGGAGTCAACGTTCCCGATCTCGGAACCCCTGCGGGTCATCGCCCACGCCGGACACTTCGTGCCGGAGGACCAGGGACGGGTTGTCGGCGATCACATCGTCGAGTGGTTGAGCCGCACGCCATAGGTGTGCTTCCTCGTGCGCCATCACCGGGCTACGACGCTCCCAGGCGATGACGACACCGAATGCGGCCAGCACGATGGCCCAGCCGATGACTGCGTCGAGGACCCAGTGGTTGCCTGTGCCGATGATAACGAGCGTCATCATCGCTGCGTAAAAGAGACCCAGCCCCTGCACGATCTTGGGAACACCCGCCCGGATGAGCACGAGCGCAACCCACAACGCCCATCCGGCGTGGAGCGACGGGAACGCGGCGAGCTCATTGGTCATGCCGCCCAGGCCTTTGGGTGCCGATGCGTCAGCCCCCCACCAGCCGGCGTAGGAGTAGAAACTCATCACATCGACATACATACCCTCAATCAGCCGAGGCGGGGCAGTCGGCATCGTCAGATAGAACACGAGCCCGACGACCGTTGCGAGTACCAACGACCTTCGCGCCGTGACATATTCGCTTGCGCTGCGGCGGTAGATCCAGATGAGCACGACGACCGTGACGATGTAGTGCGTTGTGGCATACCAGTAGCTGCCGAACACGCCGAGCCAGTCGTACTGGACGAACTTGTCGTTGAGCCAATACTCGATGTCGATGCGCCACGACTTCTCGAACGTCAGGATGTCCAGCGCGTGGCCCCGGGCGGGAGCGAAGTCATTGGAGGCCAGAAGTCGCGACGCGCTGTAGCCGACATAGAGCACCGCGAGGAAGGCGAGTTCGATGGCGCCACGCTTGATGTGGTGCCCCGTGAGGAACCGCATGAGGGGTGACAGGCGCGCAGAAGGCCGAGGTGATTCGCTCATGGCACCTCCAGCGTCGTGCGCAGAGGCGCCGGGAGTGTCGCCTCGTGGGATATCTTTTCGCCCCCGGATCACAGGGGCAACCAGAGATGCCCCTGATTTCTTCCCTCAGACGCTACCGGTAATCGGCGACTTTTTTTCAAGATGCGGTGGACGACTTCCGGCGCGAACGTCCGGCTCGCCTCGCGCTACCGCTTGTCTGTCTAGACTGCGGGGGTGATCTTCCGACGGGTGGCTGAGGGGCGCCCCTATCCGGAACACGGGTTCAGTGCGGGCCAATGGGCCGAGATCGCCCCATCCCAGGTACGTCTCGACGACCTCACCACCACCAAGACTCAGCTCGACCTGGAGCACCTGCTCGACGATGACTCGACGTTCTTCGGCGACCTGTTCGCCCACGTGGTCAGCTTCGAGGGCGAGCTGTTCCTGGAGGACGGACTGCACCGCGCGCTGCGTGCGGCACTCCAGCAGCGCAACATGCTCCATGCCCGGGTCCACTCCATCGGCAAGACGACATGACGGCGCGCGCCCTCACGCTCCTCGGGTCAGCCGTAGTGTTTGTCATTGGGTCGATCGCCGGGTTCCAGATGCTGCTGGCCAAACCGCCAGAGCCCCCCGCAGCGCCGACCTGCGAGCCGCGCACCATAGCCGCGGGCGACAAGCTCACCAGCAACCTCGTCACGGTGAACGTCTTCAACGCGAGCAAGAAGTCAGGGCTCGCCAACCGCGTCAACATCAATCTCCAACGCAACGGTTTCCTCGGCGGTGAGATCGGCAACAGCAACAGTGGAGCCAAGCCTGCACCCGTCACGATCCTCACGAACGATGCGAAGGATCCACGGGTCAAGCTCGTCGCTGCCCAGTTCATGAACAAGGTGCGCTACTCCGTACCCGACATCGCCGTCAAGGAAGGTGTCGTGATCGTGATCGGAGACGGGTTCACCAAGCTCAAGAGCAAGCCCGAACGCAGCATCGTCGCCTCGACCGCCGTGACGACCTGCGTGCCGGTCGTCGAGCTGCCTTAGCTTTCGTCCTTGCCCCACCCGGCGAGACGGCCATGACGGCCGACGTCACGAAGACGCTGCTCCGTCTGCTCACGCACAGAGCGAGCAGAGACGATCAACAGGTCGTCATGAACTGAGAGTCGATCCGTGCGGTGCGGCACGAACGTCTTGCCATTACGTACGACCAGCGACACCGAGGCGCCCGCCGGCAGCCGCAGCTCGCCGATCTCGACACCTGCCAGCCTCGAACCCCGGGGCACACGGATCTGGAGCAGATCTGCCGACACGCGCTCCAGCGGCGCCGCCTCGACCTCGACGTCGCGCGCTTTGTCTGTGAGGACACGACAAAAGGCTGCGAGCCTGGCCAGTGGCGTCGCCTGCAGCACCGTATAGACGACCACGGCGACGAAGACGATGTTGAACAGGTCGTCCGCTCCCGGCACATCCGCTGCCAGCGGGATCGTGGCCAGAACGATCGGGACGGCTCCGCGCAGACCCGCCCAACCCACAAACAGCTGCTCTCTGACGTCCCGCTTGAACCAGATCGCACAAGCCACGACCGACAGCGGGCGTGCCACGAACGTGAGAATCGCGCCAGCCGCGAGGCCGTGGCCCACATGCCACCAGTCCAGCTCGTCCGGCCTTGCCAGCAGGCCGAGCATGACGAACAAGCCGATTTGGGCCAGCCAACCGACACCCTCGACGAATGAGCGAGTAGCGACACGGTGTGGGAGCTCGGTGTTGCCGAGTACGAGAGCCGCAATATAAACCGCGGCAAAGCCACTCGCGTGAATGTACGCGGCCGAACCGTAGGCCAGGACGGCAAACGCAAAGACCACCAGCGGATAGAGACCAGACGCAGGAAGCGCGACGCGACGCAGCAGATTGGCACCGGCCCACCCGACACCGAAGCCGAGCGCGCCACCGACAACCAACTCAAAGACGATCAAGGCCGCGAGCCCCCACACGCCGCCGTGACCGAGCGGATCACCGGCGCTGATGGCGACGACGAGGACCACGATCGGGGCGTCATTGAGTCCGGACTCGACCTCGAGCGTGCCGGTGACCCGATCCTTCAAGGGCACAGTGCGCAGGACCGAGAACACCGCCGCGGCGTCCGTGGGCGTCAGAACCGCCGCCAGCAAGATCGCGAGCTCCCAGTTGAGGTCGAGCAGGAGGTGTGCTCCCACTGCAACCACCGTGACACTGATGATCGAGCCGAGGGTTGCCAGCAAGACCCCGTATCCAAGGTTGGGGCGAACGTGCTCCCACTTCGTCGTCAATCCTCCCTCTGCAAGGATCAGGACCAAGCCGCCAAATCCGAGAGCATGCGCAAGCTCGGGATCGGCGAACTCGATGCCGAGACCCGAACTGCCCAGGATCAAGCCAAGGAACAAGTAGACGAGCAGCGAGGGAAGCCCGACCGTGACTGATGCGCGCACGGCCAAGACGGCCAGAATCAGCACACCTGAGCCGATGAGGAGGACCGTGTCGAGCTCAGCGGCGTTCACTCGGTCCCCTTCCGATGACCTCGACGGATCACGATTCTATCGGGCAACGACGCGCTCCATTTACAGTGCAGTGGAGTGGCGCTCCACGCGAGCGTGCGCTTGGCTTGCGCGATGGACAGGCGTCAAGTGCTCAGCCTGATGGCTCTTGCTGGCCTTGCCGCCTGTGCGCCATCGAACGAGAAGGGACGCCCGGTGGAGACCATCGCGTACGGCAACGACGCATCACAGTTCGCCGAGCTCACTCGCGCACAGGGCGGGTCGAAGGGTGTCGTCGTGGTGATCCACGGCGGTTTTTGGAAATCCCTGTACGACCTCTCGCTCGGCCGACCCCTCGCCGCAGCGCTGGCCAGAAATGGCTGGGATGCCTACAACGTCGAGTACCGGCGCGTCGGCAACGGTGGCGGCTGGCCCAGCACCTTCGACGACATAAGCGCTGGCATCGACGCCCTCGCCGGTGTCGATGGTCTCGACACCTCCACAGTCGTCACGCTGGGACACTCCGCCGGCGGCCACCTCGCCGTACTGGCTGCTGGCCGGACGGCCCCGACGGTCCCGGTGACCGCGGCCATTTCCCAGGCTGGCGTGCTCGACCTCGCGGCAGCCAGCGAGGAGAACCTCGGATCCAGTGCCGTGAAGGCGTTCATGGGCGGCGACGCGTTGGCACAGGCCGACCCGATGACGCAGATCCCGCTCTCAGTACCGGTGCGATGCATCCACGGCGTTGAGGACGACATCGTCCCGATCAGCCAGTCAATCGGCTACGTTGAGCGGGCGAAGCAATCAGGCGGAGATGCTGAATTGATTCGCGTCGCGGGCGATCACTTCGTCGTCATCGACCCGTCGTCGCAGGCTTGGGCGCGCACGTTGAAGGTTCTGGAGGCTCTGTGATCTACGGCTTTGTGGTCAGCTTCTTCCGCGCGTTCAACGCGATCACCGGCCACAAGACCATCCGGCTGGGTGAACGCAGGCTGCCCAAGGACACTGGCGCCGTGCTGGCCGTCAACCACACAAGCTACGTCGACTTCACCTACATCGGGATCGACGCACGACGCCGCGACAAGCGATTCGTACGCTTCATGGCCAAGATCGAGCTCACGAAGAACCCCGTCATCCGGTTCCTGATGTGGGGCTGCCGGGTGATTGCCGTCGATCGATCGGCCGGCGGCGACGCCTACCGCACTGCCGTCGACGAGCTCCGCAAGGGCGAGATCGTCGGTGTCTATCCCGAAGCGACGATCAGCCGCAGCTTCGAGATCAAGTCCCTGAAGTCCGGCGCTGCCCGCATGGCGATCGAGGCGGGCGTGCCGATCATCCCGTGCATCGTGTGGGGTTCGCAGCGCATCGTGACCAAGGGACTCCCCCGCAATCTCGGTCGCACGAAGACACCAGTCATGGTGTCGATCGGTGATCCCATCCCACCGTCAGGCACGGCCGAGGAACTGAGTACCGCGCTGTACGCGGCCATGTCGGCTCTTCTGCTTGAGGTACAGGACGCCTACGGGCCGCACCCCCCGGGCGAGAACTGGGTGCCGGCACGACTCGGCGGCTCAGCGCCGACCCTCGACGAGGCCGATGCCATGGATCAGCAGCGGCCCTAGGCATGCAGAAGGGGTGCTCCTGACGGAGCACCCCTCATCCTCTGCGAGTCTCAGCTCTTGAAGGCGTCCTTGACCTTCTCGCCAGCCTGCTTGAGGTCGGACTTGGCTTGATCGCCTCTGCCCTCCGCCTCCAGCGACTCGTCATCGGTCGCCTTGCCAGTGGCCTCCTTGGCCTTCCCCTTGAGGTCATCGGTTGCATTCTCGATCTTGTCATCGAGTCCCATGATCTGTCCTTTCGTCGGTTGTGTGGTTCTTACCCACTGACGAGCGGCCTACACGTCAAGGCGGCGGTATCTGCAATCGGCCTCGCGCAAGCCCGCCGCGTGCTTCACTGAATTTGGGAGTCAAGGGCACATCGATTTTGGATGCGTTTTTGGTAGGGGGTACAGGTCGTTTCGGCGATCCGTGAAATTGAGGGAGTAACGAATGAACAGATCGTTCTGCCGCGCGGTCGCAGCGACAGCTGGGGTCGTCCTCACCGGTGGGTTGATGTCCGTGTCGCCGGCCCAAGCGGCGGATGACATCACGATCAACCTGGTCGCAGTGAACGATTTCCACGGACAGATCGACGGCAAGGTCGTCCAGTGGGCGGCGACCGTTGAACAGTTGCTGGCCGATGGTTCGGCTGGCAACTCGCTACTTCTCTCAGCCGGTGACAACGTCGGCGAGTCCTCGCCAGCATCCGAGGCGCAGGACGACGATCCGGCAATTGACGTGCTCAACCTCCTGGGCCTCGATGCCTCCGCAGTAGGCAACCACGAGTTCGACAAAGGCTACGGCGACCTGGTCAACCACATCATGGCGAGGGCCGTATTCCCCATCCTGGGTGCGAACGTCAAAAAGCTCGATGGATCCCCCGCGCTCGATGCGTCCACGATGTACACCGTCGACGGAGTGCGGATTGCTCTCATCGGTGCAGTCACCGAGACCACGCCTCAACTCGTGCCCACTTCGGGCTTCGCGAACCTGAACTTCGGCGACCCAGTGACGGCGATCAACGCCGAGGTCGACCGCCTCAACACCTTGCCCGAGTCCGAACAGCCTCAGGTCATCGTAGCGATGATCCATGACGGTGCCCCGTGGGGAACCTGGGCACTCGACCAGGCGATGCAGAGCAGCAACTATTTCCGAAGCATCGTCGAAGACACCTCACCCCAAGTCGATGCGATCATCACCGGCCACACGCACAACACCTATGTCTTCCATGCGCCGATCCCTGGCGATCCCAGTCGCACCCGCCCCATGATTCAGACGGGATATCACGGCCAGAGTGTCGGCCAGATCAAGTTGACCATTGACTCCGACACGGGGCAGGTGAAGGCCTACACCGCGCGCAACGTCTCCCGCATGACGACCTCGGATGCCGAGCTGATCCCGACGAACACGAAGCTGGCCACGATCGCCCAGATCCGCGATGACGCCGTGGCATTCGCCGCCGCGCAGGCAGAAGCGGCGGCGGCGGTGCAGCTCGAGCTCGACGAGGCCGAGACCGCCAGGGACGCGGCATACGCCGAAGCCGAGAGGTTGAAGAACGAGTACGAGGCCGCAGTCGTCGCTCGCACTGCGGCGCACGCCACCGCCAAGGAAGCAAAGGACAAGTTCGAGGCAGCCGTTGCGGCCGGAAAGGCAGGCTACGCCGAAGCCGCCCGGATCAAGCAGCTGTACGACGAAGCCGTCGCAGAAGGCAAAACCGCCTACGCAAAAGCCGCAACGATCAAACAGGCCTACGACGCAGCCATCGCAGAAGCAAGAGCTTGTTACGCCGCCGCCACCTCGATCAAACAGGCGTACGACGCAGCCATGGCAGAACGTAAAGCCGCCTACGCGACAGCTGCGACGATCAAACAGGCCTACGACGCAGCCATGGCAGAGAGCAAAACCGCCTACGCGCTCGCCGAGACGATCAAGCAGGAGTACCTTGCGATACTCGCGATCGGGGATCCGGACTCCAACCTCCTGTTGCCGGAGCTGGCGCAAAGGTATTACGACGCTATCGCAGCCGGCGACGCCGCGTACGCAAAAGCCACAGCAATGATTCCGGACTATGAGGCGGCCATCGCAGCCGGCAAAGCCGCCCACGCAAAAGCCACAGC
>JBBSJW010000085.1:0-11054 GCA_038256885.1 Propionibacteriales bacterium
GCAAAGCTGCGGTTCAAGCCGCGCGGGACAACGACCTGCTCTAGGCGGTGAAAGCCTGAACGGAGGCCGGGGCGACGGTTTGTGAGGCGCTCTGGCCGTGACGATGGATGAGCACGGCTGCCGAGCAGAGGAGCACAGCGATTCCGCCGAGAGCGAAAGTGAACGCGGGGGACGACATCTGGATGATCCAACTGACCCGCAGTGCACCGATAGGAGTCGTGCCGAACCAGGCCATCTGGTGCAGCGCCATTACCCGGCCTTGCATCGACGGTTCGGTCGCCTGTTGTACCACGACGGTGGTGACCGATTGGAACGATGGTCGGGCTCACCCCACCCGATGGCGGCGAGGTCCGCTTCGGCGGGGTCCGCTACACCGACCTCCGGCACCCCGCCCTCCGGCACCCGCCCGTCTCGTGGGGTGCGTCCTCGACGCCCGCTGCATGCACCCCGGCCGAACCGCTCGACACCATCTGCGGGCGATGGCCGCCATCAGCGGAATCCCAGCTGGCCGGGTCGGGCAGGTCCTCGTCGACGTCGGGCTCGAGACGGCGGCCGACCAGCGCGCCGGCGGGTACTCGCTCGGCATGCGCCAGCGTCTGGCACTCGCCGGCGCGCTGCTCGGTGATCCGCGGGTCCTGCTGCTGGACGAGTCGTCCAACGGCCTCGACCCCGACGGCATTCGCTGGCTCCGCAACCATCTCAGCGCCTTCGCCGAGCGGGGCGGCACGGTCTTCGTGTCGAGTCACCTCACCGGTGAGCTCAGCTTGTTCGCCGACGACCTCGTAGTAAATCCACCCAGTCGCTCGAGGACAGCGTGAGAGCCGTTCCGGCCGCTCTGCGGAGCGAGTGGATCAAGCTCGCTTCGCTTCGGGCCAACAAGGTCGTCCTCGCCCTCACCCCGGTGATCGGCGGCCTCATCGCCTGGGCGCTGGCATCGTCCACCACGGACACGAGGCTGACTGCGTCGGAGCTGTTCATCTTCCCGCTCCCTCTCCGGCCATCGCCTCCCGGGTTGCATGGGCGCTCCTGTACATCTCACTGGCCGCGATGATCGGGCTGGGCGTGGGCATGATCGCTCGGAACAGCGCGGGCGCGATCACCGGACTCCTGATGTGGTCCTGCGTGATCGAGAGCCTCTTCGCTCCGGCTCTGCCCGACGGTGTCGTGTACTTCCTGCCCTTCAGCGCCGGTTACCGCCTTCTGGCCGCTGGCCGAGCTTCAAGGCCCCGGTCGTCATCTCCCATGAACTGACCCGTCCGATGTACGCCCTCATCTTCGGCGGGTACGCCCTGGTCAGCCTCGCCATTGGTGCGTTCCTCCTCTACCGGCGAGAGATCAACTGACACATTGATCCGATCCGATGTGACAAGCACGAAGCCCGGGCCCGACAGCCCGGGCTTCTGTCATGTGCTCACCGGAAGGACCCGCGTGGAGCCGGCCACCTCCGTGGCTCGCTTTTGGCTCTCAACATCGATGTTTCGGCAGGCATCCAGGCTCACTGGACCGGTAGGGAAGCCTTGTTGCGTACGATCACGCTGCTCGCGCAGGCTCGACGCCTCTTCAGTCGAAGGAGAAGTTGGATGTCCCACGATCAAGCGATGCCCGGCGTCTCTGCACAACCGAAGGAGTGGCCCAGCACAACGTACGGTCCCCACTCGTCCGGTCCGATTGCGCCCCAGCTGTCCTCGGCGCCGTCCCATCCGGCGATCAAGAGCACGGTGGTGTCGGCGTTCCCGTTGCGGCGGATGTGAAGGCGTCCGCCCTGGATGGCGACGAGTTCGTCGACGCTCTGAGTTGGGCGCTCGAACGTGGTCGTTGCAGAGGTCTGTGACGGTGGTGCTGATAGTCGTCGGCTTACTCGTCGTCGAGGTTGATGCGCCGCCGCTCCCGCAGGCGGTGGGACGTACTCGACGATCAGCGCAAAGATCGTCGCCACGGTCCGAATCGATGTCGTGATCATGATTGCCTCGCGGACACATGCTGGGTGGTTTCATCGGCAGGGTCGTGTGTCGGCGCAGCATGTGCGCCGTGACCGTGACCGTGACCGTGACCGTCGCCTCGGGGTGAGCTCTTCGGCAGGTAGATGAACGCGATCAGCGTCGCCACCGCGGCGAGTCCGACGCCGACCCAGAGCGAGCCGCTCATCGAGCTGACGAACGCTTCGCGTGCGGCCGTCGCGACGGCGGATCCGTTTGTACCGGCGTGATGACTTGCCTCGAGGGCGGCACCGATGTTGTCGGTGAGGTCGGCTCGGACGCTCTCAGGGACACCATCGACATGGTCGAGCTTGTCGTTGAGGTTGGAGGCGAAGCTGCTGGCGGCGACGCTGCCGATCACTGCGACGCCGAGCGCTCCGCCAACCTCGCGGACCGTATCGTTCATGGCCGAACCGACACCAGCGCGAGCCGGCGGGAGCGTCGACATGATGAGGTCGGTAGCGGCCGGCATCGCGATGCCGGCGCCGAGGCCGAACAGAAACAGCCCGGCTCCGGTTGGCATGTAGGATGTGCCGTCGATGAGCGCAGCCTGGACGGCGACGCCTGCTCCAGCGAGCACCGTGCCGGTCACGACTGCGAAGCGGCCGCCGCTATGGCTTGACAGGTGCGCTCCCACACCGGTCCCAAGCATCATCCCGAGAGCGGCGGGCACGAGAGCAGCGCCGGCGGCCAAAGGTGTGTAGTCGAGAACGAACTGCAGGTACTGCGCCTGCAGGAAGACCGTCCCGGCCATGGCGAAGAACAGCATCGAGAGCGTGACGCTTCCCGCCGTGAAGCCACGGTTCGTGAATAGCCGCATGTCGAGCATCGGCTCCTCACGTCGGAGCTCCCAGCGGACGAAACCTGCTCCGGCGAGCGTTGCGACGACCAGGCTCGACACCGTCGAGCTCGACGTCCATCCATGCGCAGGCGCTTCGATAATGGCGTAGACGAGCGAGCTGATGGCGATGATCGAAAGGAGCGCGCCGAGTGGATCGACTCGCGTCGCCTTCGGGTCGCGGGAGTCGGGGACCACGTGAAGGGTCCCGACGAAGGCCACCGCAAGCAGCGGCACGTTGATCCAGAAGACTGAACCCCAGGAGAAGCTGCGCATGAGCAGCCCGCCGGCGATCGGGCCGAGCGCGATTCCAACCCCGCTCACCGCGGTCCAAATCGCGATTGCCGTCGCCCGCTCGCGCGGATCGCCGAAGGCGTTGACGAGTATGGAGAGCGTCGTTGGCATGATGAGCGCCCCGCCGACACCCATGACGCCGCGTCCGACGATGAGCATGGTAGCTGAGCCGGCGAGAGCACTGACGACGGAGCCGCTCAGGAACGTGAGCAGACCGGCTGCCAGCGCGTGGCGACGCCCGTAGCGGTCGCCGAGGCTGCCGGCGGTGAGAAGTAGCCCAGCAAAGACGACGGTGTAGGCAGCGACGATCCACTGCAGCTGGGCGGCGCTCGCCTTCAGGTCGACCAGGATCTCCGGGAGGGCGACGTTGATGATCGTGTGGTCGATGGAGGTGACGAGCAGGGCGAGCACGAGCACACCCAGCACGCGCCAGCGTCGGGGATCGCTCAGGTGGGCTTCACTCGTGGCTTGATGGACAGGACGGCCGTGCGGCATGGGATGCTCCTTGGTCGAGGAGATCGACCCTGTGTCGACCTCCGATCGCAGCATGAGCGATGGAACTTTCCAGCCGCTGAAGGCACCTGACGCGCCGGGGACCCGCGACCCAGGCCTATTCTTCATCCGTGGAGGTCCGGCTGCTCGGAACGTTGGAGGTGTTCGACGACGCCGGCCGGCTGATCGACGTGCGCGGCGTCAAACTTCGCATGCTGCTCGCGCTCCTGGCGCTTCGGGTCGGCGAGATCGTGCCGACGACTCGGATCATCGAGGACCTCTGGGGTGAGCAGGAGCTCCAGGACCCCCTGAACGCTGTTCAAGTCGTGGTCAGCAAGCTGAGGCGGGCGCTGCACACAGAACACGACGGCCGAGTCGTGATCGCCACTGCCAGGTCCGGCTATTCCCTGGATCTGGAGCCCGAGTCGGTCGACGCCGCGCGCTTCGTGCGTCTTTCTACGCGCGGACGCCAACTCCTGGCCGATGGCGAGCCGGCTGCGGCCGCAGATGCCATGTCGGAAGCCCTCGGGCTCTGGCGAGGACCGGCGCTCGCCGACGTGCTCGACGACGACTTCGAACGGGGCGACCGGACGCGTCTCGACGAGCTCAGGATGATCACGACTGAGCAGCTCATCGAGGCGCAGCTCGCGCTGGGTCTGGACGACTCGTTGATCGCCGACCTCGAGCGGCTCGTGAGCGAACAGCCCTTCCGCGAGCACCTACGCGCGCTCCAGATGTTGGCGCTCTACCGCGCCGGCCGTCAGGCCGATGCGTTGCGCGCATTCCAGTCAGCACGGTCCTACCTCGGCGACGAGCTCGGCCTCGAGCCCGGGCGAGAGCTGCAGCAGCTCGAAGCGGCGATCCTTCGACAGGACCCGAGTCTCGACGCCGACGACATCCAGCCCGAGTTGCGCGGCCGGTCGAACCTTCCCACGACGATCAGCTCCTTCGTCGGCAGGACCGAGGAGCTCGCCGCGGTGATCGAGGCGATCGACTCGCACCGCCTCGTGACGATCGTTGGGCCCGGCGGAGCCGGTAAGTCGCGGCTCGCACTCGAAACGGCCCGCGATGTTGCGTCGCGTGGAGAGGAGATGTGCTGCTACGTCGAGCTCGCGCCGCTGAGCGATCCCGATCATGTCGTCGCCGCCACCGCGTCCGCTCTCGGACTCGACGACCCCGCCCGCATCGGCGACTTCCTCACAGACAGACGCTCCCTCATCGTCCTCGACAACTGCGAGCACGTGCTCGACGCGGCTGCGATGCTCGCTGCTCGGCTTCTGCACGCTGGCTCGGGTGTTCGAGTCCTCGCGACAACCCGCGAGGCACTGAATGTGACGGGCGAACAGCGCTGGATGATGCCGCCGCTCTCGCAGTCCGATGCGTCCGCGCTCTTCATCGCCCGAGCCGCCGATGGCGGAGTGGCTGACGTCAGTGACGGTGAGCTGGTGACCGACATCTGTGAGCACCTCGACGGCCTGCCGCTCGCAGTTGAGCTCGCAGCAGCCAGGACTCGAACGCTGTCCCTCGACGACATCTCGGCGCGCATCAACGACCGGTTCAGGTTGCTCACGATTGGCGACCGCACAGCACATCCTCGCCAGCAAACGCTTCGAGGACTGGTCGACTGGAGCTACGACCTCCTGTTCAGCGATGAGCAGCGCGTCTTTCGACGTCTGTCCGTGTTCGCAGGCGGCTTCGGGCACCACGCCGCGGCCGTCGTCGCCAGTGACGACGTCCGACCGGACGACATCTCCGACATCGTCGCTCACCTGGTCGACAAGTCGCTCGTGACGATGCAGGGCCGCAGCGGCGAGACCCGGTACCAGCTCCTACAGACGCTGATCGACTACGGACGAGACCGACTCGATGACGAGCACGAGCTCACGGCCACCCGCGACAGGCATCTCGCGTGGGTCGTTCAGCTGGCAGCGGAAGCCGAGCCCGGGCTGCGGGGTCCTCGCCAGCGCGAGTACGTCGCGATCATCGGGGATGAGCTGGACAACATCCGCTCCGCGGTGGAGTGGGCACTCGACACGGGGCGTTGGGCCGACGCGCTCGAGATCGTCGCCAATCTCGGCTACGGCTGGTACGTGAGCGGAAGTGTCACCGAAGGCCGCATGCTCCTCGACTCCGTCCTCGCCAGTGTCACCGATGGCCGACCGGACCACCTGTCCACTGCCAACGCGTGGTCGGCGTGGCTGTCGCAGCTCGCGGGTGGCGTGACCGATGTGGTCGTCGAACGGAGCGAGCGCGCCGCCGACCTTGGGCGCGGCACGACCTCACGAGTGTTCGGACTCTCGGCAGTGATCGCCTCCCTCGTCCGAGGCGTGAAGGGCCGAACCGACGGAGCGGTCGAACTCGTGGCCGAAGCATCCAAGGCACTGGACGAGGAACCTGACACGTGGGGCCGGGCGTGGGTCGACTGGGCCGGCTCGGGATTCGCCCTCAAGCTCGGCGACCCCGCCCGCGCCCTCATGCTGCTTCGCCAAGCTGTCTCCGGGTTCGACGAGGCCGGAGACAGAACCGGCGCCGCGGCCGTGTCGTTCCGGCTCAGCGAGCTCGCGGAGCTGAGCGGCGAGCTGGATGAGGCGGTCGCCACGGCGACCTCTGCGTATGAGGCAACGATCGCGCTGGGAACCCGCGCATTCAACGCGTCGACGCTGGCCACCAGGTTGGGCAACATCGCAGTCGCACGCGGTCAGCTCGACGAGGCCGCTTCCTGGCACGCGCGTGCCCTTCTCCGCGCCCGCGAAGACGGCTACCCCGGTGCGACCGCGCAAGCGATCAGCGGATCGGCCAATATCGCCCATCGACGCGGTGACCATGCCGCCGCCGAGCTGCAGCACGGTGAGGCACTCGCCCTCTTCGAAGCATCCGGCTCGATCGAGGGCGCAGCGTCGTCGCTCGCCGCGCTCGGCCTCGTCGCGAATTCGCGTGGCGACCACGAAGCGGCCGCCAAACTGCTGACGCGAAGCCTTGTGGAGGCCGCGCGCGGTGGGGACCGGCGAGCCACCGCGCTGGCACTCGAAGGGCTCGCCGCCGCGAGAGCGACGGCAGGAGACGGATCGAAGGCTGCGCTTTTGCTAGGCGCGGCCGCTGCGATCCGAGCCGACAGCGGCCCGTCGCTGTCATCGGCGCCACCCAGCGGGGTTGATGAGACGATGTCGCTTGTGAACGAGCTCATCGGCCCCGACAGGTGTGCCGCCCTCGAGATGGAGGGCCGCAAGAGTGTCGATGGCATCGTCGCGGACGCGATCGCGGTGGGAAACCCGCTTAGCTCGACATGAGCCAGCTGATCAGCACGTCACCGGCGAAGTCCTGGAGGTGGGCGGCACCGAGTGCGCGTGCCCGGGATCGATCGGCGCCGAGGAAGAGCCCGACGATCTCGACGTGCTGACGCTCACGCCGCGTCACACGCCCAATCCGCACCCAGGCCAGCGCGAGCGCAACGGCCGACTCTCGAGCAATACCACCCGCGTCCAAGACAACGGCCAACGCAGCAAGCGCGACCGCGAAGTCGTCATCGGCGGTCACAGCCGCGTCGAACGCAGCGCTCGCGCGCGAGCGCTCTGAGGACGTGACCACGTAGCCGAGTCCGTCTCGGTAATGCGCGGCGGCCTCGGCCGAGCGTGTCGTAACGACGTGGGTTCCATCGGTGTTCTGGCTCATGTCCCGAGCATGAGCGAGCCCTCTTTCCGGGCTCTGAAGGCCGGTCGTCACCGCTTCAGACGACCTTCAGAGCCCTGGAGGACTGTTCAGGTCAGAGCCCGAGTGGGCTCGCCGACCAGGAGGTCCGCCATGATCGACAACCAGACCCACCACCGACCCGACCTCGAGGAGGCGGCGGCCGTCGACTCTGCCAAGAAGGGCCACATCGGACGAATCGTCACGTTCACGATGCTTGGCGGGTTTCTCGCTGCCGTCGCGTTCGTGACGCTTCCCTTCGCAGGGGCCGAGGAGCACGTCATCACCGGTGTCGTCCTGTTCGCCTTTACGTCGGCATGGGCCATGCTCGCCCAGCTGTCGACGAGGCGGACCGACCAGCCGCAGCGCTGGGCCGTCGTACCCGCAGCCGTCATGGGGTCGTCCGCTGTCGTCGTCCTCGTCCTTGCCCCCACCGGCAACGAACTCGGCTGGATCTGGCCGCCAGCAATCGTTGCGCTCGTCGCGTGGATGGTCATCCGGTCGCGTCGCGCGCTGCACAGCCGCACCCGGATGTTCGTGCTCTACCCCGTCTTCGCTTCTCTCGTATTGGCCGCAATCGGCGGCGCATACGAGACGTACCGAGAGACTAACGACCCGTCACCCTCGGAAATGCCGGGGCGGCTCATCGACATCGGGGACCATGAACTTCACCTCAGCTGCACCGGAGTCGGCAGCCCGATCGTCGTCCTCGAGGGTGGCCTCGGCGAGCCCTCCACGATGATGTCCAGTTGGATCGCACCCGCTGTCGCGTCGACCACACGGGTTTGTGTCTACGACCGTGCCGGGCGCGGATGGAGCGAGCCAGCGGCGCATGCGCAGGACGGGGTGGAGGCCGCACGCGACTTGCACACTCTGCTCCACCGGGCAGGCGAGGCCGGACCCTACGTACTCGCAGGCCACTCCGCCGGCGGTATCTATGTCCTCAACTTCGCCGCCGCCTACCCGCAAGATGTCGCTGGCGTCGCATTGCTCGATTCGATGCACCCGCAGCAGTACGAGCGCATGGCGTCCTGGCCCGGGTTCTACGAGATGTTTCGTCGAGCGTCGGCCGTCATGCCCTCGCTCGCCCGCCTCGGGATGGTAAGGCTTTCCAACGAGACGCAGTACGAGGGACTTCCCGCCCCCCAGCGCGACCAGGAGCGAGCATTCCTCTCGACACCTCGGCACAATCGCAGTGTCCGTGACGAGTTCCACATGATCCGCCGTGCGATGAACGAGGCAGCGACACTGAAGACGCTCGGCGACGTGCCGCTCGCTGTCGTCACTGCCAAGCTGGACCACGAGTCTGACTGGTTCGCGATGCAAGACGATCTCGCGACACTGTCGACCAACAGCGTCCATCGGGATCTGCCGAACGCGACGCACGAGATGGTGGTGGGTGACGAGGTCACCGCTCACCAGGCGAGCCAGACGGTCCTCGACGTTGTCCGCTCAGTTCGCACCGGCACGCCTGTCGCCACCCAGGAGGACTGATGAACGACGAGTGCTCATCCTCGCCGATCGTGCGTCGACGGAGCCGGGGTCCTTGAAGAGGCTCGCACCATGCACCCGCAGGCGCCTCGGGGCGACCGGCCCGCTCGTCCCGGGCGCTTCCATGGGCATCTCGGTGTGTTCGTCGTCTCCCCAGTCTCCAGCTCCACCGCTTCTGCCAACACCGAGGCCTGATCCGATCAACCCCAGAGGGGAAATCCAACGTCGAACCTTCCCAAGCAGCCCCGAACCACGAACAGGTGGGCCATCCGCCAGGCGTGGGCGAACGAGCACACCGCCGCCCACGAAGCCCGGGCCGCAGGTGACTCCGCCGACGAGTGGCGGTAGCTGGAGCGGGCGCACATTCTCAGCCAGCCGATGGCCCGTGCCCACGTTCGAACCCATCTGGCGATGCTCGGGTACGCGTCCGGCACAGGGACCGGAGCGAAGTCGCCGGCCAGCTCGCACGTCTGCTCGTTGCCGGGCCGGGATCCGCGCTCGGGCGCTACCCGCTCGGCAACACCGGGGGCGCCAACGTCAATGCCGTCACACCGATGTTCATCCCTGCGGACCTTCAATCGCTCCTCAGCGGCAACGGTCGGGTAAAGGCAGGAACTCGGTGTTCCTAGCGTCGCACGGGTTGCACGTCACGGGGCTGGATGTTCCGAGGTGGGCGTTGGCAAGGCGCGCCGCCTCGCTGCGGATCGCGGTGCCACCGTCGACTTCGGGGTCTCGGACCTGCTCGGTGGGAGTGGACGCCGGACGCCTACGACGTCGTGGTCGCCGTGTTCCTCCAGTTTCTCGATCCTGCGCCGCAGGCTGTCGTGCTCGCTGGCATGCAACAGACGTTGCGGTCTGGCGGCCGGCTGCTCCTTCGCGGGTATTGCCCCGAACAGATCCAGTACGGCACAGTTGGACCCTCCGACCCGGCACACCTGTGCGACGAGGCGAACCCGAAGGTCCCACAAGACTCGCCGTCGACCCGTTCGAGCGCTCAGAGGACCTTCGGCCCTACGAGCCTGCCGAGATGGGTATTGCAATACTTACATGGCTGAAGGGTTGAGCGACACGGACATCCAGTTGTTCGGTTCGACCTTGGAGTTCACACAACAGCTCGTGTCGCGGGCGGACGAGTACCTCGACGATGGCACGCTGCTGATGGTCGGGTCGATCGCCGCAGTGCTTGGCGTCAGCGCCGTTGTGGCCGAGATCCTCGCCGGCACCGACAGCTGGGCTGGCAACAAGAACGACCCGACCACACTGGGCTGGGTGACCATCGGGCTCGGCTTGGCGTGGATCCCGGCGGCAGTTGCCGCGACGGTGGCGTGCGCGCAGGTGGTACGCCGGCCTCGACCCACTGGTGCCTGGCGGGCGGTGATCCGATCGCAGTGGGCTCCCGCACTCGTCGTCGTCCTGTCCCTGATCTACCTCGCGTTCGGCATCGTCGCCCGCGATCGCATCGGGTTACTCGGCGTCGCCGGCGCGGGCCTTACGTGTGCGGCGTTGGCCGTCCGCGTGCGATCTCACGTGGCGGCCGCAATCGGTCTGGTGCTCGCGGCTGTCCCGTTCGGGGTGGCTACGGCATGGTCGGTGGTGACGCCGCTCACTGCGGTGTCGATGCTCGCGATCGGGCTGCCGTATTTGCTCGGCCACCCGCACACCATCTCGTCCGCAGGAGAGACCTCATGAGATCACTGATTCGTTGGACGGTTGGCCTGATCGTGGTCATCCACGGGCTCATTCACCTGATGGGTGTGGTGAAGGGATTCGGGTGGGGCGACGTGTCGCAGCTCACTGCGCCGATCAGCACATCGATGGGGGCCGCCTGGCTGGTGGCCGCGGTCGTGGTGGCTGGTCGGACCCGACGGCACACCGGTCGGCGACGTCGCGAACAGCCCGGCGTTCGGCATGAACTGGGTGAGCGTGGACGAACTCAACCCTTGGGTGCTCTCCAGCGGCCGACCCCCAGCGAACGATGACGAGATCGTCATCGACCAAACCAGCGCCGACCTGTCCGGCTACCAACCGGGCGACGTCGCAACGGTGATGACGAAGGGAGCCCCACACGAATTCACTGTGTCCGGTGTCGCCCGCTTTGGTGAGCTCGACTCTCCCGCCGGAGCCACCGCCGTGTTGTTCACCGACACCACTGCCGCCGCAATGCTGGCAGCGCCCGGAGAGGCCAACGCAGTCGCCATGACCGCCGACCCAGGTGTCTCACAGAGCGCTTTGGCCGCCGCAGTAGCGGCCGCGCTCGACAGTGACGTCGAGGTGATCAC
>JBBSJW010000086.1:0-10891 GCA_038256885.1 Propionibacteriales bacterium
AACCTCGTCAAGCGCGTGAAGCGCGTCGCGTTCGGGATCACGAACTTCGTCAACTACCGGATCCGCGCTCTGCTCTACGCCGGCAAGCCCAACTGGGACCTACTCGCGACGGTCACACCCCGCTGAAACGCGAAGCGCCCGCAAACCCCACATCAACGACCTCGATGTCTCCCGACTCGCTGACGCTCAGGTGCCACAGGCGTTCATCTGCCATGACCAAGTGTCCCGCTGAAGCCGCCGCCATCGAAGTCGGTGCCTCCAGCTGTTGATGATCGACGACGATCTCTGCCCCGCTCGTCGCGCTCCACAGGCGCAACACCATCGGGCGCGCATACTCGGAACCAATGCCGCCCTCCAGCCACGCGAGTAGCCGCCCGTCAGCTGACCACTCGATCGAGTGACCGAGCTGGGAGGTGCTGAGCTTGCAGACATCAGACGCCTCTGGCTCGTCCGAGATCGACGCCAGAAACACGCCATCGTTCGCCGCGAAAGCCATGATCTCGGTATCGGCGGGTGGGACAGCGCATGGCGGGCGTTCGGCGAGCAGGTCCGAAGTAGGAAGCTCGGTCGTGGTCGTCGGCGATGTGCTCATGCTCGATGGTGATCCGGTCGTCCCCTGCCCAGACGCGTCGGAGCTCCCGGTGGACCCCGTCGCTCGCGTATCGCTGTCAGGCGTCGAGCACGCCACGACAGCAATCGCGAGGGAGAGCGCAGCAGCCGCTGCCTTGATTCGACTGATCCGCGCTATGCCTGGCACGTCGCTCACGGTACGTCGCGAGCTGGGGTCGCTATCGCCGGCTGAGGGGAGGCAGCCACTCGGCATGGAGCAGCTTCTCGAAGTCAATCGCTTCGGCGGCCGTCGCGAACTCGATCCACGCGACCTCGCACTCACGAATCCAGAGGTTCACGGGTGCGACGCGCTCGGGCGTCATCACGGTCGGCCGGAGCCTCGTTCTGGCCGTGGGTTCGATCCCGAGGTGGTCGCAGACGTTGCGCCGGAAGGACGAACGAGAGAGGTCAGCTCCCTCGCGCAGATGATTCCCCCAGATCCGCCCGCGGAGGCCAGCCTTGCCGCCTGCGCGCCCCGAGTAGATCGGCTCGCCGTCGCGGAACCACGCGTACACGCCCGGCGTTGCCGGCACATCGTGGCGCGACAACTGCATAACTGGGCATCGTGGCTGTGCGTTCATCCGCATCCACAGCTCGCCATCCGGCATGTGCCCATCCTCGCACTTCCGTCCAGAATCCCTTTTCCCACGCTGAGGCCAGGTGCGACGATCGCCTCGTGCCCACCGACCGCCCCAGGCCCGACGCGCAGCTCCTCGCCAACATCAAGCGCGACCACACGGTTCTGGCGACCCTCGCCGAACGCGCCAAGAGCCACTGGGCGGAGGAAGACCTCGTCTACCGCTTCTGGCACCAGAGCTTCAAGGTGTTCTACATCCAGGACCTGACGCTCCAAATCGTGGACGCGCTCGAAGCACTGGCACCCGAGCGCTGCGACCTCGACGAGCGGTTCCGACAGATCGTCGAGGAAGGCACGGGCAAGACGTTCGAACACGAGCACAACGAGCGGTGGCTCACCGAGACGCGCCCGATGCTGGAGGCGTTCTGGCATGCCGACTACATGCTCCGAATGGCAGTCCGCTATGGACATGAGCTCGACCAGGCGCCCACTCTCCTTCCGTCGGGGTGGGCGTCGCTGCTGTACCTCTACGGCACCCGCTGAGCGCGCGATCGCCTGAGACGGAGGCGATACCTCAGCGAACCGCCTCCACGATGATGCCCAGTGCGGCCATCGCTACAGAGCGAGCGAGGAGACGTGACTACGTGTGTCAACTTCACGTAGCGAGTTATGGACACTTCGGCTACCATGGCTGGCGTGACTGATGTGAGCGTTGCGACCCAGATCCGGACGAAGGTGGCCAGCTCGCGTGATCGCTTCTGGCGCCCCGAGGACTTCGACGGCTCGCCCTTGGCGGTCGCCAAGGCGCTCTCGCGCCTCGCTCATGCTGGTGAGCTTCGCCGCGTCCGCCGGGGGCTCTACTGGCGCGGCACAACGACGCCATTCGGTATGGCTCCCCCACCATCGGATCGATTCGTCCACGAAGTCATCGGTACGCCGGGCACCGGCCCCGCCAGCTGGAGTGCCAGCCTCGCACTCGGGCTCTCCACGCAGGTGCCGCGCCGCGAGACGATCGCGGTACCCGGCCGCTCGCCGCTCAACCCGGGCACTGTCCGGTTCGTGAGCCGCGCGGCCAGCGCCAAGCGCCGCGACGAGCGGCTCCGCCCGACAGAGGTCGCTCTGTTCGAAGTACTTCGCGAGTGGAACACCCTCGTGGAAGTACCGACCGATGAGGCCGTTGAGCGCATCGCGAGTCTCGCCGAAAGCGGGGTGCTCCGCCTCGATCGCCTGGTGCGCGCCTCGACAACAGAACCACCACGCGTTCGTGAGCGCCTGCGACGCCTGCTGCACGCGCTCGACCGGGCAACCGATGCAGCGCGCGTCCGGCCCGCTCGTGGTGGCTCAGCGCTTCACGACCTCGCGTTCGGGGGCTGATGCCCGGTGACCAACTTTCGCGACACCGACGAGTTCGGGCCGACCCTTGACGCGGTAGCCGAGCGCCTCGACATCAGCGCCACCGCCGTCGAGAAGGACTACTGGGTCAGCGAGGTGCTCCGTTCCCTGGCGGCGACGTTTCCCGACGACTTCATCTTCAAGGGAGGCACGAGCCTCTCCAAGGGCTACGGCATCGTGGAGCGGTTCTCAGAAGATGTCGATGTGCTGGTGCTACCTGGTGATCGCGGGCGAGGCGCTGCCGACAAGCTGATGAAGGCGATGGGTGAAGCCGCCGCAACCGGTGTCGGAGGCCAGGCAACGGGCGTCGGAGGCGCAGAGTCAGGCCGTCACCGATCCTTTGCCGTGAGCTACCCGGCGAGCCGTGAGCCGACGGCGCTGATCGCGACGAGCGTCCTGCTGGAGATGGGCGTTCGTGGCGGCTCGCATCCGCACGAGGAAGTCGTCATCGGCTGCCTGCTCGGGAACGCGCTCGATACGGCCGGAATCAACATCGCTGGCTACGAAGACCTTGCGCCGTTCCGAGTCCGCGTCCTGCATCCGGCGCGGACGCTTCTCGAGAAGCTCGTGCACATCCACGATCTGGCCCATCAGCTCGCGGCCGACGAAGACCAACCGGCCCCGCGCCGCAGCGGCCGTCACTTCTACGACGTGCACGAGCTCCTCGGCGACGACCGCGTCCTCGCCCTGCTACAGAACCGCGAGCAGACACTCGAAGTCGTCGCCAGCATCGACGAGATCACCCTGCGCTTCTTCAGCGGGGCCGATGGGATATCTGCTCGGCCCGACGGCGGGTTCGCCACCAGCCCCGCGTTCGATCCAACCACCTCGACGTCGAGCCGGCTGCGGACCGCGTATGACCTGACGATGCCAGAGCTGTACTTCGGCAGCGATCCGCTACCGAGTTGGGACAGCATCTGCCGCCGCGTCGCGGACCACGCGCCGTTGCTCTGACGACGCGAGGAAATTCATGCTGTCGAAACACCCGATGGCTGTCAGTCTTGCGGAGCCATGACGACCTGGTTCACCGCCGACCTGCATCTCGGCCACCGCAACATCATCGACTACTGCAAGCGCCCCTTCGACGGCGTCGAGTCAATGGACCGCGACCTCGTCGAACGCTGGAACGAGGTCGTTCACGACGAGGACACGGTCTGGATCCTCGGCGACTTCGCCCTTGGCAAGCTCAGGGAGACGCTCCCGCTGGCCGGCGAGCTGCGCGGGCGCCTGATCCTGCTCACCGGCAACCACGACCGCTGCTGGGTCGGCCACGGCCGCAGGGCCCAGGGCTGGTCCGACCGGTACCTGGAAGCCGGGTTCGCCGAGGTCCACCACGGAACCGCGACGATCCAGATCGCCAGCACGCAGGTTCGGCTCTGCCACTTCCCCTACCGGGGCGACAGCCACCGCCGCGACCGCTACCTCGCACACCGCCCGACCGATGACGGCGCCTGGCTCCTGCACGGCCACGTCCACGACCGCTGGGGCCAGAGCGGACGGATGATCAACGTGGGTGTCGACGTCACGGACTTCCGCCCGATCAGCGAGGCCGCGATCGCTGCGGTCATCGCCGAAGGGCCCACACGGCGCGACCAGCTTCCCTTGCCTTGAGGCTGCTGGCCGTCCCGCCCACGGTCCCGCCGGCTCCTCGAGCGATGATCTCCGTATGTCCGAGAACCGTGCTTACCGATTCGCCGTCACTTTCGAGGTCGAGCCCGGCCATCCCGCGTACGACGATCCGGAGTGGGCCGCCGACGCCGCGTGGGGTGCGCTCACCAGCGAGTACGGGCTGCGCGCGGTCTACACCGACATCGAGGAGGTCGAACTCGATCACGCGCTCTGACGACAGCTACGAGACGTTCAGCTCCAACTCGATCGCACTGCTCCCCATGTAACGGTCGCCAGTCAGGTCGAGGAGGAGGTCGAGATGCTCGTGGTTCACCTCGTCGATGGCGTCCTCGACCCTGCGGTCGTCGTGGCCCTCGGTCACATCGAACAGCACGTCGCCGGTGTCGGACAGCACGCGCTGGATGCGCAGGATGCGTAGCCAGTCCTCGTTCGTTTCGCCGCGCATCTCGATCACCGTGGCCCCCGGCAGGACGTCAGCCACGGTCTCGACTGCGATTCGCTCAGCCAGCGGCGCGAGCGCCTCCTCGAGCGCGTTCCACTGGTCACGGGTGCGCTTGAACTCGGTGACGAGATGCGTGTGCGACATGGCGACTCCTCGGCGCGGTGAGCTGCCACCGACCCTACGCACCACCTGTGACAGCCAGCTCCCGCTTGGACGGGCGTCATCTCTGCACCGGCCGACGTGAGCTCGTAGCTTGCGGGCCGTGGACGAGCTGCCGGCGGGCCTGTACGAGGTGCTCGTCACCGAGGGGCTGAAGGCCCGCCTGGATGCACTCGCCGATGCCGTCCCGACTGAGCAGGGCGCACTCCATGCTGCGGAGGCACCCGACCGCATCGCCTGGCACCTGAGCCGCGAGATCGAGCGGGCGCTCTCCGACGTCCGTGAGCCCAACCGAGCCCGGGTCGGCATCGAGGTGGCCCGAGCACTGCTTGATCGCCTCGGCGAGCTGGTCGAGGTCGACGCGTCAATCGCCCCGGTCGACCCGGCCACGGTCCTGCACGCAATCCTCGGCCGCCGCCCCGACGGCAGCCCCGAGACCCTTGCCGAGCCGTTGATCCCCCTGCTCGACACGACCCTGCTCACGAACGCGCCTGGCGAGCCGAACCTCTGGAACCAGCTGCGGTCCGAGATCGAATCGGCCGACCGCATCGACGTCGTCATGGCGTTCATCCGCCGCACCGGCATCGCACCGCTGCTCGACGCCCTCCGCCACCACCGCGGCAAGGACCGTCAGCTCCGAGTGCTTACGACGACCTACACCGGGTCGACGGAGAAGGCGGCGCTGGAACAGCTCGTCGACCTCGGCGCCGACGTTCGGGTGTCCTACGACCTGAGTACGACCCGCCTGCACGCCAAAGCGTGGGTGTTCCACCGCCGCTCCGGCTTCTCCACTGCGTACGTCGGCTCGTCGAACCTGACGCATTCGGCACAGGTCACCGGCATCGAGTGGAACGTCCGAGCATCTGCCGCCCGCAACCCCGATGTGATCGCCAAGTTCGGCGCCGTGTTCGAGAGCTACTGGTCCAGCGGCGACTACCTCCCCTATGACCCCGAGCAGTTCGAGGACGAGCAGCGCCGTGCCGGGCGAACGGACTCCGGGCCGCTGGTGATCTTGAGTCCGATCGAGCTGCGACCGCTCCCCTTCCAGGAACGACTCCTCGAGTTGGTGGCGGTAGCTCGTGAGCGCGGCCACCACCGCAACCTTCTCGTGTCCGCGACCGGCACCGGCAAGACCGTGATGGCCGCGCTCGACTACGCCGGCCTGCGCGAGCAGCTCGACCGCTCACGGCTGCTGTTCATCGCGCACCGCGAGGAGATCCTCGATCAGAGCCTCGCCACCTTCCGCTACGCGCTGCGTGACGCGTCCATTGGCGAGAAGTGGGTCGGTGGCGCACGACCGACCCGCTTCGAGCACGTCTTCGCGTCGATCCAGAGCCTGAGCGCCTCCGGGCTCGACGCGCTGGCCGCCGATCACTTCGATGTGGTGATCGTGGACGAGTTCCACCACGCCGCCGCCGGGTCCTACGAGAAGGTGCTCAACCACCTCGAGCCCGTCGAGCTCCTCGGCCTGACCGCAACACCCGAGCGCAGCGACGGGCTGCCGATCCTGGGGTGGTTCGACGATCGCATCGCCGCCGAGCTTCGGCTGTGGGACGCCATCGACCAGCAGCACCTGGCGCCGTTCCTCTACTTCGGCATCCACGACGGCCTCGACCTCACCGACATCCCGTGGCGGCGCGGTCGGGGCTACGAGATCGAGGCGCTCACCAACCGCTACACCAGCTCTGACGCGTGGGCCCGCCTCGTGGTGAAGCAGGTCAACGACCACGCCGACGTTGGCTCGATGCGGTGTCTCGGGTTCTGCGTGAGCGTTGAGCACGCTCAGTTCATGGCCCGGCACTTCAACCACCACGGCATCGCGTCCGTGGCGGTGTGGGGCGACAGTCCACGAGCGGACCGCGAGGCCGCCTTGCGGGACCTCGCCGCGGGCGACGTCAAGGTCGTGTTCTCCGTCGACCTGTTCAACGAGGGTGTCGACGTCCCCAACGTCGACACCGTGCTGATGCTGCGCCCGACCGAGAGTCCGGTGCTGTTCCTCCAGCAACTCGGCCGCGGGCTGCGCAAGGCAAAGGGCAAGTCGTACTGCACGGTGCTGGACTTCGTCGGCACCCACCGCAAGGAGTTCCGCTTCGACCGCCGCTACCGCGCCCTGCTCGGCGGCACCCGGCGCGACGTCGAGCGAGCCGTGCAGATGCAGTTCCCGTTCCTGCCCGCCGGCTGCAACATGCAACTCGACGAGAAGGCCGCCGAGATCGTCCTGCGCAGCCTCCGCGAAGCCATCCCATCACAGTGGAAGGCCAAGGTCGACGAACTGCGATCGCTGCGCCGCGAGCGCCCCGGCATCGGCCTGGCTGAGTTCCTGGACGAGAGCGGGCTCGACCTCGACGACCTCTACGCCAACTCCAAGAGCTGGTCAGACCTGATCGAGGCCGCTGACGGAGCGGTTCTTCCGGCGGGCTCGGACGAGCCGGTCCTGCGGCGGGCCGTCGGTCGACTCCTGCACGTCGACGACGCGGAGCGCATCGCCACCTATCGCCAGCTCCTGGCGAGCGAACGCCCCCAGGTTCGTGACCTACCGGAGCGCACTCGGCGGCTCGTCCACATGCTCGTTGCCGCACTCGCCGACCAGGCGCTCACGAAGGATGCCTCGCTCCAGGATGCCGTCGACCTCGTGTGGTCACATCCGCAGGTCGTCGCCGAGCTGGCCGAGCTGTTCGGTGTCCTCGATCACCGAATCGACCACCTCCACCAGCCGCTCGCCACCCACCCGGACTCGCCACTGCAGATCCACGCCCGCTACAGCCGCATCGAGATCCTCGCCGCCATGGGCCTCGGAGGCGACCGAGCCAAGATCGCCGCCTGGCAGAGCGGCGTGTACGAAGCCAAGCCCGCCAACGCCGAGCTGCTCGCGTTCACGCTCGACAAGAGCAGCGGCGGTTTCTCCCCCACTACCCGCTATCGCGACTACGCCGTCAGCCGCACGCTGATCCACTGGGAGAGCCAATCGGCCACGCGCGAAGACAGCCCGACTGGCCTGCGGTACCGGGACCACGAGCGAGATGGCCGCACCATCCTGCTGTTCACCCGACTCCGAGCCGACGACCGTGCGTTCTGGTTCCTCGGCCCTGCCACCTACCGAGGCCACGTCGGAGAGAAGCCCATGGCCATCACCTGGGAGCTCGACGTCCCACTCCCCGGCGACCTCTACGCCGCCTTCGCCGCCGCTGTCGCCTAGCACATGGGGCTGCGTGTCCGAGGGCCGACGCACACGCTGGCCCCGCGACGTCTTGGGAGGGGGAGGTTCCAGACGGCATGAGCCATACGAGACCGCCTACGGGACGCGCTCACTCGCTTCGGCGCTGTGGCCCATCTGTTACCGAATGGGCTCAGACTGATGGCACTGATCGTGACGGTCGGAGCTTGCCACCGTTCTGGCCGATGACGACTGACGGAGACCGTGGACGACTTCGCCACCCAGTCGCCCGCCGCTCTTGGTGATGGTGCTCCTTGAAATAGCCGAGCAGGCGGCGACCGTCGCTGATTTGCGTTGGTGTCGAAGCGGGCTTCATGGTCGCCCCCCTTGTACTCGTAACCGACGCCGAGCGCCACTATGACGAGGCGCCGGGGCCTTGACTGAGGCTCGGCCACGAATCGCCAGCTGCTACTCAGAGTGCGGTGAAGCGGTGACCGGACTCAAGGCCAATCTCGAGCCCAGGGAATCCGAGCACCTTGGCCGAATAGTCGTGATACGACGCAGCCCAACGCATCTTGTCGCTCGCTCGAGGATTACTCTTGCAGGCGGCAAGCCTTGTCACGACCGCCTCCTTATGCCGCTGCAACATGAACTCCGGCGCACCGCTCTTGAGACTCCACGCAAGGTAATGAACGAAGCACTGCCCATCCTCATCCACAAGGAGGCTCCCGAACTCAACGGCGGGATCATCGGAGGCTTCCGTTACGGCATCACCGAACGTCGCTAGCACAGCCTCCGAGATCGTTATCCTCGGCCAGTGCGCCACACTTGATTCAGCAGCATACGCAGCATTCAGGCCGCTTCCAAAGACAAATTCTGGCCCGATCGCTAACGAGCCCTTCTCGACGCCACCTCGAAGGAACAGGGTGTCCACAGCGAAAGCCAACTGAAATGCAGCAAGCTCGTCGACAACCCATGCCAGCGCAGGGTTCACTTCCTGATTCGACGATGCATAGGTGGGCCAACTCAACACCGTGTTATCGGTGAAAGCGACACTCTCGAAATTGGGGGACTCACCAAGAAAGTCTCGCACTCGCTGCCGGGCAGAGATGAGCCTGCCGAGGCCTGCGTCCTCGTCCCCGTCCATCGCCCTCGTCCCTAGAACGTCAATGAATGCCACAACGCACTCCCGAAGTTCAATACCTGCTACAGATCCCATTGTGGCTTCAACCATTCAAGATGCTGGAAGTCCCACACCAAGCCGTTCCCGGAGTACAGAAGCACCCCGGATCAGATCGGATTGGAAGGAACTAAGACGATCGATAATGGAATCCATCACCTGAGTAGCATTCCGGGCGGATCGAGAAAAGTCTCGATTGAGTCTCTGATCACGGAGCTCCTGCAGCGTCGTTCGCATCGACCTAATTCCCGTAAGGCCGCCGTCGAGACCCTGACTCAATCCCTCGAGGTTCTCCATGAGCTTCTGGGCAGATTCCCGGTCCGAAGGATCTTCCAGCGGCGCTAGCTCGAAGATGTCCATTAGGCTTTCGGAAATCGCCGGTGCAACTAACCCAAGAAGTTCGTCGTATGTGTCCAGCTCTTCCTTGTACCAATCGAGATCCTTTGCCGCTCGTCGAAGAACGGCAAGTGCCTTCGCCGTGTGTCCGGGAGACGCTGCAGTCTGCAGGTCCTGCACCTCAGCCGTACGAGTGACGAAGCGCTCTCCGATCTCCCGCGTTGCTGTCGATACTGCGATTGTCCCGTTCGATAGGTTTTCAAGGCGATCTTGGTTTTCAATAAGATGATCCAGAAGTCCGGCCGGCTCATCTTCCTCTATATGCACGAGAGACGAAGGCGCTCCTAGCGACTCATGAGAGTCTTTGTCGAAGAAGTCTTGGACAGGGCTCGAATACTTGATTGTACCGTCTTGGACAGCTCGCGCAATCGATTTCAGTGAGTCGATAAGCCCGCCTATGGCTGCAAAGTGCGGGGAGTACTTGATCAATCGGTATGACCGAAGATCAAATGGAACCTGATCGATATCTTGGGTCAAGATGACTGTGGGCTTTCCGAGAGCATGGGCGATGCCAAGCTCGTACATTACGTTTGGGTTTCTCGAGGAGATTTCTGCAACCACAAGGTCAGCTTGGCTGATCCCGTGGACAATCGCGGCAAGGATGTTCTGAAGATCGAGCTCATCGGCTCTCGCGACCACGAATCCCTCTTGCTCCAGGGTCGGTTTGATTAGCTGCGAATAGATCTCTGTGTACTCAGTGTCGATTGGGGAAAGCACAAACGCGTTCGGCTTGCGCTCCTCCACTGCGGCTGTCATCAAGAACCTCCGTCGTGGGTGCGAGGCTAGTAACACAGCACCGTCAAACTGCATGGACCCTAGCTGGCAGGGCGGTTCGATCAGCGAACGGGCCCCGGACCCGCAGATCGGATCCGCCTGCTCATGGCACGACCCACCCTACTGACCGAAGCCAGTCGACCTCGCGGGGACTGAGCTCCCTGGTCCCGTGTTTCCATGACCCATCAATGTTGAGTGCGGATCCATCGCGAAAGTGGATCTGGGGTACCTCCGCGCCCGAGTTGTTGATGCCGTCGACGCGCTGCACCGACGACGGTCGGCCTGTGCGCCGCCGAGCCAACCCCACGGCCACCTGCCAGTGCACCTTCAGATGCTCGAAATCTGCAACGTGACGACACTCGACGACCGCGCCGTCCGGATCAGATGCGCCTATCACCGGATCACACCACTTCGCGCACGAGCAGGGCCAGCTCAATGCGGCGCTTCGCGGATGAGCGGGGTGGGGTGAGGGGCTGAGGGTCCCGGGCGCGGTACAGGGGCTCAACGAGTCTGGAGATGTCTGACGTCTCTAGATCGAGGAGCCCCTGTGTCTTCTGATGCTACGCGCATGTGCGAGCT